>JBKBWW010000081.1:17745-17983 GCA_046314475.1 Hydrogenophaga sp.
CCACGTATATTAAAAACGACGCCCAGGTGGCCGCCAACGACATGCAGGCCGCCGGCTCCAAAGCCGCCGACAGCGTGGCCCAAAGCGCCACCGATGCGGCCATCACCACCAAGGTGAACGCCGCGCTCGCCGCCGACGACCAGCTCAGCGCCTTGAAGATCGATGTGGACACCGAAGCCGGCAATGTCGAGCTGACCGGTACCGCACCCGACGAAGCCTCGCGTGCCCGCGCCACCCC
>JBKBWW010000082.1:0-17694 GCA_046314475.1 Hydrogenophaga sp.
GGAGCCGCGCACCGTGCGCGCGTACTGCACCCAGCCGGTGAGCGTGATCGAGATGATGAGCACACCGAAGGCCAACGCCTCGTGCGCATTGGGAAACAGCGCACGGCCCACACCTGCGATCAGCAGCGCCACCAGGATGGCGGGGAACGACAGCATCACATCGCACAGGCGCATGAGCACGCTGTCGACCCAGCCCCCCAGAAAACCGGCGGCCAGACCAAACGACACACCGATCACCACCGAGAGCACCACCGAGGCAAAGCCCACCGCCAGCGAAATGCGCGCGCCATACATCAGCGCCGAGAGGATGTCTCGGCCCTGGTCGTCGGTACCCAGCAGGAAATTGCGCGAACCCTCGGGGCTCCAGGCGGGAGGCAAGCGCGCGTTGGAGAGTTCGAGCGTGGCCAGATCAAACGGGTTGTGGGGCGCCACCCAGGGCGCAAACACAGCGCAGAAGATGCAGATGAACGCAATCACCGCCGCCACGATGGCGGTGGGCGAGGTTCGGAAGCTGTGGCCGACATCGCTGTCGAACCAGCGGTGCAGAAGAGAAGTCAACGTGAATTCCTAAGAGTGCAATGGTGTGGCAGTTCCCTGACCAGGGCTCGCGAGGGTCCGGCTCCGCCGGCCCCAGCGTGCGTCCCCCCACCGGGGGGAAGCCGCCGCAGGCGGCGCAGGGGGGGCCTCTCTATTTGACAGACATGTAGCGGAACGGCATGAAGTTGTCGGCCATCTGGACCAGCGTCACGTTGCTCGCCACGCCCCAGGCCAGCGCCTGCTGGTGCAGCGGCAGGTGACCGATGTCGTCTGAATGCAGCTTGAAGGCCTGCTTGATCAAGCCATCTCGCTTGGCCTTGTCGGTCTCCGACTGGATCTGCACGGTCAGCTCGTCGACCTTGGGATTGCAGTAGGCACCCAGGTTGAACTGGCCACTGCCCTTGTCGTCCACGCAGCGCACCAGCGCGTTCAGCGCGTTGTGCGAGTCGTAGGTGCCCGGGGTCCAGCCCAGCATGTAGAAGCTGGTGTCGCGCTTGAGGATTTTGGGGAAGTAGGTGCCTTTGGTCTCTGCTTGCAGCAGGATCTTCACACCCACCCGGGCCAGGCTCGCCGCCACCGCCTGGCAGATCGCGCCGTCGTTCACATAACGGTCGTTCGGGCAGTTCATGGCCACTTCAAAGCCGTTGGGGTAGCCGGCTTCGGTGAGCAGCTTCTTGGCCGCGTCAGGGTCGTAAGGCAAGCGGGTGTTCATCGACTCGTCGAAGCCGTTGATGCCCGGGCCCACCAACAGCGCCGTGGGCTTGGAAGCGCCGCGCATCACGGTGCGCTGGATACCGTTGATGTCGATCGCCTGGTAGAAGGCCTGTCGCACCCGCTTGTCTTTGAACGGGTTCTTGCCCTTCACGTTGGAGAACAGCAGTTCGTCGCGCTTCTGGTCCATGCCCAAGAAGATGGTGCGCAGCTCGGGGCCCTGCATCACCTTGCTTTTGCCACTGGCGTTGATGCGCGCCACGTCCTGCAGCGGCACCGGCTCGATCACGTCGACCTGGCCCGAGAGCAGCGCGGCCACGCGCGTGGAGTCGTTGCCGATCGGCGTGTACTCCACGTTGATCACGTTGCCTTCGATCTTGCCCCAGTAGTTGCCGTTGCGAACGAAGCTGGTCTTGATGTTGGGCTGGCGCTCGCGCAGGCGGAACGGGCCCGTGCCGTTGGCGCGGAACGAGGCGGCGTTTTCAATGCCTTTGCGGCGGTCCACCGGGCGCGTGGCCTGGTTCTCTTCCGACCATTTCTTGTTCATGATGAACAGGAGCGAGAGCACGTCGGGCAGGATGGGGAACGGGCCCTTGGTCTCGATCTCAACCGCGAAGTCGTTGACCTTGCGGATCTCCTTCACGTCGTTGGTGTAGCTCTTCATGTCCGAGCCTTCGCCCGAGGCGCGCGCGAAGGTGAACAAAACGTCATCGGCGGTGAACGGCGCGCCGTCGTGAAACTTCACACCCTTGCGCAACTCGAACCGCCACACGCTGGGCGAAGTCTGCTTCCAGCTGGTGGCGAGCGCGGGCACGAGACCCAGGTTCCGGTCGCGGCCCACCAGCGGTTCGTACACGTTGTTGGTCACACTGAGCTGCAGCGATTCGTTGAGCGAGTGCGGGTCCATGGAGAGCGCGTCACCCTGGTTGCCGATGCGGATGGTCTGGGCCTGGGCCGAGCCCATGGCGACCACAGCGGCCATCACGAGGCCCGTGACCAGCGTCTTGTTGAACTTCATGCATCGCTCCTTGCGTGGTTGGAAATCTTGGAACTTGTTGGTGTTGTCTTGCCCGGCTGCTCGGCCAGCGGCATGCCGTGCTCGATGAGGCCGGCATGCAGCGCGGCGCCCAGGGGCAGCACCTCGTCGTTGAAGTCGTAGCGGCTGTTGTGCAGATAGCAGCCACCCATGCCGCTCTCCAGGCCCTGCCCCAGGCGCAAGTAAGCGCCGGGTTTGGCTTGCAGCATGAACGAAAAATCTTCGGCTCCCATGCTCGGGTCCATGTTGCGGTCCACGTGATCGTGGCCCAGCAGCTTCTGCGCCACGTCGGCCGCAAAGCGCGCTTCGGCAACGCTGTTGATGGTGGCCGGGTAAATGCGTTCGTACTTCACATGCGCCGCGGCACCCAGGCCCAGCGCCACACCCGAACACACCTCTTGCAGCCGCTGCTCGATCAGGTTCTGCACCTCGGCGTTGAAGGTGCGCACCGTGCCCACCAGCGTGGCCTTGCCCGGCATCACGCTGAAGGCGCCCATGTCGCCGGCCTGCATGGCGCAGATGCTGATGACCGCACTGTCGATGGCACGCACATTGCGCGAGACAATGCTCTGCACCGCGGTGATGATGTGCGCCGAGACCAGCACCGGGTCCACCGTCTGGTAGGGGTGCGCGCCATGGCCACCTTTGCCGGTGATCTCGATGGTGATGCGGTCGGCCGAAGCCATCATGGGACCGGGGTTCACGCCCACCATGCCCGGTTTCATCTGCGGCCAGTTGTGCATGCCGTAGACCGACTGCACCGGGAAGCGCTCGAACAGCCCGTCTTCGATCATGGCCTTGGCGCCGGCAAAACCTTCTTCACCAGGTTGGAAGATCAACACCGCCGTGCCATCGAACTGCCGCGTCTCGGCCAGGTAGCGCGCAGCGCCCACCAGCATGGTGGTGTGCCCGTCGTGGCCGCAGCCATGCATCATCCCGGGCTTGGTGGACTTCCACGCGAAGTCGTTGTGCTCGGTCATGGGCAGGGCGTCCATGTCGGCGCGCAGGCCGATCATGCGGCCGCTCTCGCGGCGCTGACCATGGATCACCGCCACCACACCGGTCTTGCCGATGCCGGTGTGGATCTCGTCCACACCACACACCTTGAGCGACTCCACCACGCGCTGCGCGGTGTAGTGCTCTTCAAAACCGATCTCGGGGTGTGCGTGCAGGTCGCGCCGCAGCGCGGTGAGCTCGGGGTGAAAGGCCGCGATGTGCGCGAACGCGCGACCATGGGCCTTGATGCGGGAGGTCAGCATGTCGGTGGGCGTTCAGTGGCCGCCGGATTTTTCAACGCGCAAGCGCGGATCGACCGCAAAGTACAGCAGGTCCACGATCAGGTTGATCACCACGAAGATCAGCGCGATCAGACACAGGTAGGCGGCCATCACGGGAATGTCGGCAAACGTGACCGCCTGGATGAACAGCAGCCCCATGCCGGGCCACTGGAACACCGTCTCGGTGATGATGGCAAACGCGATCAGGCCACCGAGCTGCAAGCCCGTGATCGTCATCACCGGCACCAGCGTGTTTTTCAGCGCGTGGCCGAAGTGCACGGCGCGGTCGGTGAGACCCCGGGCGCGAGCGAACTTGATGTAGTCGGTGCGCAGCACCTCCAGCATCTCGGCGCGCACCAGCCGCATGATCAGCGTGAGTTGAAAGATGGCCAGCGTGATGGCCGGCAAAGTGATGTGCAGCCAACCCTTGGCGGTGAGCAGGCCGGTGGACCACCAGCCCAGCTGCACCACGTCGCCCCGACCAAAGCTGGGAAACCAGCCCAGGTTCACCGCGAACACCAGGATCAACAAGATGCCGATGAGGAAGGTGGGCAGCGACACGCCCAGCAGCGACACGGTCATGAACAGCTGGCTCACGAAGGTGCCTCGCTTGAGTGCGGCGTACACGCCCATCGGAATGCCGGCGGCCAGCGCCAGCACCGCGGCCACAGCGGCGAGCTCCAGCGTGGCGGGCAGGCGTTCGCCGATCAGACGCGACACCTTGGCGCCCTGGCGCAGGCTCAGACCGAACTCACCCTGCACAGCGTTGGCCAGGAAATGCCAGAACTGCACGAAGAACGGTTGATCAAGACCCAGGTCGGCGCGCAGTTCGCGGATCTGCTCGGCGGTGGCGTCTTGCCCCAGCAAAAACACCACCGGGTCGCCCACGTATTGAAACAGCATGAATGCGATCAGCGCGACGCTGACCATGACGATCACGGCTTGCGCCAACCGCCGGAGAATGAATGCAAACATCGTGGGAGAAATGAAGAGAGGGTCGCACCCGGGGGTATACGACCCTCTGCCTGTTATCTGATCAAGGGGCTGAAATCAGTTTACCTTGATCAAGCGCCAGTCCAGCCGGTTGTCGGCGCGGTGCACCACGTCGATGTTCTTCTTCATCGCCCATGGAATCACCTGGTTGTGCAGCGGGATGTGCGCCACATCTTCGTTCTGCAAGGTCAGGGCTTTGGTCAGCAGTTCGGTGCGCAGTTTCAGATCGGTTTCCTTTTTGGTGCGCTCCACCAGCGCGTCCATCTGCGGGTTGCTGTAGCGGCCCACGTTGTAGTTGCCGTCACCGCCCGCACCCACCGAACGTACCAGCGACTGCAGGCTGTAGAGCGCATCGAACGTCGGCACGCCCCAGCCCAGCATGTAGATGCTGGCTTCATAGCGCTGGATCATCGGGAAGTAGGTTGAGAGCGGCAGTGTGCGCAGCTTGGCCTTCACTCCGATGCGCGCCCACATGGCGGTGACCGCCTGGCAGATCTGCTCGTCGTTGATGTAGCGGTTGTTCGGGCAGGCAAAGTCCACCTCGAAGCCGTCTTTGTAGCCCGCGTCGGCCAGCAGTTTCTGCGCGGCGGCCACATCAAACGGAAAACGCTTGTGCACCGCCTCCGTCCAGCCGTTCACCTGCGGCGCCACCAGCGCACCGGTGGGCTGGCCCAGGCCGCGCAGCGTCACGCGGGCGATGGTGTTCATGTCGATCGCCTGGTAAAGCGCCTTGCGCACACGCTGGTCTTTCAGCGGATTCTTGCCCTTGATGTTGCTGCCCGGCAGTTCGTTGCGGAACTGGTCCATGCCAAAGAAGATGGTGCGGTTCTCGATGCCGTCAACCACCTTCAAGGTGCCTTCGGAGCGCACCCGCGGCAGGTCTTGCGGGCTGGGGTCGAGCACCAGGTCCACCTCGCCCGACAGCAGCGCAGCCATGCGCGTGGCCACCGCCTTCACCGGCGTGTAGACCACCTCGGTCACGTTGCCTTCGGACTTGCCCCACCAGTTTGGGTTGCGCGTGAGCACCATCTTCTGATCGGGCTGCCACTCTTTCAACACAAACGGTCCAGTGCCATTGGCGTTGCGATGGGCAAAGTTTTCATCTTGCGTCTTGATGTCTTTCGGCGCGGTCGAGTTGTTCTTCTCGGCCCAGGCCTTGCTCATCATGCGCAGCTCGGTGAGCTGGTTCAGCAGCACCGGGTTGGGGTCTTTGGTGAAGATGTCGATGGTGTTCGCATCCACCTTGACCACCTTGTCGATGCCCTGCGCATAAATGCCGAAGTTCGAGGTCTTGGTCATTGCGCGTTCGATCGAGAACACCGCGTCGTCGGCCGAGAAGGTGGCGCCGTCGTGGAACTTCACGCCGGTGCGCAAGTTGAGGCGCAGTTGTGTGGGTGTGACCTGCTTCCAGCCCGTGGCCAAGACTGGCTCGGGCTTGAAGGTCTTGCTGTTGTAGTACACCAGCGACTCGTACACCGACGCGTGAATTCCGTTGGCCAAGGCGTTGTTCTGGGAATGGATGTCCCAGGTCGGGATGTCGCTGGCGCTGGTCCATTTGAAGGTCTTGGCCTGCAGGCCACCGGCGGCGAACGCAAGGGCGACTGACAAGGCCGCAAAGCGGAAGTGGGTAGAGCGTGAAGTCATGAAGGTATCCCTGAGACAAAGAACAGCCAGAGACTATGCAACAAACGTTCCCGCCCTCGATCCGGGAGTAACCCGCATCGCCGTCCCTCGAACCCGCCCGCCTTCTCAGGGCTTCCCCTCAGAGGCGACCTCCAGCGCCAAAGGCCCGTACCACGCCGTGAGCGATGTGCGCGTGTTGTCTGTGTCGGTCATCAGGGCCACCACCCGCAGCGGCCCAGGCTCTTCGCCAAAAGCCATCCTGAAATCGGCACGCACATCGCGCACATGGTCGCGCCACACGCCGATGTCCCGCGGTCCGCTGTCGAGCACCAGTTTGCGGATGCGATCGGTGCGCGGATTCACCACCACGGTGCCTGGCAGCTCCCGGTTGCCCCACACATACACCAGCGTGGCGTAAGGCAACTCCTCGCCCGTGAGCAGGCGGCTCATTTCGGAGAGGCGGTGCGTCCTTGGTGACCAGCGCGTTCGGTCGCCCTCGAACCCCAGCACGATGCCCACCGGCGAATCCGAGGCGTCTGCCGCCGCAAGGTCCGCGCCCGCAGGCAGTGCATCGACCCGCCACGAGAACGAGATGCGCCCCGGCTGGCTGAGCGTGGGCTCGAACTGGCGCCGAAAGATGCTCACCGAGCTGTCCGCCTTCACACGCAGCGCTGGTCGGGCCGACACCTCCACCGGCTCGAACACCACATGGCGCTTGCCAGGCAAGGCAAACGACTGCCAGCTCGACACACTGGGCGGCGTGGTCAACAGCTTCCCTGCCGCCTGACTCAAAGCCAGCTGCTGCGCCAACGCAGTCTCGTCGCCTGCCTCTTGGACCCGTTCGGTTGATGTCGAACAAGCCACCAGCCCCATGGCGAGCACAAACCACGACGCCATCCCACAAGACTTGATCAGGCCAATGGACTGGGAAACCGATGAAGCTGGGGACCAATCCGGCATGTTGCGAACCAATCAAATTGAATTCAAAAGTTCGCAATAATTTTCGCAAACCTGATATTTTTAAATTACATTTCAAACCCGAAGCCTCTCATCAGGCTTCCGCGACAGATTCGATATCACCCATCAGCCACTTCCATCTGACGCGTTCAAACTACTTCAAAACGGAGGAATCATGTTCAAAAACATTCTGGCCAGCTTGCTGGCACTGTTCACCGCCATCAGTTTCGCCGCCGTCGACATCAACAAGGCCACCTTGGCCGACCTGGACAGCATCAAAGGCATCGGGCCGGCCACGTCCGCCAAGATGGTTGACGAACGCAAGGCATCACCATTCAAAGACTGGGCCGATCTGATCCAGAGGGTACCCGGCATCGGTGACAAGCGCGCAGCGAAACTCTCAAACCAGGGCCTGACTGTGAACGGTGACGCGTTCAAACCAACGGACAAACCTGCGGTGGAAAAGAAAGCAGCGGAGAAGAAGCCGGCCGACAAGAAAGCGGCCACAGCAGCCAAGTGATCAAAAGGCCGCGCCCATGAAAAAAGCCACCCGGCGTGCCGGGTGGCTTTTTGATTCAGACCGCGCTGGAAGCGAAGATCAGAATGCGTGACGGATGCCAACGCCAAAGCGCGAGTCAGCACCAACACCAGCAGCGACAGCTGCGGCGTTGTCGTTGCGGTAGCCAGCGTACACGATGGTGCGCTTGGACAGCGAGTAGTTGCCCATCAGAGCGAAGCCGCTGCGCGAAGCGCCGACATCAGGCTCCGAACGTGCGTAACCAACCGACACCACCAGAGCTGGGCCCACTGGCACTTCAGCGCCAATAGACACGTCATCGGTGTTGTTCGCGCCGAGGCCGCTCGTGGTGCCGTAGGCCAGCAGCAGTTTTGCAATACCGAAGTCGTACGTGCCGTTCAGGGTCGTCAGCTTACCGGTGCCTGCATCGCTCTGGTCTTGGTAGCCCAGACCCACGTACAGAGGACCGCCGTTGTACTTGACGTGCATCGAGGTGTAGTCTTGCTTGGCCACGTTGACCGAGTAGCTCACCGCGCCGCTAAAGCCACCAAATTCGGGGGTTGCGTAGTACAGGTTGCTGCCAGGATTGCTGTTGTAAGCCATGCTGCCAAAGATGTCCTGCGAGTCAAACTTGCCGGAATCAAAGCCGAGAGCGGCGCCTGCAGCGATGTCGTCGTAAGCGGTGTACACGTTACCCAGCTTGACGGTACCGAAACCACCGGCCAAACCGACATAGGCTTGACGGCCAAAACCGCTGGCTGCACCGCTGGTCAGGTCAATGCCCTGCTCCAGCTGGAAAATGGCAGACAAACCGCCGCCCAGATCTTCCGTGCCCTTGAAACCCAGACGGCTGCTGTTCAGGCCACCGCTGCGCATGTCGGCCGACTGGCCCTTGTCTTTGAAGATACCGGCGTCAGCAATACCGTACAGGGTCACGCTGGACTGGGCCATTGCGGCGCTCGAAGCGGCCAGGACGGCCAGAGCAATCAGAGTCTTTTTCATGGGTTGTTTCCTTGGGATAGGTTTTGGCTCTCTTGTCAAAAGCCAAAGGTTGAAAAAATCGACAAAACCGATCCTATCCCCGCGCTCATCGCCGACCAAGGGTAATCCCGCAAATCTGAAAGGACAGCGTCCAGAACTGTCTTATTTTTGAAACACACCAAGATAAATGAAGTCTAAATAACTACCGAAAACTCGTTTGTGTCGAATGGAGCGCATTCAACCGCCCATAAAAAAAACCCGCAGCTTGCGCAGCGGGCTTTTTGCTGAATTCGAAGACCGGCACAAGGCCGAGCAACGATCAGAAGGTGTGGCGAATGCCGATGTCGTAGCCCACTTTGTTGGTGGTCAGAACCGAGTCGCGACCCAGCGACGTGTAGATCAGGGTGCGCTTGCTCAGTGGGTAGTCCAGGCCCAGGCCCAGCTTCTTGGAACGTGCAACGCCAGTGGTGTCGTTTTCGCTCTCGCCGTACCCAAACTTCAAGTTCACAGGGCCCAGCGGGGCAATGGCCATGATGTTCCAGTTGTTGGCTTCCTGGCCAGCAGGGAGCGCGCCCGGAGCTGGGGCATTCGCGCTGGCTTCAACCGTGGCAAAACCACCGCCGACGCGCACAAAACCGAAATCGTAAATCGCGTGAGCGAAGGTGACGGTGTCATCGCGGCGGTTTTGCTCGTAACCGATACCCACGACCAAGGGACCTGCAGCGTACGAACCGTACACGCTCAGGAAGCTCTTGGTGTTGGCTGCTTGCGCCGCCAGGGAAAGTGCGTTGGTGCCGGAGAACTTCGGGCCCACCGTTGCAGCAAAGCTGAAACCGCTGAAATTGGGCGAGTTGTAGAAGATACCGTCGGTACGGCCCAGACCGGAACCGTCCACGTTACCCGTTGGCTCGGTGTAGTAGCCGTTCGGCAGGATGGCGGTGTTCGCTTGTTGCAGGGTGCCCCATGGGTCCGTCGCGTTGATCGGGCCTTGCAGTGCGGTCAGCGCGCGACCGAGTTTGATCGAACCGAAGCCGCCGGACAGACCGACAGTGGACTCACCCTGGAAGGTGGGACGGCCGTTTGCGCCGCCGTCGTTGCCACCCGACTCCAAGCTCAGGCGCTGGGCCAGAACGAAGTTGGCTTTCAGGCCGCCACCGAGGTCTTCGGTGCCGCGGAAACGGATCTGGCTGGCGCCGTTGGCGGCGTCGAGGCGGGTTGGGGTGTTGGCGCCGGCTGGGTTAACCACGCCAAGTTCCACCACACCGTCCAGCGTGACGGAGGACTGTGCAAAAGCTGCACCGGTTGCAGCGACTGCAGCCAGAGCGATCAGGGTCTTTTTCATGGAAGGGTTCTCCAAGGGTTGAATAAGGACTGGTGGTCTGTGCCGCCGAGCCGACCTCCATCAGGAAGCTGAATGGATTGCATCAGAAAGTAATGGAGGGCGCCACGGTGGAAGCCGCATTTCTGCCCTGCGGCGGTGCTTCTGTTGCACCACCGCGACGCACTCGGTAGTTACCCGAAGTGAATTCGTTCACGGATACTGTGCCCCGTACCCCGCAATATCCACGCGACGACATTTGACGCTGTAGCCGCAGCACGCACTCAAGCGCCAGATCGTGTCAGCATGGCGTTTCTGTTTTTGATAGCGAGACCTTCATGACCACCGCCACCGACGCCCTGATCCATGCGGCCGATTCGGCCTTGAGAACCTTGTTCGTCACGCCGCGCGCCTCACGTGAATGCCCCACGCTGCCGGAGCGCGCGAGCGACCACGAACTCAGCGATGCGGACAAGCACCTCTCTGGTGCATTGATGCGCGTGAACCACGTGGGCGAGGTGTGTGCGCAGGCGCTCTACACAGCACAGGCGCTCAGCGCACGCTGGCCCGGGCGCTCGACCGCTCCGAACCCAGCTCTGGCGGATCAGCTGGAAGCCGCGGGTAAAGAAGAAACCGACCACCTGGCCTGGACGCAGACCCGGCTGGACGAACTGGGTTCGCGTGCGTCGTTGTTGAACCCGCTCTGGTATGCGGGCGCCTTTGGCCTGGGGTTGGTTGCCGGGCGCATGGGGCCAGCGGTGAGTCTGGGGTTCGTGGTGGAAACCGAACGGCAGGTCGAAGCGCATCTCGCCGAGCACATGGAACGCCTGCCGGTTGGCGACCACGCGTCACGCGCCATCGTGGCGCAGATGAAGCAGGACGAGGCCCGGCACGCGCGCGAAGCACAGGGTGCGGGAGCGGTGGAGTTGCCGGCGCCGGTGAGGGGTTTGATGCGGATGGCTGCCAAGGTCATGACGACGGTGGCACACCGCATCTGAGGCGCTGGATCAGGCTTCCAGCACCTCGAAGCTGGTGGTGATGTCCGCCGTCTTGCCCAGCATGATGCTGGCCGAGCAATATTTGTCGTGGCTCATGGCAATGGCGCGCTCCACCGCCAGGGGCGGAATGGCTGTGCCACTCACCGTGAAATGCATGTGGATCTTGGTGAAGACCTTCGGATCGACTTCTGCGCGCACGGTCTCCAGCTTCACGCTGCAGCCCTTCACCTCGTGGCGGCCGCGTTTGAGGATGAGCACCACGTCGTAGGCCGTGCAGCCACCGGTACCGGCCAGCACGGTTTCCATGGGGCGCGGCGCCAGGTTGGCTCCGCCGTTCTCAGGCTTGGCGGCGTCAGGCGCACCGTCCATGGTGATCACGTGACCACTGCCGGTTTCGGCCACAAAACCCATGTGGGAACGGGTGCCGGCGGCGCCGGTCCAGGTGACGGTGCATTCCATGGAAGATGTCCAGTCGTGAAATAGTCGACAGAGTTGGGGGCGGCGCCCTAGAAAGCACCAAAAAACGACGTCGGATGTTGCGTCGCAACATGGCTCCGATATACTCGCGGCATTGTATGTAAGGTTGTCTCCTCTACCCTCCCTGGGTGGATTCAAGCCCGGACCGGTTCTGCCAGTCCGGGCTTTTTTTCGCCCCGATATGATGCGGCTGGAGAACATTTGTATGACAGCCCGCGCCGCAAAACCCAAATCCCAAGCCCTGCCCTCGCCCGTGACCACCATGGGGCCGGCCGACTACCTCAAAAAGATCCTGACCGCCCGCGTGTACGACGTGGCGGTCGAGTCGGCGTTGGAGCCGGCGCGAAACCTGAGCGAGCGCCTGCACAACACGGTGCTGCTCAAGCGCGAAGATCAGCAGCCGGTATTCAGTTTCAAGCTGCGCGGCGCTTACAACAAGATGGCGCACCTGACGCCGGAGCAGCTCAAGAAGGGCGTGATCTGCGCATCGGCCGGCAACCACGCACAAGGCGTGGCGTTGAGCGGGCGCAAGCTCGGCACCCGGGCGGTGATCGTCATGCCGACCACCACGCCGCAGGTCAAGATCGACGCGGTGCGCGGCTTCGGCGGCGAAGTGGTCTTGCACGGCGAGAGCTACACCGACGCTTACAACCACGCAGTGGGGCTCCAAAAGAAGCAGGGACTCACTTTTGTGCACCCGTTCGACGATCCGGACGTGATCGCGGGCCAGGGCACGATCGCCATGGAAATCCTGCGGCAGCTGCAAAGCTTGGGTTCCGACCACCTGGACGCGGTGTTCGTGGCCATTGGCGGCGGCGGCCTCATTTCCGGCGTGGCCAACTACATCAAGGCGCTTCGCCCCGAGATCAAGGTCATCGGCGTGCAGATGAACGATTCGGACGCAATGATCCGCTCGGTGCGCGAAGGCGCGCGCACCACGCTGGCCGACGTGGGCCTGTTCTCCGACGGCACGGCGGTGAAGCTGGTGGGCGAAGAGACCTTTCGCATCGCCAGCAACCTCGTGGACGAGTTCATCACGGTGGACACCGACGCGGTGTGCGCGGCCATCAAGGACGTGTTTGTGGACACGCGCAGCATCGTGGAACCGGCGGGCGCGTTGTCGGTGGCGGCCATCAAACAGTACGTGGCCACCCACAAGACCCGCGGCCAGACCTACGCGGCCATTTTGTGTGGCGCCAACATGAACTTCGACCGCTTGCGCTTCGTGGCCGAGCGTGCCGAGGTGGGCGAAGAGCGCGAGGCGCTCTTTGCAGTGACGATTCCCGAAGAGCGTGGCAGTTTCCGGCGTTTCTGCGAGCTCATTGGGGATTTGCCAGGCGGCCCGCGCAACGTGACCGAGTTCAACTACCGCATCCACGACGGCAGCAAGGCCCATGTGTTTGTGGGTCTGACCACGCAGGGCAAGGGCGAGTCGGCCAAGATCGCAAAGAACCTGATCAAGCACGGTTTCCAGACGCTGGACCTGACACACGACGATCTGGCCAAAGAACACATCCGCCACATGGTGGGCGGGCATTCACCGCTGGCGCACGACGAACGCCTGCTGCGCTTCGTGTTTCCGGAACGGCCGGGCGCACTGCTGAAGTTTTTGAGCCTGATGCGCCCGGGCTGGAACATCAGCCTGTTCCACTACCGGAATCAGGGCGCGGACTACGGGCGCATTCTCGTGGGCCTGCAGGTGCCGGCCAAGGACCACAAGGCCTTCGACAAGTTTCTGGACACCTTGGGCTATCCCTGCGTGGAAGAGACCAACAACCCGGTGTACCGCCTGTTTCTGCAGAGCTGAACCCGATTTGAGCGCGCCCATGGCCCAAGAACCCATCTTCTCCCCGTTGACCAAACGTTCTGCGGCGCTGCCGGCCGATCTGAAGTTGCCCACGGTCTCAGGCACCACCGACACCATGCTGGAATTTGCTCTGCGCCAGCGCCTGCGACCCGAAGGTCTGCCGGAGCATGCTCTGGGCCGCATGGAAACCCTGGTGCTGCAGCTGGCTCGCGCGCAAAACGGCACGTCGATCGAATTTGATCTGCTGGCCTTCGACTCGCCTCAACTGGTGGTGTTTGCGGCCGACCACGGCATCGCCGACGAAGGCATGTCGTCGATGGCGTCGACCATGACCGAACAGATGGTGATGCAGCTGCTGCGTGGTCAGGCGCCCGTGAACGCACTGGTCACCCTGCATGGCTTCGAGCTCACGGTGGTGGATGCGGGCATGGCCAATCCCATCGCACCGCCGAGCGACACCAAGCAGCACGGCTCACTGCTGCTGCGCAAGATCGGCTACGGCACACGCAACTTGATGCTCGGACCAGCCATGTCCACCGCGCAGGCGGTGTCGGCGGTGCACGCCGGCATGGACGTGGTGCGCCACCTGCCGGGCAATGTGATCGCGCTGGGCGATGTCGGCGTGGCCAACTCGGTGAGCGCGGCCATGCTGCTGTCGCGCCTGTGCGGCGTGCCGCTGGTGGACGCCTTCAGCCGGGACGACGCCGAGACCGGCAACCTGGACGACACGCAGCACGTGAAGCGGGTGGAAAAACTGTCGGCCGCCGCCAGCAAACACCGCAACGCCATCGGCCCGTTCGAGGCCCTGGCCGCGCTGGGTGGTTTCGAGATCGCCATGATGACCGGCGCCATGCTGCAAGCGGCCAGCGAGCGCCGCGTGGTGCTGGTGGATGGGTATGTGGCGGGTGCCGCGGCTCTGGTGGCGCGCGGCCTGTGCCCCGACGTGGTGGACTACCTTGTGTTCACGCACCGCGCAGCGGACGCAGGGCACCGCCTGCTGCTGATCCACATGCAGTCTCAGCCGCTGCTCGACATGGGGCTTCGTCTTGGCCAGGGCACTGGCGCCTTGCTGGCCTGGCCCATGCTGCTCGCCGCACAGAGTTTGCTGGAACGCTAGGCGTTCAGCCGCGGTCAGGACGGCGCGGCAGCACTCTCGGGCAAGGTTAGCTCGACCGTGGCGGGCCCGTTCATCGAAGCGCCCAGGCGCGCTGAGCGCCGCGACACCGCCTGCAGCACCAGCCCACCTTCGAGCGATGCCCCGACGCGGTAAGGTCGCGGAGGTTGACCGTTGACGGCGATCAGCGCTGCACCGCCTGCGGCGCTGGCGGCCACCACGCCCTGCAACTGGTACTGCGTGCCCGTGGCCACCGGTGCGTTGGGTGCGGCCGCCGCCATGGGCTGCGCGCCCAGCACGCGGGCCACGGCGAGCGAGTCCACCTGGATCGGTGCGGGGGCAGCCACCGCCAGCGGTGTGACCGGGGAGCGACCCAGCGCCTGCAAGACCCAGTAGCCTGCGCTCAGGCCCGCCGCCAGCCACAACACACCCGCCACCAGCGCCGGCCCTCGGCGGCTGGTGTTTTGCAGCGCCGCCGGACTTTCCATCAGAAAGCCGGAGTGACCGAACGCGGGTGCCTTTTTCATGCCCCGGATTATGATCGACCACGCCCTGCGCACAAGGTGGGGCCACAGGCCTGTGCACCCACTTGTCAGGTCTCGCCATCACACCAGCGTTCGGGAGTTCGAATTGACACACCACAACCTCCAGCCGCGCAACCGTGCGCCACGCACCGCGTTGCCCTGGCGCGCCCTGCAGCGCGGTTTCACGCTGATCGAGCTCATGGTGGTGCTGGTCATCATCGGCGTGCTGGCCGCGCTGATCGTGCCCAACGTGCTTGACCGCGCCGACGATGCCCGGGTGACCGCGGCCAAGACCGACGTGAACAACCTGATGCAAGCGCTCAAGCTCTACCGCCTGGACAACCAGCGTTACCCCACCGGCGAACAAGGCCTCAACGCGCTGGTGGCCAAGCCCTCCACCGGGCCGATCCCGCCCAACTGGCGCCCCTACCTCGACAAACTGCCGGCCGACCCCTGGAGCCGCCCGTACCAATACCTGAATCCCGGCCTCAAGGGCGAGGTGGACGTGCTGTCACTCGGCGCCGACGGACAGCCTGGCGGTGAAAACCGCGACGCCGACGTCGGCAGCTGGCAGTGAAACCAGCCCATGCAGCGCAATCACGGCTTCACCCTGATCGAACTGATGGTGGTGGTGGCCTTGGTGGCGTTGGCCACGGCCGGGGTGACGCTGTCCTTGCGCGATGACGGTTCCACGCGGCTGGAACGGGAAGCCCTGCGCCTGTCGGCACTGATCGAATCAGCGCGCGCGCAATCGCGCACCAGCGGCCTGCCCGTGGTGTGGCGCAGCCTGCCGCAGGGCTTCGAATTTGTCGGCCTGCCGCCGCTTCGCAATGGAGCGTCATCGCGTGACAGCCTGATCGGGCCACGCTCCTGGCTCAGCCCCGACACCCTGGCCCAGGTGATCCAGCCCCCGGGCGCCTTGACGCTGGTGCTTGGCCCCGAACCGCTCATTGCCGCGCAGCGCGTGGTGCTGCAGCAAGGTGACCGTCGCCTGACCCTGGCCACCGACGGCATCTCGGCCTTTGCCGTGGTGGCCGACGCACCGTGAAGGCATCGCGCGGCTTCACCCTGATCGAGGTGCTGGTGGCGCTCGCGGTGATCGCCATCACCCTGGCCGCCGGGCTGCAGGCCACCGGCGCACTCACGCGCGCTGCGGTGCGCCAGAGCGACCAGTGGCTGGCCCAGATCTGTGCCGAAAACGAACTCACGCGCCTGCGACTGCAGCGCCAATTGCCCGGTACGGGCGACAGTGAAATGGGCTGCGAACAAGCCGGCCGGTTGCTGCGCGTGCGCCTGGCAGTGCTGCCCACGCCCAACCCCAACTTCCGCCGGATCGACGCGGTGGTGGAGGGTGATGTCGATGGCAACACGGTGAGATTGCTGTCCCTCTCGACCATCATCGGGCGCTACTGATGACCTGGTACCCCCGCTCCAAGGGCTTCACCCTCATTGAACTGCTGGTCGCCATCGCGGTGATGGCGATGCTTGCGTTGCTGAGCTGGCGCTCCATCGACGGCATGTCGCGCACGCAGACCATCACGCAGGAGCGCTCCGACGGCTTGCTGCGCTTGCAGTCCGCGGTGGGCCAGTGGATCGCCGATCTGGACGCGGTGCTGGACACCGGCGAGGTGACACCGGTCGATTTCAATGGGCAAACGCTGCGTCTCACCCGCCGCGACAGCGCCGAATCGGGTCTGGACAGCCGTGGCGTGCGGGTGGTGGCATGGGCGCTGCTGCCTTCAGCCAGCGGCGGGCAATGGACACGCTGGCAGTCGGGCCCGCTGCTGCAGCGCGACGAACTCGCCCGCGCCTGGCAGCGCGCGGCCGACTGGGGCCGAGGCGCAGGACCCTCCACGGCCAGCACCACCAACCCGGGTGCCGACAGCGCGCTGGCGATCATTGCGATCGACCAGTGGCAAATTTTTTATCACCGCGGTGAGACCTGGGGCAATCCCTTGTCGTCGGTGGGCACCGAAGGCGCCGAGCCGGGTGGCGCCGCTGCCAGCAGCCTGCCCAACGGTGTGCGCTTGCAGCTCACGCTGTCGGGCCGCCAGGGCCTCACCGGCACGCTGCTTCGCGACTGGGTGCGTCCGACGCTGGAGGCTGGCCGATGAAATGGCCCCCACGCTCCGCCGCTGCGCGGGTCGCTGCCCCCCGAGGGGGCTGTTTCACCTTGGGGCGGCCCGGCGGCGAAACCTCGCCTGCACGCTCGGGCCAGCGTGGCGCGGCGTTGCTGCTCGCCATGCTCACCGTCACGCTGGTGGCCACACTGGCGTCGGCCGCCTTGTGGCAGCAGTGGCGCTCCACCGAGATCGAGCAGGCCGAGCGCCAGCGCGTGCAGGCGGGCTGGATTTTGACCGGGGCGCTGGACTGGGCGCGCCTCATCCTGCGTGAGGACGCGCGGAGCAACCAGAACAGCGGCAACGCCGACCACCTGGGCGAGCCCTGGGCGCTGCCGCTGGAAGAAGCGCGCCTCTCCAGCTTTCTGGCCGCCGACAAGAGCAACAACGCCGACAACACCCTGGAGGCCTTTCTCTCCGGCGAGATCATCGACATCCTGTGGCTTATGAATTTCAACAACTTGGGGCGCACCCACGGCGGTGGCGCCACGGCCAAGGCTGAGATCTCAGACGCCGATCTGAGCGCCTTCACCAAGCTGTTCGAACAACTCGGGCTGCCCCAGGCAGAGCTCACCAACGCAGCAGCCGAACTGCGCAACACGACCCAGCTGGCCTTGACCGACCCCTTGCCCTCGCGCACAGCCTTGATGCCGCGCAAGCTGTCGCACCTGGGCTGGCTGGGCATCAGCCGCGCGAGCCTGGCC
>JBKBWW010000083.1:0-17663 GCA_046314475.1 Hydrogenophaga sp.
GGAGACCACGATGAATGCCACCCTCAGAACCACCACCGTGCTGCCGGCCGGCATGCACCCGGACGAATGGGCCGCGCGTCTGGAGCTCGCCGCCTGCTACCGCGTGTTCGCCATGCTGGGGTGGACGGAGATGATCTACAACCACATCACCTTGCGGTTACCCGACTCGGTGGCGGGTGGCGAGAAGCAGTTCTTGATCAACCCGTTCGGGCTCCACTACAGCGAAGTGACCGCCAGCAACCTGGTGAAGATCAATCTGCAGGGCGAGGTGCTCGGCGGCTCGACCCACCGCGTCAACCCGGCTGGCTTCACGGTGCACGCCGCCATCCACGACGCCATGGATGGCGCGCACTGCGTGATGCACACCCACACCACCGCCGGCGTGGCCGTGGCCTGCCTGAAAGGCGGCTTGCAGCAGACCAACTTCTACACCGCGCAGCTGCACGGCATGCTGGCGTACCACGACTTCGAGGGCATCACCATCCACGCGGACGAGGCGCCGCGCCTGCTGAAAAGCATCGGCGACAAGCCGGCAGTGATCCTGCGCAACCACGGTCTGCTGGCCTGGGGCAGCACCCTACCGCAGACCTTTGCCATCCTGTGGACGCTGCAGCGCGCCTGTGAAATCCAGCTGGCCACCTTCTGCATGGGCGGGGCAGGTGCTGCGATTCCGGTGTCTGAAGCCATTGCTGAAAAATGCACACGCGACGCGTTACAGTTCAGCCCCGACCACGGCGCAGGCCGTGACGTGTTCGACGCGCTGGTGAGGCAGGTCAATCGCCTCGACAGCAGCTACCTGGAGTGAACACCTGATGCCAACGGATTTCCAGCGCGTGGCCATCGTCGGCGCCGGCGCCATCGGCGGCTGGCTGGGTGTGCTGCTCTCGCACACCGGTTGCATCGTCAGCGCACTGGCCCGGGGCGACACGCTCGCCGCACTTCAGCGCGAAGGCCTGCAACTGCATGAGAACGGCCGACTCATCGGCGCGCCTGTGGAGGCTTCCAGCAGCGCGGTGGCCCTGGGCGTGCAAGACCTCGTGATCGTGGCGGTGAAGGCGCCGGCCCTGGCCGATGTAGCGCGCAGCATCGCCCCGCTGATCGGCCGCCACACGGTGGTGCTCACCGCGATGAACGGCGTGCCCTGGTGGTTCTTCAACGGCTTCGGCGGTGAGCGCTCTGGCACCCGACTGCAATCGGTGGACCCCACCGGCGCGATCGACCGCGCCATCCCCGCGCGCAACGTTGTGGGTGGCGTGGTGCACGCCAGCTGTTCGGTCGATTCACCGGGGGTGATCCGCCACCACTTCGGCAACGGTCTGATCATCGGCGAGCCCTCGGGCGAAGCCAGCGAGCGGGTGTCTGCGCTGGCCGAGCTCTTGCGGCGTGCAGGGCTCAACGCCAGCGTCTCGCCGCAGATCCAGAAAGACGTCTGGTACAAGCTCTGGGGCAACATGACGGTGAACCCGGTGAGCGCACTCACGGGCGCCACCACCGACCGCATTTTGGGCGACGAACTGGTGCGCGGTTTCATCAGCAGCGTGATGCTGGAAGCCAAGGCCATCGGGGCCAAGATCGGCATTCCGATCGACCAGCAACCCGAAGACCGCCATGCCGTCACGCTCAAGCTGGGTGCGTTCAAGACCTCGATGCTGCAGGACGTGCAGGCAAAAAAAGCCGTGGAGCTCGACGCGCTGGTGACCGTGGTGCGTGAACTCGGCCAACTCACCGGCGTGGCCACGCCATTCACCGATGCGCTGCTGGGCCTGTCGCGCCTGCAGGCGCAGACGCTGGGGCTGTACCCGTCAGCCCAGTAAGGCCGGAAACAACTTCACCAGCCCGGTGGCCATCACTTCGACCGACAAGGCCGCCAGGATCAGGCCCATCAGCCGCGTCATCACGTTGATGCCGGTCTGCCCGAGAAAGCGCGCAATGGGCTCGGCCAGGGTGAAGCAGATGGCGGTGGCCAGCGCGATCACCACACCGTAGCCCACCAGCGCGGCGTGTTGAAAGAAGGTCTTGGCCTGGTCGGCGTAGATCACCACAGTGGACATGGTGGCCGGGCCGGTGAGCAGCGGGATGGTGAGCGGCACCACGGCGATGGACGCGCGGGCCGATGCGTCGCTCACTTCCTGCTCGTTGGTCTTGGCCTCGGCCGGTTGCGCGTTCAACATGGACAGCGCCGAGGTCAGCAGCAGCATGCCGCCGCCCACCTGAAAGCTCGCCAGCGAGATGCCGAAAAACTCCAGGATCTGCAGGCCAATCAGCGCGCAGATGGCGATGACGGAGAACGCGCTGATCGACGAAATCAGCACCGTTCGCTGGCGCTGCTTGCGGCTGAAGCCCTGCGTGTAGTGGATGAAGAAGGGCACGATCGCCAACGGGTTGACGATGGCCAGCAGGGTGATGAGCGGCTTGAAATCCATGGGTTGGATTGTGGCCCACCCCCGCCGCGCTGTGCGCCTCCCCCTCAACGGCTACGGCTTCCCCGGGTCACGGCGGCGGAACATCCCGTAGCCTTCCATGAACAGCACCTTGTCCCCATGCTGGTTGAACATCTCCCAGCTGGTTCTCACCAGGCCCACATCGGGTCGTTTGCTCATGGGCCGTTTTTCCAGGATGGTGTGTTGCAGTCGCAACGTGTCGCCCGGGAACACCGGTTTGAGCCACTTCAGGCTGTCCAGGCCGGGTGATCCCAGGCTGGAGCTCTCGCTCAGGAAGTTGGTCACCATCAGCCGCATGGCCATGGCGCAGGTGTGCCAGCCGCTGGCACTGAGCGCGCCAAACACCGAGGCCCGGGCGGCGTCGTGGTCCAGGTGGAACGGCTGCGGGTCGAACTGGCGCGCGAAAGCGACGGTCTCTTCTTCGGTGGGGGTGGTGGTGCCGAGGTCGCGCGTTTCGCCCACCTCCAGGTCTTCCCACCAGTACTTGATTTCAGGGGCCATCGCTAGCGTCCTCCAGACACGTCCAACAAACTCATGGTGGTGTAACTCGCTGCGCTAGAGAGCAGCCACACGATGGCCTGTGCCACTTCGTCGGCCGTGCCGCCGCGCTGCATGGGCACCAGGTGCTGCAGGTCGCGCACCCGGTCGGGCAGGCCGCCGGATGCGTGGATCTCGGTCTCGATCAGCCCCGGGCGCACCGCGTTCACGCGGATGCCCTCGGCCGCCACCTCCTTGGCCAGGCCGATGGTGAAGGCGTCGATGGCGCCTTTGGCCGCGGCGTAGTCCACGTACTGGCCGGGCGAGCCCAGGCGCGACGCGGCGCTGGACACGTTGACGATCGCGCCGCCTTCACCGCCATGCGTTGTGCTCATGCGGCGCACCGCTTCGCGCGCGCACAGCATGGAGCCGATCACGTTGATGTCGAACATGCGGCGCCAGCGCGCCACGCTCATCTCGTCGACCCGTGCGCTCACGTCGACCACGCCCGCGTTGTTCACCAGGCCGCTCAGGCGGCCGAGCTTGGCGTCGATCTTCTGGAACATGGCCAGCACCTGGGCCTCATCGGCCACGTCCGCCTTCGCCGTGATGGCCGTGCCGCCCAGCTCGCGGATGCCGCGCACCACCTCGTCGGCGGCCAGCGAATTGGCGGTGTAGTTCACCGCCACGGCCCAGCCCTGGGATGCAGCCAACCGCGCGGTCGCAGCCCCGATGCCGCGCCCGCCACCGGTGACCAGGAGCACCCGCCCACTTGCCTCGTCCATAACCTGCCTCCTGCAGAAAGTGGTGGCATCGCGTACAACACGGGCTCGCCGCTAGATGGCCATTACAACAGCGTGAGGAGACCCGCATGCGTCACACAGTCGACTACTTCCTGGCCCCGCAGAGCCCCTGGACCTACCTGGGCCACGAGCGATTTGCCGCCCTGGTGCGCGAGACCGGCTCAGCAGTGCGCGTGCTGCCCATGGACCTGGGCAAGATCTTTCCACTGTCCGGCGGCCTGCCGCTGCCCAAGCGCGCCCCGCAGCGCCAGGCCTACCGGCTGCTGGAGCTGCGCCGGTTCAGCGAAGCGCTTGCCGTGCCGCTGAATCCCGAGCCCCGTTTCTTTCCGGTGGCGGGCGATCCGGCTGCGCGCCTGATCACCGCCGTGGCCCTGCACGACGGCGCCGATGCCGCCATGAAGCTGACCGGTGCGGTGACCACCGCCGTGTGGGCGCAGGAGCGGGACATTGCATCCATGGACGTGCTGGCGGCCTTGCTCGCAGAATGCGGCCTTGACGCGGCGCGCCTCGCGCAGTCGCAGCAGCCCGACGTGCAGGCGCGTTACGACGAGAACACGCAGGCCGCGATCGACGCCAGCGTGTTCGGTGCACCCAGCTATGTGATCGGCGGCGAGCTGTTCTGGGGCCAGGACCGACTCGACTTCGTGGCACGCAAGCTGCGCGCCTGATCTTTTTCAACCGACAACAGGAGCATCCCATGGGACACATGATCGAACTCAAGGCCGCTGACGGCACCACCTTTCCGGCCTACGTGGCCGGGCCTGCAGGCAACCCCAAAGCCAAGGGCGGCGTGGTGGTGCTGCAGGAAATCTTCGGCGTGAACTCGCACATCCGCTCGGTGGCCGACGGCTACGCGGCCGACGGCTACTTCGTGGTCGCACCCGCCACCTTCCACCGCGTGCAGCCCGGCGTGGACCTGGGCTACACCGAGGCCGACATGGGCACCGGTTTCGGCTTCAAGACCGCGGTGGAAGGCCTGCCCGCGCCCGGCGTGATGGCCGACATCCAGGCCGCCATCGACCACGCGTCGCAGGCGGGCAAGGTCGGCATCGTCGGTTACTGCTGGGGCGGTCTGCTCACCTGGCGCGCGGCCTGCACGCTGCAGGGACTGTCCGCCGCCGTGCCCTATTACGGTGGCGGCATGACGGCAGCGGCCGAAGCAGCGCGCGAGCCGACCGTGCCGGTGATGGTGCACTTCGGCGACCAGGACCACTGGATTCCGATGGACACGGTGGAGGTCTTCAAGAAGGCCCAGCCCGACGTGACGGTGCACGTGTACGCGGCCAACCACGGCTTCAACTGCGACCAGCGCGGCTCGTACAACGAGGCCGCTGCGAAGCTGGCGCGCGAACGCACGCTGGCGTTTTTCGCGCACCACATCGACTGAACGGGTATGTGGCGCGCCGGTCTGCTCAGCGTTCTGACCGCGGCCTGCACGGCCGCCGCGGCGGCCGACTACAGCGGTCCGCTGTTTGACGCGCACCTGCACTACAACGACGAGGCCTGCACCCACGACACGCCGGCGCCGGGCTGCCCGCACCCCATCGCCGACGTGCTGGAGCGCATGCAGAAGAGCGGTGTGCGCGCCATCGTCGCCAACTCGCGCCCCAACGACGGCACCACCGCGCTGGCCACCGCGCGCGAGCAGACGCGCGCCGCCGGCGTCACCGTGGTGCCCTTCGTGCGGCCTTACCGCAACCGAGCCGACTACAGCAACTGGTTTCGCGATCCCACTATCGTGGAGATGGTGAACGCTGAGCTGGCGCGCGGCACGCCCGCCGGGCCCTACCGCGGCCTGGGTGAGTTCCACCTGTACGACAGCGCCAACGCCAATGGTCCGGTGGCCAAGCAGCTGATGGCGTTGGCCGAAGAAAAAGACCTCGCCATCCTCGCGCACGTGGACGATGTGGCGATCGATCTGCTGATGGCGAACACGCCATCCAAGGGCCAGAAAATGCGCCTGATCTGGGCACACACGGGCATAGGTGGTACGCCAGCTTCGCGGGTGGACGCGTTGTTCGCGCGTTACCCGAAGCTGATGGGTGAGCTCTCCTACCGCCCGGGTCTGGCCTGCGCCGACGGCCAGCTCTGCCCCGAGTGGCGCGCGTTGCTGCTCAAGTACCCCGACCGTTTCATGATCGGCTCCGACACCTGGGTCAACCAGCGCTGGCAGTACTACGGCGAGCTCATGCAGGGTTACCGCACCTGGCTCGGCGGCCTGCCGGCCGACGTGGCGCGGCGCATCGCCTGGGACAACGGCGCCCGGCTGTTCGGGGTGGCCACGCCCACACCCTGAGGGATCTCAGCGCGCCGTGCGCGCCAGGTAGCGCTTGCGCCAGAACACCACGCCCAGCACCGCGGCGGTGAGCGCCATGGAGCCCATGGCCCACCAGAAACCGCTCTTCAGGTGGGTCAGCGGGATGAACTCGAAGTTCATGCCGAAGATGCCGGCGATCAGGTTCAGTGGCAGGAAGATCGCGGTCAGTGCGGTGAGCGTGCGCATGATGTCGTTGGTGCGGTTGCTCTGCGCAGAAAAATGCATCTGCACCGCGGTCTCGGCGTTCTGTTCCAGCCGGCGCACGTGGTGAACCACCCGCTCGATGTGTTCGAGCACATCGCGCGAGCGCACCTTGAGCAGGTCCAGCCCGCGCTGGCCGCCGTTGTGTTCGTTGGGCTCCCAGGTGTTCAGCGCCTCGATCCAGTCCTGGATGGCCGAGCGCTGGTCTTCGCAGATTTCATCGAGGTGGTGCAGCGAGATGCGGGCGTCCAGCAGCGAGCCCCAGTTGTTGAAGCGCGCGCGCGGGCTCAGCAGTTCACCCTGCCAGTGGTCCAGCTGGCGCGTGAGTTCGCGCCGCAGGTCCAGGTAACCGTCCACCATCTGGTTGACGATGCGCAGCATCAGATCGGCCGGGCTCGGCGGCAATGCAATGCCGGCGGCGCGCGAGGCCGCGGTGGTGGCCGTCATGAGCCGGGAGGCGTAGTGGTCCAGCACCAGGCACCCCGCGGGATGGATGGTGAGCAGCACGCGGTCGAACACCGCGAAGCCGACCGGGCTGGTGTCGATGCGCCGCAGCACCGGGGGGCCCCCGCGTTTCAGGGGCTGCGTCAGCATCTCGCCCGGGTGCGCCAGATCGGTTTCGCTGTGCCCCGTGCTGAGGCGGCGGAACACCAGGATGTCGTATTGCGAGGTGTAGTCGTAGTGCGAGGGCAGCTGGTTGTTGAGCAGGTCGGAGATGTGCAGGTCCACCAGGGTCATGCCCGTCATCACCTGCAGGGTGGATTGCACGGCGCCCTGCTCCAGCTCGAACTCGCGCCGCCCGCAGGCGATCCAGACGTAACCCTTGGAGGGCAGCACCATGGGCAGGCTCGCGGACTCGCTCACCGAGCCGGGCAGGACGTGGAAGACGCGCATGGGGTGCAGGCTCAACCGCGCAGCAGGCGGGCGGCGTCGCGGGCGAAGTAGGTCAGCACGCCGTCGGCGCCGGCGCGCTTGAAGGCCAGCAGGCTTTCCATCATGACCGCGTCGTGGTCCAGCCAGCCGTTGATGGCGGCGGCCTTGAGCATCGCGTACTCGCCGCTGACCTGGTAGGCGAAGGTGGGCACGGCGAACTCGTCTTTCACCCGGCGCACGATGTCCAGATACGGCATGCCGGGTTTGACCATCACCATGTCGGCGCCTTCGGCCAGGTCCAGCGCCACTTCACGCAAGGCTTCGTTCGAATTGCCCGGGTCCATCTGGTAGACCTTCTTGTCGGCCTTACCCAGGTTGGCGGCCGAGCCCACCGCGTCGCGGAACGGGCCGTAAAACGCGCTGGCGTACTTGGCGCTGTAGGCCATGATCTTCGTGTGCACCAGACCGTGGGCTTCGAGCGCGGTGCGGATGGCGCCGATGCGTCCGTCCATCATGTCGCTGGGCGCCACCATGTCCACGCCCGCCTGCGCCTGCGTCACCGCCTGCTTCACCAGGATCTCCACCGTCGGATCGTTCAGGATGTAGTTGTGCTCGTCGAGCAAGCCGTCCTGTCCGTGGCTGGTGTAGGGGTCGAGCGCCACGTCGGTCATCACGCCGAGCTGGGGGAAGCGCTTTTTCAGCTCGCGCACCACGCGCGGCACCAGGCCGTCGGGGTTCAGCGCTTCCTGGCCATCCGGCGTCTTGAGCGACTGGTCGATCACCGGGAACAAGGCCATCACCGGAATGCCGAGCGCCACGCAGTCTTCGGCCACGGGCAGCAGCAAGTCCAGGCTCAGGCGCTCCACGCCCGGCATGGAGCCCACTGCCTCGCGCCGACCAGCGCCGTCGAGCACGAACACCGGGTAGATCAGATCGGCCGGCGTCAGCCGGTGTTCACGCACCAGATCGCGGGTGAACGGATCCCGGCGCAGGCGACGGGGGCGGCTGAAGGGGTAGGGGGCGGGGTTGTGCATCGGCCTATTGTGGCAAACAGCCAACCCCAGCGCGTGTCACGCCGGTCGCTGGCGACAAGCCGGTGGCCAGCCGCAGCCATGCGAAAGGTGGCGCCATTGTGTTGAACTCCACGGTAAGAAGAAATGATTGATACCTCCCCGCGGTTCCTGTTGGACCGGTGGTGATAATTTCAACCCACAGTCTTTGTGCGCCATCTTTTGAACGCTTTTGACTACTCGGCGCATCCCCGACCCGCCAGCAGCACAACACGCATTCCCGCCTCACCGAACCTGTTCACCGATCCATGCAGTCCGTCAAAAAGAACCATGCCAACGCTTCCGCAGCCGCGAAGCCAGGCAGCACCGCCGAACAACCCTGGTCACTGGACGAGCATTGGCCCGACCTGATGGCCAGCCTGGCCGACCAGATCACTGTGGGTGTCAGTTCACTGCAGAACGGCATCGACCTGCTGCTGGCCAAGGAACGCATCACCTCGCTCGAGCACCGCGCCCTGAGCATCCCCACCGAACGTCTGAAGATGGCTGGCATCAGCACCCAGCAGATCAACCGCTTTTATGGCGGCCGCATCCGCCAGTCGCACGAGAAGGTCGACATGGCGCAGCTGGTCGAGGGCATCCTGCAAGAGCGCAAGAATGAACTCGGCGTTCTCGGCATCGAGTTGCGCCGCAAGCTCAAACCGGTGGAGGTTTTGATCGACCCGACGGTGGCCTACGCATTCGCCAATGCGGTGCTCGACTGGGGTTTGCCATTTGGCAGCCGCATTGATGTGCGCATGGACATGAACGCCTGGCCCAAACACGCCCGCCTTCAGGTTCGCGTGTCCAACGACGGTGCGCCTCCTTCCAGCTCGGCCATGCTCGACAGCCTGAGCTGGGTGCTCATTCGCCAGATCGCGCAGACCGCTGGTGGCATCGAGATCGATCGTGAGATATCCGACGAGGGCGTGAGCTTCACGGCCATGTTCACCCGCACCGTACAAGCGGTGGACGGCATCTCCGCCGTTGAACTGTCGGACGATCACTCGTCCATGTTCAAGTCGCTCTCCGGCATCTATGTGTTGACGATTTCCCCGACGCTGCAGATTCGCGCCGACGTGCGCGACGCACTGCGGGAGATCGGCGTGCTCTCCGACAGCGTGGTCGACTTCGAGCAAGCCCGCCAGGCGGTTCGAAGCCGCATGCCGAACCTGATCATCGTGGACTCCGAGATCAAGGGCGATGCGTTCGAGCTGTTCCGCCGCGAACTGCTGCGCGAGGTCTTCGAGTTCCCATTCCTGGAAATCTCACCGGACGACAGCTCGTTCGACATGTCCGGTTTCGGCGAACTGTCCATGGCCAAGGTGGGTCGCGGCAACATCCGTGAGGCGCTGGGCACGGCGGTCATGTTCGAACTGGCCAAGATGATGTAACGGTCTTCCGTGCACCAGATTTTGTGACGTTGTTGCGGTCCCACTGTCAGATCTGACAGGTCAAAGTTGGATATCCGAGTTGATTGGTGTAGGATTACGGCGGGCTGCCGAAAGGTGGCTCCCCGCTTTTCCTCCCTGAGCGGGCGCCTTAGTGTGTGACAGCAAAAAGGCTTCCCAACCCGGCCCAACTGGCCGGGTTTTTTTTTGGCCCCATCGCGGTCCAGCCGTACTTGCGGCACTGCGCTCCCATACCGGGGACGGGGGCTACACTGACCGCATGCTTTGGGTCAAATCCTTTCACATCGTCTTCGTGGCCAGCTGGTTTGCAGGCCTCTTTTATCTGCCGCGGATCTTCGTGAACCTGGCCCTGGTGCCGCCCGAAAGCGTGGCTGAACGTGAGCGCTTGCTCCTCATGGCGCGCAAGCTGATGCGATTCACCAGCCTGCTGGCTGTGCCGGCGCTGGCGCTGGGGACGTGGCTCTGGCTGGGCTACGGCATCGGCCGGGGGGCTGGCAATGGCTGGATGCACGCCAAGTTGGTGATCGTTGTGCTGGCCCTGGCCTACCACCACGCCTGCGGGGTGATGCTCAAGCGGTTTTCCCAAGGCGCCAACCGCCGCAACCACGTCTGGTACCGCTGGTTCAACGAGGCGCCCGTGATCCTGCTGGTGATCGCCGTGATCCTGGTGGTCGTCAAACCCTTCTGATGCTTTGAAAGCGCGCTCCTCCGCCTGGCCGCTGGCGTTTCTGTTCGCCGGCATGGTGGTGTATGCCAGCCTGTACCCGTTCAGTGGCTGGCGCGATCAAGGTGTGGTCCCGCTGGCGTTCCTGCAGGCGCCCCTGCCTCAGTACTGGACCGGTTTTGACATCGCCGCCAACCTGGTGGGTTACGCGCCGCTGGGTTTTCTGCTGGCGTTGGCCCTGCGCCGATCGGACCACGGGCGTGGCACCTGGCTGGTGGCATGGGGAGTGCCGGTGCTGTTGTCGGTGGTGGTGGAGACCCTGCAAAGCTACCTTCCCATGCGTGTGCCGTCCAACGTGGACCTGGCGTTGAACGCGGTCGGCGCTGCGCTCGGGGTCATGCTGGCGCTGTTGATCGATCGGCTGGGGGCCTTGCGCCGCTGGAGCCAGATCCGGGCCAACTGGTTCGAGCCCTCGGCCCACGGAGGCCTCGTGCTGTTGGCGTTGTGGCCTTTTGCGCTCTTGTACCCCCAGCCGGTGCCGTTTGGATTGGGTCAAGTCTGGGACCGCCTGGAATCGGGTCTCACCACGTTGTTGACCGACACGCCTTTTCTGGAATGGGTCCCGGTTCGACTGACCGAGCCGGGTCCATTGAGTCTCCTGGCCGAAGCGTTCTGCATCGGTTTGTGCGTCCTGTCCCCCTTGCTCATGGGTTACGCCGAGATGCGCTCGCGGGGCCGCCGACTGGTGTTCTGCGGGCTGCTGGTGGGCGGCGCTGTGGCTGTTGCAGGTTTGTCCGCCGCCCTGACCTACGGCCCGGATCACGCCTGGGCCTGGCTCACTCCCCAGGCACAACTGGGGCTCGTTCTGGCCCTGATCGCGGGTGTGCTGTGCGTCTTCATGCCGCGCCGGATGTGCAATGTGGTCATGCTGCTGTGCTTGGCCGTTTCGCTGAGCCTGCTCAATGGCGCGCCGCTCAGTCCTTACTTCGCCCAGTCGCTGGAAGTTTGGGAGCAAGGCCGGTTCATCCGCTTCCACGGCCTGTCCCAATGGTTGGGCTGGTTGTGGCCCTTCGCCGCGCTCGTCTTCGGCCTGCTGTCGGTCTCCCGCTCAAATGCCGCGTCCACACACGCCACCTAAAATCTCCCCATGAACGACAACAAGTCTTACTACGAGCGTCACATTTTTTTCTGCCTCAACCAGCGGGACAACGGTGAAGCCTCCTGCGCGCAACACAAGGCGCAGGCCGCGTTCGACCGGTGCAAGTCGCAGGCCAAAGCCCACGGTTTGCTCGGCGCCGGCAAGGTGCGCGTCAACAAGGCGGGTTGCCTGGACCGTTGCGCAGGCGGGCCGATTGCAGTGGTCTACCCGGAGGCGGTTTGGTACACCTACGTGGACGAGCAGGACATCGACGAGATCGTCCAGTCGCACCTGCGCGATGGGGTGGTGGTTCAGCGGCTGGTGACGCCTTCCGATGTGGGGCGCTGACTCTGCGAAGCCGGCGTGATCTGACATGAATGCCCAGACCGAAACCCTGACCATGGCCGGCCCGGCGGGTCTGATCGAGCTGGCCATCGACCGCCCCGACGGCGCGCCCCGCGGCACAGCGGTTGTTGCGCACCCCCACCCGCTGCACGGCGGCACGCTCACCAACAAGGTGGTGCAGACGCTGGCGCGTGCCTGCGTGTTGGCCAGCTGGACCGCCGTCCGTTTCAATTTCAGGGGTGTGGGCGCCAGCGAAGGGGTGTACGACGAAGGGCGTGGCGAGCTCGACGACTTGCTGGACGTGGTTGCAGCCCAGGCCAATGAAGGCCCGCTGTGCCTCGCGGGCTTTTCTTTCGGTGCGTTCGTCACCAGCCACGCAGCCGCCCGCCTGCACGCATCGCGCGACATCCAGCGCCTGGTGCTCATCGGCACGGCGGCCAGCCGGTTTGACGTGGCGCCCGTGCCTGCGGAACTCCACACCAGAACCCTGGTCCTTCATGGGGAGCAGGACGATACTGTTCCCCTGCCCAGCGTGATGGACTGGGCTCGACCCCAGGTGCTGCCCGTGACGGTGGTGCCGGGCGGCGGTCATTTCTTTCATGGCCAGCTTCCGATGTTGCGGGAGTTGGTGCTGCGCCACCTGCGAGCCTGAGGGGCCGCGCAGGTTTCTTTTGATTCCCTTCCAAGGACCGGATTTTGTTGCGTCGTTTTTCTTCTTTTCTGCTCTCCGCCCTTCTGCTCGCCGGCTCGGCGTTGCCGTCATTTGCCCAGATGCCCCAGCCCCCCGATGTGGCGGCCAAGGCCTACCTGCTGATGGACGTGACGTCGGGTCAGGTGCTGGCCTCGATGAACCCCGACCAGCCCGTCGAACCCGCATCGCTGACCAAGCTGATGACGGCGTACATCGTCTTTGACGCCCTCAAGGCGGGCAAGATCAGTCTCACCCAGACATTTGGCGTGAGCGAGCGCGCCTGGAAAATGCCGGGCTCGCGCATGTTCATCGACCCCAAGATGCAGGTGCCGGTGGAAGACCTGATCAAAGGCATGATCGTGCAATCGGGCAACGACTCCACCGTGGCACTCGCTGAGGGCGTGGCAGGTTCGGTGGAGCGGTTCGTGGAGCTCATGAACGCGCAGGCCAAGTCACTGGGCATGAAATCGACCGGCTACCGCAACACCGAAGGCCTGACCGAAGCCGGGCACACCACCACCGCGCGCGACCTCGCGATCCTGGCCAACCGCCTGATGACCGACTTTCCGCAGTACGTGCCTTACTACTCGATCCAGCGTTACCGCTACCCCGGCACGCCGGCGACCAACGACACCAACCGCAACCTGCTGCTGTTCCGCGACCCCAGTGTGGATGGCCTGAAGACAGGGCACACCAATGCCGCCGGCTACTGCCTGGTGGCCACGGCGCGCCGTCAGGTGGCCGGTTTGGGCGAGGGTGCACAGGGCCAGCGGCGCCTGATCAGTGTCTTGCTGGGCGCCACCAGTGAAAACGCCCGGGCCGCCGAAACCCAGAAACTGCTGAACTGGGGCTACACCGCGTTTGACGCCGTGCGCCTGTTCCCCGCCGGTCAGCCGGTGGCCACGCCCCGCATCTGGAAGGGCAAGGCCGAGCAGGTCAAGCTGGGCCGCCCCGAAGGTGTGGTGGTGTCCGTTCCTGCCGGTGAGGGCTCGAAGCTGAAAACCGAGGTTGTCCGCCCCGATCCCTTGGTCGCACCGCTCAACCGCGGTGACGCGCTCGGCACGCTGCGCGTGACACTGGCCAGCGGCGCCACCGTGGCCGAAATTCCGCTGGTCGTCATGGACACGGTGGAAGAAAGCGGCGTGTTCGGTCGCGCCTGGGACGCCATCCGCCTCTGGATTCAGTGACGCAACTGGCGCCTGCATTGCCAGGGCGCCACCCCCGTGCTACATTAGCGGGCTTTTCGGAATTTTCCGAAGAGCTTTCCGTTTTCGCTTTTTTCAAACGTTTAGGGACGTTTTCAATGCCAACCATCAATCAACTCGTGCGCCACGGCCGGGAGGTCGAAAAGACCAAATCCAAGAGCCCGGCCATGGAAAACTCTCCGCAGCGTCGCGGTGTGTGCACCCGTGTGTACACCACGACCCCCAAGAAGCCCAACTCCGCTCTGCGTAAAGTCGCCAAAGTGCGCCTGACCAACGGTTTTGAGGTGATCTCCTACATCGGCGGCGAAGGCCACAACCTCCAGGAACACAGCGTCGTGCTGGTTCGCGGCGGTCGTGTCAAGGACTTGCCTGGTGTGCGTTATCACATCGTGCGTGGCTCGCTCGACTTGCAAGGCGTGAAAGACCGCAAGCAGTCGCGCTCCAAGTACGGTGCGAAGAAGCCTAAAGTCAAGTGATCCTGGCGCTGAGCCTGGTTTGAATTCAAGGTGCTGTTTGCCGCGTGGCGCGGTAAATCAGCGTAGTGACCCGAAGCGCGGAATTGTCCGTGTGGGTCGAGTAAGTGGGGGTTCCAATGACCTCCGCGGTGCCTGCCAAGGTGCCAACTGAAGCAATATGAGGTGAAAAAATGCCACGTCGTCGCGAAGTCCCTAAACGTGAAATCCTGCCGGATCCCAAGTTCGGCAATGTCGAGCTCTCCAAGTTCATGAACGTGATCATGGAAGGCGGCAAGAAAGCTGTCGCCGAGCGCATCATTTATGGCGCGCTGGAGCAGATCGAGAAGAAGAGCGGCAAAGACCCGGTCGAAATCTTCTCGGTGGCCATCAACAACGTCAAGCCCATGGTGGAAGTGAAGTCCCGCCGCGTCGGTGGCGCCAACTACCAGGTGCCCGTTGAAGTGCGTCCTGTCCGTCGTCTGGCGCTGTCCATGCGCTGGATCAAGGAAGCCGCGCGCAAGCGCAGCGAAAAGTCCATGGCCCTGCGCCTGGCGAACGAACTGATTGAAGCCACCGAAGGCCGTGGCGGCGCCATGAAAAAGCGCGATGAAGTCCACCGCATGGCCGAGGCCAACAAGGCCTTTAGCCACTTCCGCTTCTGATCCGGGCCTCCGCCCTTTAGAGCATCCAGAACCGAGAGCCCGCATCCCTTGTTGAAGGGTGGCGGGCTCGATCCCTTTTCGGAGTATTTCCATGTCCCGCATCACGCCCCTTGAGCGCTATCGCAACATTGGCATTTCCGCGCACATCGATGCCGGCAAGACCACCACCACCGAACGCATCCTGTTCTACACCGGTGTGAACCACAAGATCGGTGAAGTTCACGATGGCGCAGCCACCATGGACTGGATGGAGCAGGAGCAGGAGCGCGGCATCACGATCACCTCGGCTGCCACGACCTGCTTCTGGAAGGGCATGGACATGTCTTTCCCCGAGCACCGCATCAACATCATCGACACCCCCGGCCACGTGGACTTCACCATCGAGGTGGAGCGTTCCATGCGCGTTCTGGACGGCGCCTGCATGGTGTATTGCGCCGTGGGTGGTGTGCAGCCCCAGTCGGAAACCGTCTGGCGCCAGGCCAACAAATACAAAGTGCCGCGTCTGGCCTTCGTGAACAAGATGGACCGCACCGGTGCCAACTTCTTCAAAGTCGTTGAGCAGATGAAATTGCGCCTGAAGGCCAACCCGGTGCCGATCGTGATCCCGATCGGCGCCGAAGAAAACTTCACCGGCGTGGTGGACCTGCGCAAGATGAAAGCCATCATCTGGGACGAGGCTTCGCAGGGCATGAAGTTCGAATACCAGGACATCCCGGCCGAGCTGCTCGAGACCGCCAAGGTGTGGCGCGAGAAGATGGTCGAAGCCGCTGCTGAAGCGTCTGAAGAGCTGATGAACAAATACCTCGAAGAGGGCGACCTCACCGAGGAAGAGATCACCCACGGCCTGCGCGTGCGCACGCTGGCGGTCGAGATCCAGCCGATGCTCTGCGGTACCGCGTTCAAGAACAAGGGTGTGCAGCGCATGCTGGACGCCGTGATCGAACTCATGCCTTCGCCGGTGGACATCGAAGACGTCAAAGGCACGGACGATGACGAAGAAGTCACAACCCGCCGCCCCGATGACAACGAGAAGTTCTCTGCGCTGGCATTCAAGCTCATGACCGACCCGTACGTGGGCCAGCTCACGTTCGTGCGCGTGTACTCGGGCGTGATGAAGAAGGGCGATAGCGTCTACAACCCCATCAAGGGCAAGAAAGAGCGCATCGGCCGTATCGTTCAGATGCACGCCAACAACCGCCAGGAAGTCGAAGAAATTCGCGCCGGCGACATCGCAGCTTGCGTCGGCCTGAAAGACGTGACCACGGGCGAAACCCTGTGCGATCCGGACGCCATCATCATGCTGGAGCGCATGGTGTTCCCCGAGCCTGTGATTGCGCAGGCCGTGGAACCCAAGACCAAAGCCGACCAGGAAAAGATGGGCATCGCCCTTCAGCGCCTGGCCGCTGAAGATCCGTCGTTCCGCGTGAAGACCGACGAAGAATCGGGTCAGACCATCATCGCCGGCATGGGCGAGCTCCACCTGGAAATTCTGGTGGACCGGATGAAGCGCGAATTCGGCGTGGAAGCCAACGTGGGCAAACCTCAGGTGGCCTACCGCGAAACCATCCGCAAGACGGTGGAAGACTCCGAAGGCAAGTTCGTTCGCCAGTCGGGCGGCAAGGGCCAGTACGGTCACGTGGTGTTCAAGATCGAACCCAACGAAGCCGGCAAGGGCTTCGAGTTCGTCGACGCCATCAAGGGCGGCGTGGTGCCACGCGAGTACATCCCTGCGGTGGAAAAGGGCGTCATCGAAGCGCTGACCACGGGCGTGCTCGCCGGTTACCCGGTGGTGGACGTCAAGGTCACGCTGCACTTCGGTTCGTACCACGACGTGGACTCGTCCGAAATGGCCTTCAAGATGGCCGCCATCTTTGGTTTCAAGGAAGGCTGCCGCAAGGCCAGCCCGGTGATCCTGGAGCCCATGATGGCCGTGGAAGTGGAAACGCCTGAAGACTACGCCGGCAACGTGATGGGCGATCTGTCCAGCCGCCGCGGCATGGTGCAGGGCATGGAAGACATGGTCGGTGGCGGCAAGGCCATCAAAGCCGAAGTGCCCCTGTCCGAAATGTTCGGCTACTCCACGACCCTGCGTTCGATGTCGCAAGGCCGCGCCACGTACTCGATGGAGTTCAAGCACTATGCCGAAGCACCGCGCAACGTGGCCGAAGCCATCGTTGCGGCTCGCGCCAAGTAAGCGTGTTGAGGGCGGATCACCGCAGGTGGCCCGCCCTTGACCAATGCAGTTTTAGCCGGTCTGCGATCACGCGCCGCCCTGTCCCCGTGCGGGGCGAACCAGCAGTGTGATGCAGACCTTAAACCGTGACACGGGTTTGTTCTTTAGGAATTGAAAATGGCAAAAGAGAAATTTGAGCGGACCAAGCCGCACGTGAACGTGGGCACGATTGGTCACGTTGACCACGGCAAGACCACGCTGACGGCGGCGATCACGACCGTGTTGGCGGCCAAGTTTGGCGGCTCCGCCAAGGCCTACGACCAGATCGACGCAGCGCCTGAAGAGAAGGCACGCGGCATCACGATCAACACCGCGCACGTGGAATACGAGACGGCCAACCGCCATTACGCCCACGTGGACTGCCCCGGCCACGCCGACTATGTGAAGAACATGATCACCGGAGCCGCCCAGATGGACGGCGCCGTGCTGGTGTGCTCGGCCGCTGACGGCCCGATGCCCCAGACCCGCGAGCACATCCTGCTGGCGCGCCAGGTGGGCGTGCCTTACATCATCGTGTTCCTGAACAAGTGCGACATGGTCGACGACGCCGAGCTGCTTGAGCTGGTCGAGATGGAAGTGCGCGAGCTCCTGGACAAGTACGACTTCCCCGGCGACGCGACCCCCATCATCCACGGCTCGGCCAAACTCGCCCTGGAAGGCGACAAGGGCCCGCTGGGCGAACAAGCCATCATGAAGC
>JBKBWW010000084.1:0-17159 GCA_046314475.1 Hydrogenophaga sp.
GGGGCCCCCCCCCCCCCCCGGGCGGCCGGCCCCCGCCCCCCCGGCGGCCGGCCCGGCCCCCCGGGCCCGCCCGGGGCCAGGCCGCCGCGCTGCGCCAGCGCCTGTGGCAGGCCCAGACCGCTGAACCCGCGCACGCCGCCACGCTGGCGCTGCTGCAGTCGTGCGCGGACCGGTTCGACTTTCAAACCCTGATCGAGTACCTCAGGGACACCGCGGAACTCACCGAAGATGACACCCCTCTCTGACCCCACTGCGTTAGCACCGTCGGCCTTACAGCGCGTGATTCTGGTGGTGGACGACGCGGTCGACACCTTGCGCATGCTGGGCGACGCGCTGGTGGCCGAGGGCTATGTGGTGCTCGCTGCGCGCGACGCGTCGGAAGCGCTGGAACGTTTTGAAGTGGCCATCCCCGACGGCGTGCTGCTGGACGCCGTGATGCCCGGCATGGACGGCTTCGCGCTGTGCCGCCACATCAAGGCCACACCCGCCTGGTCCCACGTGCCCATCGTCTTCATGACCGGCCTGTCCGAGAGCGACCAGATCCTGTGCGGCTTTGCCAGCGGCGGCGTGGACTACGTGGTCAAGCCGCTGCGCATTCCCGAGGTGATGGCCCGGCTGGCCACCCACGTGAGAAACGCACGCGTCACCAGGCTGGCGCAGGAAGCGGTGGACGTGGCCGGCATGGGCACCGTGGTGCTGGATTCACAAAGCCGCATGGCCTGGCGCTCACCGCAGGCGGTGGCCTGGCTGGAGGTGGCCTTTGGTGTCGATGGCGAGGCCGGCGCGCGGGCCGGCGAATGGCTGGACAGCGCCTTGCGAAGCAGCGAAGCCACACGCGACCTGGGGCGCCTGGGGCGCCTGCTGGCACGCAACATGGGCCAGGGCAGTCTGGGCGAATCCATGCTGCTGCTCACACTCACCCCGCCGGACAGCGCCAGCGCACAACGCCTGCGCGACATCGCACTGACCCCGCGAGAAACCGAGGTCCTGTCGTGGCTGGCCAAGGGCAAGACCAACCGCGACATTGCCGACATCCTGGGCATGAGCCCACGCACCGTGAACAAACACCTGGAGCATGTGTTCGAGAAGCTCGGCGTGGAAACCCGCTCGGCGGCCGCCGCCATTGCGGGCAAGCTGCTGCCGCAGACCTGAGCCATCGCCGCAACGGTTCGGGCATGAAAAAACCCGTTGCCTTGTGGACAACGGGTTTCTGGATGTTTTTGGGGTGGCTGATGGGGCTCGAACCCACGACAACAGGAATCACAATCCTGGACTCTACCAACTGAGCTACAGCCACCGCAAGCCGCAGATTATAGCCCGAAGTGGCGGCGCCTCAGCCCCGCCACCGTTGGAAAAGCTCAGCGTGCGGCCACCGCAGCAGGTGCGGGCTCGGGCACCAGGATCTTGGCCTTGAAGCGTTCTTTCAGCGTGTCGTAGTACGCCAGGCTCTCCGCCGTGGCCCACCACTGGCTGTATTGCTGCACTTCCTGGCCCAGGGCCTGGGCTTCGCGCGTGGTGCGCGGCAGCACTTTTTCGACCTTCACGACCGCGTAGCCTTCGGCGCCGAGCGGCACGCCCACCCACGCGGGCAGGCTCTTGGGATCGGCACTGAGTGCCGCCACCAACACCGGCTGGGGCAGACCTTGCGGGTTCTCGCGCGAGACAGTCTGAACGGCGGAGAGGCCGGTTGCTGCACCGCCAGCCTTCCAGGCCTGCAGCTGTTTGTCGCCCTCTTCGCGCGCCAGTTCGGCAGAGCGCTGTGCCACCAGCCGGGTGCGCACCGATTCGCGCACCTCGTCCAGGGCCCGCGTGCGGGCTGGTGAATGCTTCACCACACGCGCAGACACGAGTTGGTTGGAGCCGGTTTCGATGGCTTCGGTGTTGCGCTTCTGGTCGATCGCATCGGGCGCGAACAGCGCGGCCAGCAATCGCTCGTTGGCCAGCACGCCGGTGGCGGCGGGTTGGGTCTGGGGCTGGCGCAGCACCCCTTGCGCCTTGCGGATCTGCAACTTCAAGCGGTCCGCCGCGGGCTGGAGACTGTCGGCCTGTTCGTACACGAGGTTGCTGAAGGTCTCCGCGGCTTCGGCAAACTGCTTTTGCGCCTGCTGCTGCCTGAGCTCGGCCTCGATCTCGGGCTTCATGGCTTCAAAGCTGCGCTGGGGCGGGCTTTTGATGTCGGTGAGCTGGATGATGTGGAAGCCGAACTCGGTCTCCACCAGATCGGAAATGCCACCCTTGGGCAGCGCGTACACCACATCCTCGAACGGCTTGACCATGGCACCGCGCGCGAAGAAGTCGAGATCACCGCCATTGACGGCCGATCCTGGGTCTTGGGAGTTTGCTTTGGCCACCTCGGCAAAACTCGCCGGGTTCTTGCGCACCTGCTCCAGCAGGCCGGCGGCCTTGGCGCGAACGGCTTCCTTGTCGGCTGCGGGCGCGCCGGCGGGCACGGTGAGCAGGATGTGGCTGGCGCGGCGCTCTTCGGTGCCGGCCAGTCGCCCGGCGTTCTGGTCGTAATACGCGCGGACGTCGGCTTCGTTGAGTGCCAGCGATGCCTGCAGGGCGCTGGCGTCCAGCACCAGGTATTCGATGTCGGCCTGCTCGGGCGCCTGGAACAGCGGGCCGTTGGCGTTGTAGAAGGCTTCGATCTCGGCGTCGGTGGGCTTCACGCGCGCCGCGAAGTCGGTCGCGTTGAAGCGGGCCACCTGCACGTCACGGCGCTCGAAGAACGCGTTGAGCGACACATTGGCCAGGCCCGCAGGCGCAAAGCCGGAGCCCACGATGGATTGCGACACCTGGCGCTGCGACAGGTCGGCCCGCACGCGGGCTTCGAACATCTCGGGCGTCATGTTCTGGCGGGCCACCAGGGCGCGGTAAGCCTCCACGTCCAGCGAACCATCGGGCTTGCGCAAGGCGGCAATGGCTTCGTTCTGCTGCAGTTCGCGGGCCAGGCGCTGGTCGCTGGTGAACAGGTTGAGCTTTTGCGCTGCGGTGGCCAGCACGCGGTCGCGCACCAGGCGCTCCAGCGTGGCGTAACGCGCTTCAGGGCTGTCCAGCAGCTTGGCATCCAGGGTGGGCATGGCCTCGCGCAAACGCTGCGACTCGACCTGGTGCGCCTGATCCCAGTCGACCTGGGTGATCTCCGTGCCATCGACCGTGGCCACGGCTTCGCCGCCCCGGTCCAGGCTGGTGTATCCCTCGATGCCGAACAGAACAAACGAGGGAATGATCAGGATCATCAAGAAGCCCATGAGGTACTTCTTGTGGTTGCGGATGGTATCGAACATGCCTGGAACCCTGCTGCTTCAAATGGAATGAAAAGTGTTGCCGGTGCCGACAACAAAAAAGGCGAACCCGGGTTCGCCTTTTCAATGGTGGTGGGTGCTGACGGGGTCGAACCGCCGACCTACTCCGTGTAAAGGAGCCGCTCTGCCAACTGAGCTAAGCACCCCACCGGGAAAGGGGCGTCGCCTTCAGTTGAGCGCGTCCTTGAGCGCCTTGCCCGGACGGAACTTCGGCACCTTGGCGGCCTTGATTTTAATCTCGTCGCCGGTGCGGGGATTGCGGCCCTTGCGGGCGGGGCGCTTGGTCACGGCAAACGAGCCAAAGCCCACGAGCGAGACGGTACCGCCCTTCTTGAGCGTGGTGCGGATGGCGGTGATGGTCGAGTCGAGTGCGCGCGTGGCGGCTGCCTTGGAGATGTCGGCGTTCTTGGCGATGTGCTCGACGAGTTCTGTTTTGTTCACAAATGGCCCCTCTTGAAATGAGATGAGTTGTTCCGAAGGTACAAAGCTTGTCCTGGAACGGCGCGGTTGGCTGCCGTGGGACTGGTTCTGTTGATCGCTGGACGCGGTGATGACCGCAGCGCGCGAAAAGTGATTAGACCCACGGGCCGCAACCCCTGTCAATACACGAGGGTCGCGCGCCCAATCCCGGCGGCACAAGAGGCAGGATTCTAGACGCTTTCAACAGGGCTGCCGTCGCGCGGAGCGCCCTGGATCAACCCTTGATCGCCTGCGCAATCGCGCGTCCCACATCGGTGGTACTCGCGGTCCCACCCAGGTCGCCGGTGCGGGGTGCGCCACTGCCCGGCTGCAGCACCGCTTCGATGGCGTTCATCACCGCGTCGTGCGCTGCGCGGTAGCCGAGAAAGTCGAGCATCAGCGCGCCGCACCAGATCTGGCCGATCGGGTTGGCGATGCCTTTGCCTGCAATGTCGGGCGCCGAGCCGTGTACGGGCTCGAACAAAGACGGATGCTGGCGCGTGGGGTTGAGGTTGGCGCTGGGTGCGATGCCGATGGTGCCGGTGCAAGCCGGGCCCAGGTCGGAGAGGATGTCGCCGAACAGGTTGCTGCCCACCACCACGTCAAAGAAGTCGGGGCGTTGCACAAAGTGCGCGGTGAGGATGTCGATGTGGAACTTGTCGACCCGCACATCCGGGTACTCCTTGGCCATTTCGGCCACGCGCTCGTCCCAGTAAGGCATGGTGATGGCGATGCCGTTGCTCTTGGTGGCGCTGGTCAGGTGTTTCTTGGGGCGCGAGCGTGCGGTCTCGAACGCGTAGCGCAGCACGCGGTCGACACCGATGCGCGACATCACGGTTTCCTGCATGACGATCTCGCGCTCGGTGCCGGGATACATGCGCCCGCCGATGCTGGAGTACTCACCCTCGGTGTTCTCGCGCACGATCACCATGTCGATCTCGCCCGGCGCGCGCGCGCTGCCATCGCGCCGCACCACCGGGGCGATCACGCCGGGCATGAGGCGCGCGGGCCGCACGTTGACGTATTGGTCGAACTCGCGACGGAACAGCAGCAGCGAACCCCAGAGCGAGATGTGGTCTGGCACCTTGTCGGGCCAGCCGACCGCACCAAAGTAAATCGCCTCGTGACCACCGATCTGGTCTTTCCAGTCGTCAGGCAGCATCTTGCCGTGGCGCTCGAAATGGTCGCAGCTGGAGAAGTCGAAGTGGTCGAACTGAAGGTCGATGCCGAACTTCGTGGCGGCGGCCTCCAACACGCGAATGCCCTCGGGCATGACTTCGGTGCCGATGCCGTCTCCGGCGATGACGGCGATGCGGTGTTGGCTCATGGATGCTCCTTCGGATGGGTATTGGAAAGTCGCCAGCATAGCCCGCCTTGCGGCAATAATCCGGCAATTGATTCAATCCAAAAAGGAAACAATTGGACCGCCCCGATCTGGAACTCGTGCTCGCCGTGCGCCAGCATGGCAGCCTGGTGATGGCCGCCCGCGCGCTGCGCGTGGCTCCTTCGGTCGTGACCAAACGCCTGGCCGCGCTGGAGGCGGGCCTGGGCCTGAAGCTGTTCCAGCGCACCACACGGCGCGTGAGCCCCACGGCCGAAGGCGACACACTGTGCGAACGCGCGGTGCACCTGCTGCGCGCGTTCGACGAGGTGCAGGCCGAGTTGCGCGAACGCCAGGCCGAACCGGCCGGGCCGATTCGCCTGGCGGCCACCTTCGGCTTTGGTCGCCTCTGGGTCGGGCCGGCGCTGGCCGAGTTCCAGGCACAACACCCCGGCGTGCAGGTGCAGTTGCAGCTCACCGAGCAGTTGCCCGACCTGGCGGTGGAAGGCTTTGATGGCGCCATCTGGCTCTGGAACGCGCCGAGCGAACGCGCGGCCGAATGGGTATCGCGCCGGCTCGCCAGCAACCAGCGTGTGCTGGTCGCCGCACCCGGCTATCTGCAGGAACACGGCGCGCCGCGCACGCTGCAAGACCTCGCCAGCCACAGCTGCCTGGTGGTGCGCGAAAACGGGGGCGGACCTGGCCAGCGCTTCGAACACTGGCGGCTTCAGAGCGCGGGTGAGGCACAGGTGAAGCACGTGCCGGTGAACGGCCCGCTCTCCAGCAACTCGGGCGAGATGGTGCGCGACTGGTGCCTGGCCGGACGCGGCATCATGCTCCGCAGCTTGTGGGACATTGCACCGCAGCTGGCCAGCGGGGAGCTCGTGCGGGTGCTGCCCGATCAGGCCATGGCGGACGCCGATATCCACTGGCTCGCGCCCTACCGCTCTCAGACGCCGCGGCGCATCCGTCTGCTGGTGGACTTTCTGGTGGAGCGTTTCCGCCCCGAGCCGTGGAAGCCCGTGCGTCGTGCCGCTAGCGTGAAGCGCGCACCACCAGGCTCACACCAAAAGCGGTGAGCGCGGTGCCCGCGAGCGTGACAGCGGTGATGGGCTCGGCAAACAACAGCCAGGCGATCAACGCGGTGCACGGTGGCACCAGGTACATCAGGCTGGTGACCGAGGCCGCCGCGCCGCGCTGGATCAGCATGTAGAGCAACGAACTGCCACCCAACGTAAGCCCCAGCACCGACCACGCCATGGCGCCCATGAGCTGTCCATTCCACTGCATGGCCTCGGCCTCCAGCAAGGTGAGCGGCAGCGTGACCAGCAACGCCGCGAGCAACTGCACCGCGTTGGCGGTGCGCACATCGCAGGCCGCCACGAAACGCTTCTGGTAGAGCGTGCCGATGGTGATCGAGAACAGCGCCATGACCGCCAGCGACAGGTTGAACCAAGTGGCCTGATCGCCCGGACCACCCGCACCAAACTTGCGCGAGACCACCAGCACCAGACCTGCAAAGCCCAGTACCAAGCCGAGCCATTGGCGCTTGCTGACCTTGGAGCCGGTGCCCGAGAGCCAGATCGCGGTGAGCACCGGCTGCAGGCCGACGATGAGCGAGGACAGACCCGACCCCATGCCTGCCTTGACGGCCACCCAGACGCCGCCCAGGTAACCCGCGTGCATGAAGACACCGGTGACGGCCAGATGCATCCACTGCGTTCGGGTGGTCGGCCACTTCACACCGGCCAGCAAGATCCATGGCAGGAAACAGGCGATGGACAGCGCGTAGCGCACCGCCAGAAACTTCATCGGCGGTGCGTAGGGCATGCCGTAGCGGGCAACGATGAAGCCGGTGCTCCAGATCAGCACGAACACCCAGGGCATGGCGCGCAGCCACGCGTTGTCTTGCGTCGGGGAATGCATCGCCACAGTCTCAGCGCGGTCAGCGTGATTTGGCGCGAATCTCGGGGATGGCCTTCTGCAGGTAATACACCATTGACCAGATGGTGAGCACCGCCGAGATCCAGATCAGCCAGGTGCCCCAGAGGTGGGTGTCAATCAGCTTGAACAGGGTGCCATCAAACAGCAAGAAGGGAATGGCCACCATCTGCACGGTGGTCTTGATCTTGCCGATCATGTGCACGGCCACACTCTTGGTGGCGCCGATGATGGCCATCCATTCACGCAAGGACGAGATTGCAATTTCGCGGCCGATGATGATCAGCGCGACAAACACGTCGGCCCGGTCCAGGTGCACCAGCACCAGCAGCGCCGCGCACACCAGGAACTTGTCGGCCACCGGATCGAGAAAGGCACCGAAGGCCGAGGTCTGGTTGAGCTTGCGGGCCAGGTAACCGTCGGCCCAGTCGGTCAGCGCGAACACGACAAACATGACCGTGGCGATCAGGTTCTGCTGCGCCACGCTCATGTCTTCCAGATAGAACACCCCCACGATCAGCGGGATGGCCACGATGCGTGCCCAGGTGAGCAGGGTGGGGAGGTTGAAAAACATGGCGCGATTATGCGGGCTGGGTCGGGTAGCCCCCTTGCGATGCCATCGGCGCGCACCGTCTCGGGCACCGGCCAGGAACAGGCCCGCGGACTTTCTCACGCAGGCTCCGGTTTCATGCCGTCTTTCTTGCGCTCAAATGAATTCCAAACAATTACTTGATGGAAAATTTGTGCACATTTTTAGATCTTAGGAATCCATTTCCAAGCCAACACCGCACAGCGGACTTCGAACCCGAGCAGCAGCCTGACCATGCACAACACACACCACCTCCAAGCCCCGCAACTCACCGGACAAGCCAATCGGACCAGCGAGGCGTTTGGGGCAGCGGTGTGGTTGTGGATGCAACTGCCTCGCCAACGCCAGCTCACCATCAAGAACCTGGAGAAACGCCTGCTGGAGCCGATCCGGCAGGGGCAGTACGTGCTGGCCTGCACGGGCCCTCACCACCGCCAGCGCGACCCGGTGGCCCTGCTGCTCTACGCCTGCCTGAACGCGCGAGCCGAAAGCCGGTACCTCAGAGATCCCTCCACGCCGTTGGCCCCCGGGGACTGGCGCAGCGGCGACCGGCTCTGGCTGATCGACTGGGTGTCGCCCTTCGGTCAATCGCTGCCCTTGCGCCACCGCATGCTGGAGCTGTTTGCGCGGCAAACCGCCCGCAGCATGCACCGCCATCCAGGATCGAACGCGAGCCAGATCAAGACGTGGCGGGGCGACACCTGCTCGGGTGATGCCGCCCGGGCCTGGTGGCACGAGCGTCCGGTTCTGAATGGCCCGAAGAGCACACCGTCGTGGCCCGGCGCATCGCAGTGGGAGCCGACCGTGCCCGGTGAACTCCTGCACCACGGCCTGCTCGGCAACGCCCTGGCCTGAGCGCGTCTCAGTGCAGGGCGCGGTAAATCGCATCGGCCAGCTCGGCCGAAATGCCTTCCACGGTGCAGAGGTCGTCCACGCTGGCTGACGCCACGCCGCGCACGCCGCCAAAGCGCTGCAACAAACGCGCGCGCTTCTTCGGCCCCACACCCGGAATATCTTCGAGCTTGCTGCCGCCGGTGCGCACCTTGGCGCGCTGCGCGCGCATGCCGGTGATGGCAAAACGGTGCGCTTCGTCGCGGATCTGCGCCACCAGCATCAGCGCTGCGGAGTCGTGGCCGAGGTAGACCTTCTCGCGGCCATCGGCGAACACCAGTTCTTCCAGGCCGACCTTGCGGCCCTCGCCCTTTTCCACGCCCACGATGAGCGAGAGGTCCAGACCCAGTTGCTGGAACACCTCGCGCGCCATGCTCACCTGACCCTTGCCACCGTCGATCAACACCAGGTCGGGCATGCGCGGGCCGGTGATGGATTCGGCGGTGGGCTCGGCCGCTTCGTCGGTGAGGGCTTCGACGGGCTCAACCCGAACGGTGAGATCTGGCGGTGGCGCATCGTCCGAACGCATGGCCTCGGCGATCTTGCCGTAGCGCCGCAGCAGCACCTGTTTCATCGCCGCGTAGTCGTCGCCGCCGGTGATGCCCTCGATCTTGTAGCGGCGGTACTGGCTGTTCTGCATCTTGTGGCCTTCGAACACCACACACGAGGCCTGGGTGGATTCACCGGCGGTGTGCGAGATGTCGAAACACTCGATGCGCAGGGTGTCCAGCTGGTCGTCGGGCAGTTGCAGCGCGTCCGCCAGCGCACGGGTGCGCGCTTGCTGGCTGCCCTCTTCGGCCAGCAGGCGGGCCAGCGCGATGTCGGCATTTTTCTGCGCCATCTCCAGCCAGATGCGGCGGTGCTCGCGCGGGTGGTGCACCGCGTTCACCTTGTTGCCGGTTTGCTCGGACAGCGCGTCCAGCAGCGGCCGGCCCACCGCATGGCTGGTCACCAGAATCTGCGGCATGGCGATGCCCAGGTAGTGCTGGGCGATGAAGGCTTCGAGCACCTGCGCGGCCACGCGCTCGACCGGGTCACCCGTTCGGGCATCGCCCTCTTCGGAGAGCGCGTTGTCGATCGCGGTGGCGTCGTCCACATGCGCGGGAAAGTACGGCCGGTCACCCAGGTGGCGCCCGCCGCGCACCATGGCCAGGTTCACACAGGCGCGCCCGCCGTGCACCTTGACCGCGAGCACGTCCACGTCCTTGTCGGACAGGTTGTCCATGGTCTGCTGGTGCAGCACGCGCGAGAGCGCGGTCATCTGGTTGCGCAGCTCGGCCGCCTGCTCGAACTCGAGTTTTTCGGCGTGCAGCAGCATGCGCTGCTCCAGCGCGTCGAGCACGGCCTGCGTTTCACCGCGCAGAAAGCGCTCGGCGTCCTGCACGTCGCGCGCGTAGTCTTCGCTATCGACCAGGTCCACACACGGGCCGCTGCAGCGCTTGATCTGGTACAGCAGGCAGGGCCGCGTGCGGTTGGCAAACACGGTGTCTTCGCAGGTGCGCAGGCGAAACACCTTCTGCAGCAGCGTGATGGATTCCTTCACAGCCCAGGCGCTGGGGTACGGCCCGTAGTAGCTGTGGCGCCGGTCGACCACGCCGCGGTAGTAAGCCATGCGTGGAAACGCGAGCGAGGGCACCGGCATCTTGGCCGAGGTGCGAAAGGTCTCGCGCGTGCCGGTGATCTTCAAATACGGATAACTCTTGTCGTCGCGGAACAGGATGTTGAACTTGGGGTTCAACGTCTTGATGAGGTTGTTCTCCAGCAGCAGCGCCTCGGCCTCGGAGCGCACCACGGTGGTCTCCATGCGCACGATCTTGCTGATCATGTGGCCGATGCGCGTGCCGTCGTGGCTCTTCTGGAAATAGCTCGACACACGCTTCTTGAGGTTGCGCGCCTTGCCCACATACAGCAGCTGGCCCTGGGCGTCGAAGTAGCGGTAAACGCCCGGCAGCCCGGGCAGTGCGGCCACCTCGCTGAGCAATTGTTCTGAATGCGTGTCTGACATGGGCGCGTATTGTGCGCGGCCTTGAAAGCCTTGCCGCGACAATGGCGGCCATGCGTTGGGACATTTTCTGCAGGGTGATCGACAACTTCGGCGACGTGGGCGTGTGCTGGCGGCTCTCAGCCGAGCTCGCGCGGCGTGGTGAGGCGGTGCGCCTGTGGCTGGACGATCCGCAGGCGCTGGCCTGGATGGCGCCTGGCGCCACCGAAGGCCAGGTGAATGACATCGAGGTACTGCACTGGACCACACCGCTGCCCGCTGGCCAGGCAGCCCAACTGCCTTTGGCCGACGTCTGGATCGAGGCCTTCGGCTGCGAGCCGCCGCCCGAATGCATCGACGATCTGGCCACGCGCCTGGGCCACGGCGAACGGCCGCCGGTGTGGATCAACCTCGAATACCTGAGCGCCGAGTCTTACGTGGAGCGCTCGCACCGCCTGCCCTCGCCGGTCATGAGCGGCCCATTGCGAGGACTCACCAAGTGGTTCTTCTACCCCGGCTTCACCGAACGCACGGGGGGCCTGCTGCGCGAGGCAGACCTGCTGCAGCGGCAGGCCGCGTTCGACGCCGACGCCTGGCTGCGTGGCCTGGGCCTGCCGCCCTCGTCACCCCGAGCCAGCCTGTTCTGCTACGAGCCCACTGCCCTGCCCGAGGTGCTGCGCCAGGCAGCGCAGGCGTCCTGGCAATGGCTGGTCACGCCCGGGCGCGCCTGGCGCGCGGCACAGGTATCCCCGGCCGGGCAACTGCACGCCCTGCCCTTGCTCACCCAGCCCGGGTTCGACCACCTGCTCTGGGCATGCCAGCTCAATTTCGTGCGCGGCGAAGACTCGCTGGTGCGTGCGCTCTGGGCGGGCCAGCCCTTTGTGTGGCAGATCTACCCACAGCACGACGACGCACACCACGCCAAGCTGCAAGCCTTCCTCGACTGGCTACAGGCCCCGCCCGCGCTGCGCGCCCTGCACTGCGCCTGGAACGGGATCGGCAGCGCCGCGCCGGTGTGGGCCAACGCCAGCACGCTGACCGAATGGCACGGCTGCGTGCAGGCCGCGCGCCAGCGCCTGCTGGCCCAGCCCGACCTGGCCAGCCAGCTGAGCAGCTTCGCACTGGAAAAGCGATAAAATTCGAGGCTTTGCGGAAATCCGGCCCGGGCAACATGCCGGCCACCGCTTCCGCCAGCCGTCTGCCTCGCCGCACAGATCGCAGCCATCAGCTCAGTTCCCGGGTGTCCAGCCCACGCCAGGAACACGCGGCCCAACCGTTGGAACCCTTATGAAAATCGCTCAAGAACTCCGCGCCGGCAACGTCATCATGCACGGCAAGGACCCGATGATCGTCCTGAAAACCGAATACAGCCGTGGTGGCCGTGGTGCCGCCACCGTGCGCCTGAAGCTCAAGGCCTTGCTGAACAACATGGCCACCGAAGTCGTCTGCAAGGCCGACGACAAGATGGACCAGATCATCCTGGACAAGAAGGAGTGCACCTACTCCTACTTCGCCGACCCGATGTACGTGTGCATGGACACCGACTTCAACCAGTACGAGGTGGAAGCCGAAAACATGGGCGACGCGCTGAACTACCTGGAAGACGGCATGACCGTGGAAGTGGTGTTCTACGACGGCAAGGCCATCTCGGTCGAACTGCCCACCAGCGTCGAGCGCGTGATCACCTGGACCGAACCCGCCGTCAAGGGCGACACGTCCGGCAAGGTGCTCAAGCCCGCCAAGATCGCCACCGGCTTTGAAGTGTCGGTTCCCCTCTTCGTGGCGCAAGACGACAAGATCGAGATCGACACCCGCACCGGCGAATACCGCAAGCGCGTCTGATCACGCGCTGACGGTCTGATTCAAGAGGCTCCTGTGGGAGCCTCTTTCGTTTGTATTGAACACCCCGCGCCATGGACCTGATTGCCCGCATCTCCGACGTCATCATCCCGGTCTTCCTGATCGTGGCCATCGGCTACGGCTACGCACGCCGAGGTGTGCCGGACATGTCGGTGTTCAACCGCATCGCCCTCGATGTGCTGGCGCCGCTGCTGGTGTACTCGGCGCTGGCCTCGCGCGATTTCCGCATGGCCGACCACACCGCCCTGCTGGTCGGCGGCACCGTGCTCATCCTGCTCAGCGGCCTGCTGGCCTGGCCGCTCGCCAAAGCATTCGGCGCACAGCCGCGCACCTTGGTGCCGGTGGTGATGTTCAACAACTGCGGCAACATGGGCCTTCCGCTGGCCCTGCTGGCCTTCGGTCCGGCGAACTTTGGCGCGGCGGTGGCGCTGTTTTCGGTCAGCAACCTGCTGCACTTCTCGCTGGGTGCGCGCATCACCAGCCGGCTGGCGCGCACCCGAGACCTGCTCACCAGCCCGCTCATGATCGGCACCGCGCTGGGCTTCATCAGCGCGCTCACCGAGGTGCGCCCGCCCGACGTGGTGCTCTCCGGCCTGAAGCTGCTGGGCGACGCGTTGCTGCCCATGATGCTGTTCGCGCTGGGTGTGCGGCTCACAGCCCTCACCCGCTCGGGTCTGGCGCTGGGTTTGCTGGGCGCTCTGGCACGGCCCGTCATCGGTCTGGCCATCGGCATTCCGCTGGCCTGGGCGCTCGGCCTGGAAGGCGCTGCGCGAGGGCAACTGCTGCTGTTTGCGGCCCTGCCCCCGGCCGTGATGCAGTTCATGCTTGCCGAGCGCTACCACCAGGAGCCCGACAAGGTCGGCGCGATGATCATGCTGGGCAATGCGCTGGCGGTCCTGTTCGTGCCGCTGGCCCTGGCACTCGGCTTGTAGTCACACAAGCAGGTCACACTGTCGATTCAAGGAGCCCCTCATGGAAACCCCACAAAACATCAACGAACGGCGCCTGGCCGATGCCTGGGCCGAACTGCAAACGCACGCCAATGAAGGCAACCCCCTGCATGCCGACGCTTACCGCCTGGCCTTTGCCGACCCGGAATTTCTGCTGCGCCGCGAAACGCGCGGCATCCGCTTTCAGCTGGAAATGCTCAAGCCCGATCTGGCGCAACGCGACGCCGGCATCGAGAACACCGTGGTGGTGTTCGGCAGTGCGCGCTTTCGCGAAGCCAGCGAAGCGCAAGAGATGCTGGTGCGCGCCGAGCGCAGCGGCGTGGCCGCGGACATCACACGCGCCCAGGCCATGGTGCGCAACGCGCCCTACTACGACCACGCCCGCGAGTTCGCCCGCACCGTGGCGCGCTACAGCGCGAGCTGCCCCAAGGCCGACCAGCTCTACATCTGCACCGGCGGCGGCCCCGGCATCATGGAAGCCGCCAGCCGCGGCGCGCACGACGAAGGCGCGCTCAACGTGGGCCTGAACATCGCGCTGCCGCACGAGCAGGCGGCCAATCCCTACGTGTCACCCGAGCTGAGCTTCAAATTTCACTACTTCGCGCTGCGCAAGATGCATTTCATGATGCGCGCCAAGGCCCTGCTGGCGTTCCCCGGCGGCTTCGGCACGCTCGACGAGCTGTTCGAGGTGATCACCCTCGTGCAGTGCAAGAAGGCCAAGCCGGTGCCGATCCTGCTGTTTGGGTCGGACTACTGGAAGCGCCTGATCAACCTCGATGTGCTGGTGGAGGAAGGCGCGATCTCGCCCGAGGATCTCTCGCTGTTCCAGTACGTGGACGATCCGCAGGTGGCGTGGCAACACATCGTGAAGTTCTACGACCTGAAGACTTGACCCCCCGCCGCGCTTCGCGCGTCCCCCCTTGAAAGGGGGGCGCACCCTGGGACCGGCAGAGCCGGATCTTCGGGTGCCCTGAGCAAGACATCACGCTCCGGGAAGCCGCACAAAGCGCTGCGCAGTTGGTCCACCCTCACTCTGTCCAGCCACCACCCAAGGCTTTGTACAAAGCGACCTGGTTCTGCTGCTGCGCCAGACGCGTCTGCGCCAGTGCCTGCTGCGTCGTGAACAGCGAACGCTGTGCGTCCAGCACGTCCAGAAAACTCGACACCCCGTTGCGGTAACGCAGCTCGGCCAGGCGGAATCGCTCGGCCTCGGCCGTGGCCTGCACCTGCTGGGCGGTGAGCTGGTCGCCCAGCGTGGCGCTGCCGGCCAGCGCATCGGCCACTTCGCGAAACGCGGTCTGGATCGCTTTTTCGTACTGCGCCACCGCGATCTCGCGCGCGGCCTTGGCCGAGCCGAGGTTGGCGTTGTTGCGCCCAGCATCAAAGATCGGCAGCAAGGCTTGCGGTGCGAGCGTGAAGCCCCAGGAGCCGCTTTCAAACAAGCCCGAGAGGCTGCTGCTCGCCGTGCCCGCGCTGGCGGTGAGCGAGATGCGCGGGAAGAAGGCAGCGCGCGCGGCACCGATGTTGGCGTTGGCCGCGATCAGCTGTTGCTCGGCCTGGCGGATGTCCGGGCGGCGCCTGAGCAGGTCGGACGGCAGGCCAGCCGGCACATCGCGCAACAGGGTTGCTGCGGGCACAGGGGCTGTTGGCACCACCACACCGTTGGCCGACACGGCCTCGGGCATGGTCGGTGGTGCGGGCAGCAACGCGGTCGGCGGCGTCTGGCCCACCAGCAGCGTGAGCGCATTCAGGTCGAGCGCGCGCGCTCTGCGCTGCTGGGCCAATGCAGACTGCGCTGCGGCGGTCAACGACTCGGCCTGGCGCAGGTCCAGCGCGGAGGTGGCACCGTTGTCAAAGCGCAGCTTGCTCAGCCGCAGCGAGTCTTGCCGTGTGGCCACCGTGCGCTGGGTCAGGGCCAGCAGCTCGTCGTTGGTCTGCAGGCTCAGCCAGGTGCTCGCCACAGCTGCCACCAGGCTGGTCTGCGCGGCGTGGCGCGCTTCTTCGCTGGCGAGGTACTGCGCCAGCGCCGCTTCTTTCAGGCTGCCGAGGCGACCGAAAAAATCGATCTCCCAGCTGCTCAGGGCCAGGCCCACGCTGTAGGTGCTGGCGATGCCGCCATTGCCATCGGGCTGGCGGTTGCCGGCTGCGGCCAGACCCACCGAAGGAAACTGGTCGGCGCGGCGGATCTGGTACTGCGCGCGCACCTGCTCGATGTTGAGCGTGGCCACGCGCAAGTCGCGGTTGTTGGCCAACGCCAGCGCGATCAGGTCGCGCAAGCGGGCATCGCCCACGAACTCGCGCCAGGCCATGTTGTCGGCTTGGGCGGCTGAGGGTGGGGCCTGATCAGGGAACGTGGCGGCCACGGGTGCGGCGGGGCGCTCGTACTTGGGCGTGAACGAGCAGGCGGCCAAGGCAGCGGCTGCCACCAGCGTCAGCGCTGCGCGCATGGAGGATGAGGACGCGTTCTGCATGTCAGTGCACTCCGTGTTGTTGTGCCTGTTCGGCGTCGCGGCGGTGCTGGCGTTCGCTGCCCTTGAACAGCGTGCGCACCACCACAAAAAAGATCGGGACGAACACGACCGCCAGCACCGTGCCGGTGAGCATGCCGCCGATCACGCCGGTGCCAATGGCGCGCTGGCTGGCCGAGCCTGCGCCGGAGGCCAGGGCCAGCGGCAACACACCCAACGTGAACGCCAGCGAGGTCATGACGATGGGACGGAAACGCAGGTGGGCGGCGGCCAGCGCCGACTCGATCACACCCTTGCCCTGCGCCTGCAGGTCTTTCGCGAACTCGATGATCAGGATCGCGTTCTTTGCCGACAAACCGATGATGGTGATCAGTCCGACCTGGAAGTACACGTCGTTGGAGTAACCGCGGAACAAGGTGGCGAGCAACACACCGATGACGCCCAGCGGCACCACCAGAATCACGGACAGAGGAATCGTCCAGCTCTCGTACAGCGCGGCCAGGCACAGGAACACGGCCAGGATGGCGAAGGCGTACAGGATGATGGCTTGCGAGCCCGCGAGCTTTTCCTCGCGCGTCTGGCCGGTCCACTCGTAGCCGATGCCTTGTGGCAACTGCGCGGCGAGGCGTTCCATCTCGGCAATGGCCGCACCGGTGCTGGCGCCGGGCGCCGCGCTGCCGCTGATGCGCATGGACGGGTAACCGTTGTAGCGCACGGTCTGCATCGGGCCGGTGATCCACTTGGTGGTGGCGAACGCCGACAGCGGCACCGCCTGCGCCTTGTTGTTGACCACGTTCAGGCGCAGCAGGTCTTCGGGCTGCATGCGGGCGGGCGCATCGGCCTGCACCACCACACGTTGCAGACGACCCGCGTTGGGAAAGTCGTTCACATAGCTCGAACCCAGCGCGGTGCCAATGGCGGCGTTGATCGCATCGAAGCCCACGCCCAGCGCATTGGCCTTGTCGCGGTCGATGTCGATCTGCAGCTGTGGTGCGTCTTCCAGGCCGTCCGGGCGCACCTGCGTGAGCACCTTGCTTTGCGATGCCAGACCGAGCAACTGACCGCGTGCGCTGAGCAGCGCCTCACGCCCCAGACCTGCACGGTCCTGCAAACGGAAGCTGAAACCCGACGACGAGCCCAGCTCGGGAATAGGCGGCGGACTCAGCGGGAAGATGAAGGCGTCGCGCACGCCCGAGAGCGCACCAAACGCACGACCTGCCACGGCTTCGGCTGAGCTGTTGGGTCCTGTGCGCTCCTTCCAGTCCTTGAGCGTGATGAAGGCGAGCGCGGCGTTCTGGCCCTGGCCCGAGAAACTGAAACCCAGCACACCCACCATGCTCTGCACTTCGGGCTGCTTCAGGATGAAGTCTTCCACCTGCTTGATCACCTCCAGC
>JBKBWW010000085.1:0-17152 GCA_046314475.1 Hydrogenophaga sp.
GGCCTACAAAGGGCGGTTCCTCACCTTCACGCGCTGACATGCAAAAGGCCCGCATCGCGGGCCGTTTGCATGGGGTCTGGCCGCACGGGCCAGGGGCTGGATCAGCCGCCCTTTTTCGAACGCTTGCCAGGGTTCTTCTTGCTGCGGGTGGCCACGCCACGCTCCAGGCTCACGCGCTGGCCACGGCCAGGGGAGGTCAGGGACACGCCGGCGACGGGCGTGGGGCGGGGGGTGGCTTTGCGGTCGGCTTCGGTGACGATTTTGTTGCCCATGGCTGTTCCTGAGAGAGATTGCAAAGCCGCTATTAGGCCATAGACGCAGGCGCTCCCACAGCCCGTTGCGCCCGCCATCCACGCAACGCGCCGCATCCACCGCGCCAATACCCCTCAGGGTTGCTGGGTTTTTGCAGACAAGCGCGCTCAACGGCCCTACGATTGATTCCGTAATGAATCAACGTTTCATATACAAAACACTAACGACCGCCCGCAGGTTCTCATGAACGACGCACTTCACGGCTCCCCGACCCGCTCGCCAACCTCCGGTGGCCTGCATCCCGCGATCGAATTCATCGGCGTGGACAAGCGGTTTCCGGGCCGAGGCAAGAACCCCGAGGTGGTGGCGGCACGCAACGTGACGCTGTCCATCCAGCCGGGCGAGGTGGTCTCACTCATTGGACCATCGGGCTGCGGCAAGAGCACGCTGCTCAACATGGGCTCGGGCCTGGCCAAGGTCTCGGCCGGCACGGTGAAGGTCAATGGTGAAGTGGTAACCGGCCCCAACAAACACGTCGCCTTCATGCTGCAGAAAGACCTGCTCATGCCGTGGCGCACGATTTCGCAGAACGTGGAGTTCGGCCTGGAGTTGCGCGGCGTGAAGGCCGCCGAACGCTCGGCAATCTCGGCGAAGCTGCTGGCCCAGTGCCACCTCAAGGGGTTCGGCAACAGCTACCCACACCAGCTCTCGGGTGGCATGCGCCAGCGCGCGGCCATGGCCCGCACGCTCGCGGTCGACCCCATCGTGCTGCTGATGGACGAGCCTTTCTCCGCGCTGGACGCGCAGACCAAGATGATCCTGCAGCAGGACCTGGCGCGCACCGTGGCCGAGCACCAGAAGACGGTGCTCTTCATCACCCACGACCTGAGCGAGGCGGTGGCGCTGTCCGACCGCATCCTGGTGATGAGCGAGCGCCCCGGCACCATCGTTGAAGAGATCACGGTCGACATCCCTGGCCGCGACAACCCGATGGCGCGCCGCAAGCACCCCGCCGTGGGCGACTACGTGAGCCGTCTCATGGACCTGCTCAAGCTCGATGCACAGACCGACGTGCACTGACCACCCTCTTTCCTTCTCACCCCCTGGAGTTGCCATGAAGATGAACCGCGCTTTCAACGGAACCCGCCGTGCCTGCTTGAGCCTGCTCGCCTCGGCGGCGCTGGTCTCGCCTCTGGCGGTTCACGCCCAGGCCCTGCAGGAGGTCACCTACCTGCTGCCCGCACCGGGCACCCTGCCTGCCTTCGGTCCGTGGATGCTGGCGCAGGCCAAGGGCTACTACGAACAGGAAGGCCTGAAGGTCAACTTCGTCTCCGCACGCGGTGGTGTGGACGTGGCCAAGCAGATCGGGGCCGGCAACGCGGTGATCGGCGGCGCGATCGGTGACACGCCGATCATTGCGCGCGCCCAGGGCATCCCGGTCAAGGCAGTGGCGGTGCTCGGCGCCGGCTCTCTCACCCAACTGGTGAGCCACAAGGACGAGAAGATCGAGAGCCCGCGCGAGCTCAAGGGCAAGACCGTGACCGTGCTGGCCTACACCGACACCACCTACTACGCACTGCTGGGCATGCTGAGCAAGGTCGGCCTGACCAAGAACGACGTGAACATCCAGGCCGCGGGCCCGGCCGGTGTGTGGCAGCAGTTCGCCGCCAAGAAAGCCTCGGCCATGGCCGGCGTGCCCGACTGGACCGTGAGCGCCATGGACGCCGGCGCGCAGGTCGACATCCTGCCGGCCGACATCTACTTCAAGAGCATGGCCCAGGCCATCCTGGCCTCGGACGAGACCATCGCGAAGAACCCGCAGCTGATCCAGAAGCTGGTGCGCGCCACGCTCAAAGGCATGAAGGACATCATGGCCGACCCCAAGGCCGCCACCGTGGTCTATGTGAACCACGTGCCGGTGCACAAGGGCAAGGAAGCCAGCATCCAGAAAGCCTTCGAGTTGTTCAACCAGTACGTGTACGCCAAGCAGAAGGTGCCGGGCCTGATGGACGAAGCCCGCCTGGGCGAGCTGCAGACCTTCTACGTGACCAACGGCGTGGTGCAGAAGGAAACGCCGCTCAAGGACCTCTACACCAACCAGTTCGTGCTGGCCAAGTGAATCCCTGCCGCCCTTCCTCCCCGCCTTCGAGAGTCCTGACATGAAAGACGCATTGCAGCGCTACAGCACAGCGCTCTGGAGCCTGCTGGTCCTGGTGGTGTTCATGGCCCTGTGGGAGTTTGGCCCCGGCGCCATGGGCGTGCCCGAATTCGTGCTGCCGCCACTCTCGCGCGTGTCCGAAGAAGCCGTGCGCATCTGGGGCACCGAGCGCCTGCTCTGGCACGCGGGCATCACCGCCATGGAGGTGGTGGTGGGCTTCATCCTGGGCTCGCTGCTGGGCGCACTCATCGGCTACGCGTTGGGTCTGTCGCCCAAGGTCGAGGCCGTGCTCTCGCCCTACCTGCTGGCGCTGCAGATCGCACCCAAGGTGGCGTTCGCGCCGCTGTTCGTGATGTGGCTGGGCTACACCGTCTACCCCAAGATCCTGGTGGCGATCCTGATCGTGTTTTTTCCGGTGCTGATCAACGTGCTCTCGGCCATGCGCACCATGGACCACGACATGATCAACCTCGCGCGTTCGTTCTCGGCCACGCGGCTGCAGGTGTTCAGCATGGTCGAGTACCCCACCACGCTGCCCGCGCTGTTCTCGGGCCTGCGCATCGCGAGCACGCTGGCCGTGATCGGTGTGGTCGTGGGCGAACTCGTGGGCGGCAACATGGGCCTAGGCTACATGCTGGTGTTCTTCGAGGGCCAGGGCAACACAGCCGGGGTCTTTGTGGTCATCGGAGCCCTCACCGTGATCGGCATCGTCGCCTACTACGCGGTGGTGCTGGCCGAAAAGCGCGTTCTTCATTACCTGCCCAGCGCCGAACGGCGCGTGGCCTGAACACCATGACAACCGAAATCAACCTCTCCGGCCGTCGCGTGCTCGTCACCGGCGCCGCACGCGGCCTGGGCGCGAGCTTCGCCTGCGCACTGATCGCCGCCGGCGCGCGCGTCGTGATCAGCGACGTGCTGCACGAACAAGGCGAGCAGCTGGCAAAAGACCTGGGCCCCGACGCGCACTACGTGCCACTCGATCTGCTCGACGCGGCCAGCGTGAAGTGCGGGGTGGACGCGGCCGCGCAATGGCTCGGCGGTCTCGACGGCCTGATCAACAACGCCGCCATCACCAACTCCGGTGGCAAGGGCATGAACGAGCTCAGCCCCGAGACCTGGGACCTGGTGATGGACGTGAACGTGCGCGGCACCTGGCTGGTGACCGCCGCCGCACGTGCCCACCTGGCCGCCAGCGGCACCGGCCGCGTGGTCAACCTGGCGTCCGACACCGCGCTGTGGGGCGCGCCGCGCTTGCTGGCCTATGCCGCGAGCAAGGGCGCGGTGATCGCCATGACGCGTTCGCTGGCGCGCGAGATGGGCGAGGACGGCACCACCGTCAACGCCATTGCGCCCGGTCTCACGCTGGTGGAAGCCACGGCCTACGTGCCGCAGGAGCGCCACGACTACTACCTGAAGGGCCGCGCCATTCAGCGGCCCCAGGTGCCCGAAGACGTCAACGCCGCGGCGCTGTTCCTGCTGACACAGGCCAGCGGCTTCATCACCGGTCAGCTGCTGCCCGTCAACGGCGGCTTCGTCATGAATTGAACAGGAGAACCCGATGAGCACAACCACCATCCAGAAGCCCACCGCAGCGGCCAACGCGCCCGTGTTCAACGAACGCGGCCTGATGGACCCCAACATCCCGCCCGAAGCCGAGACGCAGCGCACCATGATGCGCGCCGACGGCCAGAGCTTCGCGCAGTGGATGGACAGCCGCGTGGCGCGCAAGTCCACCCGCAGCTACGACTGGGACGCGCTGAAGTTCCAGGCCGATTTCGACCCCAAGTACCGCCGCGCGCAAATGCGCTACGTGGGCACGGGCGGCACCGGCGTGAACAAGGACACCAACACCGTGCCCGCCGCGCACTTCACCTTCTCCACCATGGTGATCCCGGCCGGCAACATCGGCCCCTCGCACATCCACTACGACGTGGAAGAGATCTTCTTCGTGATGCGCGGCGCCATGAAGGTCGTTTGCGAGAAAGACGGCGAGCGCTGGGAAACCATCGTCGGGGAGCGCGACCTGATCTCGGTGCCGCCCGGCGTGTACCGCGAAGAGCACAACGTGGGCGACGAGGACGCGCTGATGTGCGTGATGCTGGGTTCACCCAAGCCGATCACGCCGACCTACCCGCCCGATTCGCCGTTGGCAAAGATCAAACGCTGATCCGGGCGAACAGCACCATGACGCCCCTCGAAGCCCTTGCTCTCCATCCGCAGCGCGAAGCCGTGCTGGCGAATGGTGTGCGCGTGTCGTACCGCGAAGCCGGATCGGCGCTGGCGGTGACGCATGTGCTGCTGCACGGCATCGGCTCGGCGTCGGGCAGCTGGGTGCGCCAGCTCGAAGCGGCGCAACACAAGCCGCTGCGGGTGCTGGCCTGGGACGCACCCGGCTACGGTGGCAGCGACGCGGTGAGCTCCGACTGGCCACGCGCCGGCGACTACGCCGATCGCCTCTGGGCCTGGCTCGATGCGCTGGATGCAAAGACCCCAGTGACGCTGGTGGGCCACTCGCTGGGCGCGCTCATGGCCGCACGCGCCGCCGTGCAGGCGCCGCAGCGCGTGCAGCGCCTGGTGCTGCTGGCGCCCGCCGCGGGTTATGGCAACGCCGAGCCCGCGCTGCGCGAACAAAAACTGCGCGACCGCCTGACCACGCTGGAGCGCCTGGGCCCGCAGGGCATGGCCACAGCTCGCGCGGCGGCCATGCTGTCGCCTGCTGCGCCGGCCGAACTGGTGGATGCGGTGCGCGACAACATGGCGCAGGTGATCCCCGCGGGCTACACCCAGGCCGCGCGCCTGCTGGCCCACGGCACGCTGTCGTCCGACCTGGCGCAGCTGAGTGTCCCTCTGGTGGTGGCCAGTGGCCACGCCGACAGCATCACCACGCCGGCGTCCTGCCAGGCCGTGGCGCAGGCGGCCGGTGTGGCGTGGAATGATCTCGGTTCCGTGGGCCATGCGTGCCCGCTCGAAGCCCCCGGCGCGGTCAACGCCCTGCTGGGACTGAACTGAAGATCCAGGAGGAACACACCATGGCCACCGACAAGAACGACGACCGCTACACCGTACCCGCCCTCATGCGCGGCCTGCAGCTGCTGATGCTGTTCAACCGAGACGAGCGGGAGCTCACCGGCGCCGAGATCTCGCGCCGACTCGACCTGCCGCGCGCCTCGGTGTTCCGGATGCTGCAGACGCTGGAGCAAGGCGGTTTTGTCGAGCGCGTGGGCGACGGTGCCTACTACAAGCTGGGCCTGGCCGTGCTGCGCCTGGGCTTCGAATTCCTGGCCTCGATGGAGCTCACCGAGCACGGCCGCCCCGTCATCGAAGCGCTGCGCGACGAGTGCGGCTACTCAGCCCACCTGGTCGTGCGCGATGCGCGCGACGTGGTCTTCATTGCCAAGGTGGCGGGGCGCAGCGCGCTGTTCCATTCCATCCAGGTCGGTGCCCGCCTGCCGGCCCATGCCACGGTGCTGGGCCGCCTGTTGCTCAGCGATCTGGATCTGCACGCCCTCAAACAGCTCTACCCCGAGCCCGAACTGCCCAGCTTCACCCCCAAGACGCCCACCACGGTCGAGCAGCTCAAGCTGCTGATCGACCAGGACCGCGCCAACGGCTTTGGTGTGAGCCAGGGCGGGTTTGAGACCGGCATCTCCACCATCGCCGCACCGGTGTTCAACGACCGCGGCGAAGTGGCGGCGGCCGTGAGCATCAGCGTGCCCGCGCAGAACGTGCAGCCCGGCGAACTCGACATCCTCGTCCAGCAGGTGCGCCAGGCCGCCGGCCAGCTCACCGAACGCATCAGCCACACGCCCAACCGGGGTGGATGGCAAAACAAACCACCTGAGAAGAAAGTCGCATGAGCCCTACCAGCAAACGCATCACCGTGGGAGAACTCGCCGCCCGCTTCCTGGAGCAATGCGGCGTGCGCGCCGCCTTCGGCGTGATCTCCATCCACAACATGCCCATCCTCGACGCATTCCACACGCGCTCGAAGATCCGCTTCGTCTCGGCGCGCGGTGAGGCGGGGGCCTGCAACATGGCCGATGCGTATGCACGGGTGAGCGGCACGCTGGGCGTGTGCGTCACCAGCACCGGCACGGGCTGCGGCAATGCGGCGGGCGCGATGGTCGAGGCCATCACCGCCGGCACACCGCTGCTGCACCTCACCGGGCAGATCGAGTCCGACTTCCTGGACCGCGACCTGGGCTACATCCACGAGCACCCGGCGCAGCTGGCCATGCTCAAGTCGGTCGGCAAGGACGCCTTCCGCATCCGCAACCCCGAGACCGCCCTGGCCACGCTGCGCGAGGCCGTGCGCCTGGCGCAGACACCGCCCTGCGGCCCGGTGAGCATCGAGATCCCGATCGACGTGCAGAAGATGAAGCTGGACCTGCCGGCCGATCTTTCGCCGCTGGCGGTGCCCAAAGTGCAGCCCAACCTGGCCGCCGTGGACGCGCTGGCCGAGCGCCTGCTGATCGCCAAGCGCCCGCTGCTGTGGCTCGGTGGCGGGGCGCGCGGCGCGAGCGCTGCCGCGCAACGCCTGGTGGCCATGGGCTGGGCGGTGGTGTCGTCGGTGCAGGGCCGCGGCACCGTGCCCGAAGACCACCCCGCCACGCTGGGTTCGTACAACCTGCAAAAGCCGGCCGAAGAGTTCTACGAGACGGTGGACGCGATGCTCGCCGTGGGCACGCGCCTGCGCAGCAACGAAACGCTGAACTACAAGCTCAAGCTGCCCGCCACGCGTTACCGCATCGACGCCAACCCCCTGGCCGACAACCGCGGCTACACCAGCGAACTGTTTGTGCACGGCGACGCCGAGATCACGCTCAACGCGCTGGCCGATCGCCTGCAGGGCCGCATGCAGATCGACCCCAAGCTGGTGGCCGACGTGAAACGCACACGCGCCGAAGCCGCCTCGCTGGTGGACGGCACGCTGGGCCAGTACAGCAAGCTCAAGAACACCCTGGGCGAGGTGGTCGGCAAGAACCTCTGGTGGGTGCGCGACATCACGCTGTCCAACAGCATGTGGGGCAACCGCGCGCCGGTGCTCGATCATCCGCGCGCCGGGGTGCACGCCCTGGGCGGCGGCATCGGCCAGGGCCTGGCCATGGGCGTGGGCGCAGCGGTGGCCGACGCCGAACATGCCCTGGGCCGCCGCACCATTGCGCTCTGCGGCGACGGCGGCTTCATGCTCAACCTGGGTGAACTGGCCTGCGCCGCGCAGGAAAAGGCCAACGTGGTCTTCCTCGTCATGAACGACCAGCGCTACGGCGTGATCAAGAACATCCAGGACGACATCTACGGCAGCCGCCACGCCTACGTGGAGCTGCACACGCCCGATTTCGCCCAGCTCTGCGCCAGCCTGCAGGTGCCGCATTTCAAGCTGGCCGACCCGGCCGCCACCAAAGACACGCTGCAAAAAGCGCTGGCTCTGGGCGGCGGCCCGGTGGTGGTGGAGGTGGACATGAACGCCTGGGGCCCGTTTGCGGTGAAGTTCGCCGGCCCGCCCAAGAAGAAGGAACAAGAGGTATGACCACCATGGCGTCGGTGCAGCAGGTCACGCTCATTGGTTGTGGCGCCATCGGCCGCACGCTGCTGGCGCGCATGGCCGACCACCCCACCGTGCGCATCACGCATGTGGTGGTGTCCGAGGGGCACCTGGCCGAGTGCCAGGCCTCGCTGGGCACCGGTGTGACCGTGTGCAGCGAAGTGCCGCCCGAAACCACCCTGCTGGTGGAATGCGCCGGCCACGGCGCGATCACCGCCCACGTGCTGCCCGCGCTGGAGCGCGGCATCGAATGCGCGGTGCTGTCCATCGGTGCCTTGTCGGAAGACGGCCTGCCCGAGCAGTTGGCCGAGGCCGCGCAGCGCGGGGGCACGCGTGTGCACCTGCTGGCGGGAGCCATCGGCGGCATCGACGCCATCGCCTCGGCGCGTCTGGCCGGCCTTGAGAGCGTGACCTACACCGGCCGCAAGCCGCCGGCGGGCTGGCGCGGCACCACGGCGGAGGAGGTGGTCGATCTGGACGCCATCACCGTGCCCACCGTGATCCTGGAAGCCTCGGCGCGCGAAGCCGCGCGCCTGTACCCCAAGAACGCCAACGTGGCCGCCACCGTGTCGCTCGCCGGCCTCGGGCTGGACGCGACCCGCGTGCGCCTGATCGCCGACCCGACCGTGACCGAGAACATCCACGAGATCGACGTGCGCGGCGCCTTCGGCGAGATGCAGATCACCATGCGCGGCAAACCGCTGCCCGACAACCCCAAGACTTCGGCGCTCACGGTGCTGTCCGCGCTGCGCTTCCTGCACAACCGCACTTCATCGGTGACCATATGAGCGTCGCATTGCAAAGCTTTTTCGCGGGCCGCTGGCGCGATGCCTCCGGCCCCGAATACACCACCGAATACCCGCACGACGGCAGCACCGTGGCGCGCCTGCACGCGGCCACCGCCGACGATGTGGACGAGGCCGTGCAACACGCCGAACGCGCGCGCCAGCAGCCCGCCTGGGCCGGGCTCAAGCACCACGAACGCGCCGGCCTGCTCTACCGCATCGCCAGCGGCATCCGCGAACGCGGTGAGGAGCTCGCGCAACTGCAGCGGCTGGACAACGGCAAGCCCATCAAGGAATGCCGCGCGCTGGTGGCCAGTGCCGCCGGCACCTTCCAGTTTTTCGGCGCCGCCGCCGAAACCTGGGAAGACGCCATCACCCCGTCGCGCGGCGACTACCTCAGCATGAGCGTGCACGAGCCGCTGGGTGTGGTCGGCGCCATCACCCCGTGGAACAGCCCGATTGCCAGCGAAGCGCAGAAGCTCGCGCCCGCACTGGCAGCAGGCTGCGCCGTGGTGTTCAAGCCGGCCGAGATCACGCCGCGCATGGCCATTGAACTCGCGCGCATCGCGCAGCAGGCCGGTGTGCCCGACGGCATCATCAACGTGCTGCCGGGCAAGGGCAGCGTGGTGGGCGACGCGCTCGTCAAGCACCCGCTCATCAAGCGCATCGCCTTCACCGGCGGCACCAACGTGGGCATGGGCATCCAGCGCCTCGCGGCCGAGAAGCTCATGCCGACCTCGCTGGAGCTGGGCGGCAAATCGCCCACCATCGTCATGCCCGACGCCGACCTGGCCCACGCGGTGGCCGGTGTGCTCTACGGCATCTTCAGTTCTTCCGGTGAGTCGTGCATCGCCGGCTCGCGCGCCTTCGTGCACGAGAGCGTGTACGACGAATTCAAGTCCCGCCTGATCGAGGGCGTGCGGCAACTGCGCGTGGGCGACCCGTCGCTGGAGACCACGCAAATGGGTCCGCTGGTCAACCTCGGCCACCGCGCTTCGGTGGAGAAGTACGTGCAGCTTGGCCGCGACGAAGGTGGCACCGTGCTGTGCGGCGGCGAGCGCCCCAGCGGCGGTTACTTCGACGGTGGCAGCTACTACCTGCCCACCATTTTTGAAGGCCTGCCCAACAGCGCGCGCATGTGCCAGGAAGAGATCTTCGGCCCGGTGCTCGCGCTGCTGCCCTGGAAAGACGAAGACGACCTGATTGCCCAGTGCAACGACAACATGTTCGGCCTGGCCTCGGGCATCTGGACGCGCGACTTCAAGAGCGCCTGGCGCATCGGCCGCGCGCTGCAGACCGGCACGGTGTGGATCAACACCTACAAGGTCTTCTCCATCAGCACACCGTTCACCGGCGTGAAGATGAGCGGCTACGGCCAGGAGAAAGGCCGCCTCGGCATTCTGGAATACACCAGCCAGAAGAGCTTCTATTGGGGCCTGAACGAGTCACCCATGCCGTGGGCCACCTCATGACGGACACCGCCACCACCGACACCGCGCCGGACAGCGCCAACGTGCTGATCACCATCGTGCTCAAGCACCACGCCGGGCTCACGCTGGACGACGTGCAGGCCAAGCTGAAAGCCAGCGAGTGGTGGGAGCGTTTTCCGGTGAAGGGCACGCGCGTGGTCTCCTGGACCGTGGCCATGGGCTTGGGCCAGATCGTCACGCTGGAGGTGCCGCCGCACTTGCTGGGCCGTGTGAACCTGGAGCTGGAGCGCTCGGCCTGGGGCGTGTTCGCCACCGAGTGTTACCCCACTTACGACTTCGTGCCGGTGCGCGAGCGCATCAAGGCGCGCGTGGCCGCTGGAGGCCAGTGATGTCCGTCGCCGAGAAGATCCACACGCCGCTGGTGCCCGACCTGCCCACCGCCACCTGGACCAATGGCTGGCGCGTCGGGCAGGAGGTGGTGATGTCGGGCATGACCGGCCACCCCGCCACACGCGAGGCGGCCGAACGCGGCGCGCCGCAGGGGGCCTACGAACAGACGATGGTGGTGCTGAAGAAGCTCGAAGCGCTGGTGTGTGCCGCAGGCGGCCACCGGCACAACCTGATCAAGACCGTGGTCTACCTGACCGACATCGCCGACAAGGACGAAGTGGGCCGCGCGCGCCGCGACTTCTTTGAAGGTGCCTACCCCTGCGCCACCCTGGTGGCCGTGAGCGCGCTGGTGTTCCCCGAACTGCGCGTCGAGATCGACGCGTGGGCTCGGCTCGACGTGGACCTGCGCCAGTCCCAACCCCTCACCCTCGAAAGCTGAACCATGGACCTGGGCATTGCCGGCAAGAAGGCACTCGTGTGCGGCGCGAGTTCGGGGCTGGGTTACGCCTGCGCTGAAGCCCTGGTGAAAGACGGCGTGCACGTGGTGATCGTGGCGCGCACCGAAGGCCCGCTGATGGATGCCGCCGCGAGACTGGCCGCGTTGGGCGCCGGCCCGGTTGACTGGGTCGCAGCCGATGTGACCAGCGACGCAGGCCGCGAGCGCATCTTTGCGGCCCACCCCGATTTCGACATCCTCGTCACCAACGCGGGCGGCCCGCCCATGGGTGACTTCCGCACCTGGGACCGAGACACCTGGCACCGCGCGATCGATGCCAATATGCTCGCGCCGATCGAACTCATCAAGACCACGGTGGACGGCATGATGGCGCGCGGCTTCGGCCGCATCGTCAACCTCACCTCCAGCGCGGTGAAGTCGCCGATCGACGGCCTGGGCCTGTCCATCGGCGCGCGCAGCGGCCTCACCGGTTTTGTGGCGGGCCTGGCGCGCAGCACGGTGGCGCGCGGCGTGACCATCAACAACCTCTTGCCCGGTACTTTCGACACCGCGCGCCTGGACAGCAACTTCAGCGCTCAAGCCCAGCGCGAAGGCAAGACCGTTCAGGCCGTGCGCGAGGCGCGCCTGGCCAAACACCCCGCCCACCGCTTCGGCGCTGCCAGCGAACTCGGCCACACCTGCGCGTACCTCTGCAGCGTGCACGCGGGCTACATCAATGGCCAGAACATCATGCTCGACGGGGGCTCGTTCCCCGGGGTGTTCTGAGCCACACGGCGTTTTCTCGACCCACCCCACCGCAACCAGGAGCCACCATGACCTTTCGCAGACAGTTTGTTCTCAGCGTCGCCGCGTCCGCCCTCGCGTTGACCCTTCCCGCGACCAGCGCCCTGGCGCAGGCCTACCCCAGCAAGACGATCAACGTGGTCGTGTCGTTCCCGCCCGGTGGCGACACCGATGCCCTGGCGCGCCTGTTCGCCGAAAAACTGTCGGCCCGTGTCGGGCAGCCGGTGATCGTCGAAAACAAGACCGGTGCCAGCGGCACCATCGGCAACTCGTATGTGGCCAAGTCCACACCCGACGGCTACACCCTGCTCTTCACGCCCAACACCCTGGCCACCGCACCGCTGGTGCTCAAGCCCGGTACCGGTGCGGTCTACGACCCGCTCAAGGACTTCACGCCCATCATCCTGGCCGGCACGCAGTCGCTCTTTCTGGTGGCCAACACGGCGTCCGGCATCACCAGCGTGAAAGACCTCGTGGCCGGCACCAAAGCGGGCAAGGTGAGCAACTACGCCAGCCCCGGCAGCGGCTCGCCCATGCACATCCTGGGTGAAATGTTCAACCGCTCTGCCGGCGTCAAGCTGGCGCAGGTGCCCTACCGCGGCAGTGGCCCGGCCATCGTCGATCTGGTGGGCGGCCACATGACCGTCATGTACACCACCCTCGGTCCGGTGGCGCAGCACATCGCGTCGGGCAAGCTGGTGAACCTGGCTGTGGCCGACGCCAAGCGCTCGCCGCTGGCCCCCAACGTGCCCACCCTGGCCGAGGCCGGTGTTCCCGACGTGGAAGTGGGCGCGTGGCAAGGTTTCATGGGCCCCAAAGGCATGCCGGCCGATGTGGTCAAGGTGCTCAACGGTCACTTCAACGAGATCCTGAAGATGCCCGATGTGGTGACCCGCATGACCGCGCTGGCGCTGCTGCCGGCCGGTGGTGACCCGTCGGCGCTGGCGCAGATCAACGCCGACCACAACACCCGCTTCGGCAAGGTGATCCGCGAAACCGGCATCGTCGCCGACTGAGCAACCAGCCATGTCCACACCTGCGCTCCACACCCTGGATCCCGATGGTCAACCCCCACTGCCGCCGATGGCCGTGGACTACGCCAGGACCGTGACGGACTGGGCGCAGGTGCCGCTGGATGCGCCCTTGACCGCCACCCTTGACCAGGCGTACGGCGCACACCGCCTGCAGCGCTTCGACGTGTTCGCACCCAAGGGCGCGCAGAACGCACCGGTGCTGGTGTTCTGGCACGGCGGCGGCTGGACCAACGGCTACCGCCAGTGGGTGCACTTCATGGCACCCCACGTCACCGCGCTCGGCATGGTGCTGGTGGCGCCTTCTTACCGCCTCACACCGGACCACCCGCTGCCCGCAGCGCAGGACGATGCGCTGGCGCTGCTGGCACATCTGCATGCCGGGCTGCCGCAGTGGGGCGGCTCGCCGAAGCGGGTCTACCTGTCGGGTCACTCGGCCGGCGGGCATGTGGCGGCCATGGCAGCGCTGAAGCGCCAGGCGTGGCGAACCCACGGTGTGGCCGACGACATGATCCAAGGCTGCCTGCCCATCAGCGGCATCATGGATCTGCACGACCCGCAGCCCGCGCCCCAGAGTCTGGAAGAACGCGTCTACACCACCGTGCTGCGCGGACTCGACCCGCTGCAGGACGCGGTGCACAGCCCGCTCTACTGGACCGCCGGCAACCGGGTCCCGTTCGACCTGAGCGTTGGCGAGAACGACAGCGCGCGTGTGCTGCGCTCCAACCGCCGCATGCTCCCGCTGCTGCTGGCCCAGCAGGCCACGGCCACGCTGCACGAGGCCCCCGGGCTCGACCATTTCCACACCCACCTGCAATTGCGCGACCCGGCCTGCCCGTGGTACGCCCAACTGGCGCGCCGCGTGCACGCCCACACGGAGTCCGCATGAGAGAAGTCATCGACGTTGGCCTGCCCCAGTTCAAGCAGCCGTTTTCGTGGATGGTGCGCGCCGCCGGTGTGCTCTACACCGCGCACGGACCTGTGCGGCCCGACGGCACGGTGGACACCGGCCCGATCGAACAACAGGCCCGGCTGACGTTCGACAACCTCCAGCGCGCCGTGGAGAGCGCCGGCAAGACGCTCGACGACGTGGCCCAGGTGCTCATCTACATGACGGACGTGAGCGACATGCAGGTCATCGACGCGGTCTACCGCGAGTACTTCCGGGCCCCGTGGCCCAACCGCTCCAGCGCCGGCGTGGCCTTGGTGGTGCCCGGCATGAAGATCGAAATCGTGGCCTACGTGGCCTGACGACACCCAACAACAGGAGACACCCATGTCAGGAATGAAGATCGGCATTGCCGGCGGCGGCGTGGGCGGCCTGGCTGCCGCCATCGCCCTCAAGGCCCAGGGCCACCACGTCACCGTGCTCGAGCAGGCCAAGGGCTTCTCGCGCGTGGGCGCCGACATCAACCTCACGCCCAACGTGGTGCGCGCCATCGACGGCCTGGGCGCGGGCGCGTCGATCCGCCAAAGCGGCGCACGCCCCACCTTCCGCATCAGCCGCGACTGGGACACCGGCGCCGAGACCTCGCGCCTGGGCATGGGCGACATCGCCGAGCAACAGTACGGCGCGCCCCAGATCACCATCCACCGCGCCGATATCCTGGCCGCGCTGGCCGAGCAGTTCCCGATCGAACAGATCGTGTTCGGCAAGCGGCTCAAGACGCTGGCGCGGGCCGACGCGGGTGTGACGCTGCAGTTTGAAGACGGCAGCGAACACACCTTCGACGTGGTGGTGGGCGCCGACGGCATCCACTCCCGGGTGCGCAGCGCGCTGTTTGGCGAGGAAAAGCCGCGCTTCACCGGCGTGGTTTCGTTCCGCTCGGTCGTGCCCACCGAGCGCGTGAAACACGTGCCCGAAATCGAGGCCTTCACCAAATGGTGGGGCCCGAATCCGCAGAGCCAGATCGTCACCTTCCCGCTGAACCAGGGACGCGAGACCTTCGTCTTCGCCACCACCGGGCAAGAGAGCTGGACCGAAGAATCCTGGACCAGCGAAGGCGACGTGAACGAACTGCGCGGCTTCTACAAGGACTTCCACGGCGACGCGCGCGCCCTGCTCGACGCCTGCGACACCACCCTCAAGAGCGCGCTGTCCGAACGCGAACCGCTGCCGCGATGGTCGGTGGGCACGGTCACGTTGCTGGGCGACGCCTGCCACCCCATGCTGCCGTTCATGGCCCAGGGCGCGGGCATGGCCATTGAAGACGCGGTGGTGCTGGGCCGCGCGCTGGCCGGCGTGCACGACCGCCAGCAGGCCGCGATCGCACTGCAACGCTACGAGAAGACGCGCCAGGAGCGCACCGCCAAGATCCAGATCGGCTCGCGCGGCAACCAGTGGATGAAGGGCCCGGGCAACGCCGACTGGGTCTACGGATACGACGCCTGGAACGAACCCCTGGCACAAGCCTGAACGCACTTTCAAGGACACATGACATGAATGCACGCCTGCCCGCCCGTCGCGCCCTCACCCTCGGTCTCCTGGGTGCCTCGCTCGCCTGTGCCCTGCCCTGGGCCTCCGCGCAAACCTTCCCTGGCAAGACGCTGACCATCGTCGTGCCCTTTCCGCCCGGCGGCGGCCCCGACCTCGCCGCGCGCGTGCTGGCCGACAAGCTCGCGCCCAAGCTCGGCCAGGCCGTGGTGGTGGAAAACCGCCCCGGTGCCGGCGCACTGCTGGGCGCCAGCGCAGTCGCCCGATCCGCGCCCGACGGCCACACGCTGCTGCTCACACCCAACACCATGGTGATTTCGCCCCACGTGCTCGCACCCGGCGCTGGCGGTGGCGTGGATGTGCACAAGGACCTCGTGCCGGTGATCTCCCCCGCCACCACACCCATGGTGCTGGTGGCCAACCCCCAGCTGGGCGTGACCACACTCAAAGGCGCGCTGGACGCCGCGCGCAAGTCGCCGGGTCTGCCCTACGGCAGTCCGGGCAACGGCTCGCCCATGCACTTCGCGGGCGAAATGCTCAAGCGCTCGGCCCAGGTCGACCTGCTCCACGTGCCTTACCGCGGTGTGGGCCCTTCCATCACCGCCGCACTCAGCGGTGAGGTCAAGCTCCTGTTCACGGGGCTGGGCGGAGCGGTGCCACACATCAAGGCCGGCAAGCTGGTGCCGCTGGCGCTGACCGAAAGCAAGCGTTCGGCGTTGCTGCCCGACCTGCCGACCGCCACCGAGCAAGGCGTGGCCGGTGTCGAGGTGAATGCGTGGTACGGCGTGTTCGCGCCCACCGGCACACCGCCCGCCGTGGTGGCGCGTCTGAACCGCGAATTCAACGACGTGCTGCAACTGCCCGACGTGCGCGACAAGCTCAACGGTGCAGGTCTGGACGTGCTGGGCGGCACACCGCAGGTGCTGGCCGATTTCATGAAGGCCGACAACGAGCGCTACGGCAAGCTGGCCAAGGAACTCAACATCAAGGTGGACTGAAGGAACCACACCCATGGCGCGGCGCCCGAACTTCCTGCTGTTCGTCACCGACCAGCACCGCGCCGATCACCTCGGCTGTTACGGCAACGCCGAAGTGCGCACGCCGCACATCGACGCGTTGGCTGCACAGGGCTGCCGCTTCGATCAGTTCCACGTCGCAACGCCAATCTGCCAGCCCAACCGCGCCTCACTCATGACCGGACGCCTGCCCAGCGCACACGGCGTGCAGATGAACGGGCGCGAACTCTCGCACGGCGAAAGCACTTTCGTCGACACGCTGCGCGAGGACGGCTACCGCACCGCGCTGCTGGGCAAGGCCCATCTGCAGAACATCACCACCGTGCCCGCGCCATGGCCCGGTGTGGGCCAACGCCTGCCACACGACGCGCGCCGCCCCTACCCTGGCCGCCACGGTCAGGAGGTGTGGAAACGCTGGGAAGACGACCCCGGCTTCAAACTGGCGCTGCCCTACTACGGCTTCGAGCATGTGCGCCTCACGATCGGCCATGCCGACGAACAACACGGCCACTGGCGCCGCTGGCTGCGGCAGCAAACCCGCGATGCCGACCGCCTGATCGGGCCGGACAACGCGATCCCCACGCCCGAACTGCAGCTCGCTGCGCTGCGCCAGGCCTGGCGCACCCGCGTGCCTGAAGATCTCTACCCCACGGCCTACATCGCCGGCCAGACCTGCGAGTGGCTGGCACAACGCGCCAACGACCAACAGCCCTTCTTCGTGCAGTGCTCCTTCCCCGACCCGCACCACCCCTTCACGCCGCCGGGCCGCTACTGGGACCTGTTCCGTCCCGACGATGTGTCACTGCCGCCGAGTTTCCACGCCGAACTCACGGACCCGCCGCCACCGGTGCGCTGGCTGCGTGACCAGCGC
>JBKBWW010000086.1:0-16930 GCA_046314475.1 Hydrogenophaga sp.
TCCTTGCTGCCCGCCGGCACATGGCTGCACACCTACTCCAGCCGTCTTCAAGTCGATTCCCTGGTGGCCGACGTACACGCATTGGCCGCAGACGGCAGCGTGGTGCGATTCGCCAAAGGCGCAACGGCCGATGCGTGGGTGTCCACAGAGTCAGGTGACACGCTGAACCGCACATCCGCCACAGACCCCACCGCCGTGGTCTGGGAGCTGCAACGTCAATGGGAAAACACACGGGAAACCTACGACCACAACGGCAAGCTGCTGAAGATCACCGCGCGCAACGGCTGGATGACCTCTTTGGTCTACAACGCCTCCGGGCAGTTGCAATCGGTCTCCAACGCCTTCGGCCGCCAGCTTGGCTTCACCTGGGATGCCAATGGCTTCCTGGCAACGCTCACAGCCCCCGGTGGCGACATCACCCGCTACACCCACGACACCCAAGGCAACCTGCTCACCGTCACGTGGCCCGACGGCAACATCAAACGCTACCACTACGAAGACGGTCGCTTCCCCCGTGCCCTGACCGGCATCACCGACGAAACCGGCCAGCGCATCGGCAGCTACACCTACGATGCCCAGGGCCGCGTGAGCGAGACCCAGCGCGCCAGCGGTGTGGACCGCCTGCAGTTCAGCTACGGGCAAGACGTCAGCGGCGCACCACAAACCACCATCACCGACTTCAGCACAGGCACACCCACCACCCGCACCCACCGCTTCACCCTGCAAGGCCGCGTGCTGCGACCCGCTGGCGCCAGCGCCCCCTGCCCGCTGTGCGGCAGCACCGCGCAGGCCATCACCTACGACGAAGCCGGGCGCAAGCTGCGCGAGCTGCAGCACGACGGCAGTGTCGTCTTCTACAAATACAACGAACGTGGCCTGGAGACCGAGCGCGCCACCTTCCCGGCCAGCTTCGCCACCGCCACCACACGCCCGGGTCTGGCCCGGGCCACCTCGGTAGTCTCCACCCAGTGGCACGCCACCTGGAGCCTGCCCAGGACCGTTGCGGAGCCCAGCCGCCTAAGCGAGTACACATACAACCAGCGCGGCATCACATCACTCACCACGCGCAGCACCACCGACACCACCGGCGCGGCCAAGTTCACCGCCACACCCACCGGGCCAGTCTCCACCACCGAATACAACTACAACGCCCAGCACCTCAACACCCGCATCACCGAACTCACCGACGGGGTGCAGTCCCAGCAGTGGACACTGGCCTACAACGAGTTGGGGGACCTCACTCGCATCACCGAAGTGACCAAGGCGCAGAGCGCGACGATCAGCCAGTACACCTCCGACGGCCGGGTTCTGCGAGGAAAGACAGATCAGGGTGTAGACATCTCGATCACGTATTCCCTGCGAGGCGCCATCACGCAGATCACGCGCGGCACGCAGACGGTTCGCTTTGCCTACAACCCGGCGGGATCACTCATCCAGGTGCGCACACCAGACAATCAGGTCATCGACTACGTGTTGGACGCCGCCCAGTCCGTCATCGACATGAGGCTCAACGGTGTGTCGATCACACCGCAGATGCTGACGCAGGCCGATTACCCTGACACTGTGCTCAAAGCGCACTTGGCGATGGCGCGGCAGTGGCTGACCACGCTCAGCACAACCGACATCACCGGCGCGCGCAAGTCAAGCGGAGCGGACCAAATCCACGGGGAGTTGCAAACTCTCCCCCACGTCCTAGGGTAAATCCCAGCCCACAAACGCAAGAGAGTACGGACCACCCCCATTTCGGTACAAACCTTGCGCGCTGCGGTGCCCAGAATCCGTCCACGGTCTGCCGAAGGCCGTTGCATCCGCTTCCCACCAAAACGCAGGAGACACACCGTGAAATTCCGCCTCGCTTCTGTTCTGGCCGCCGCCCTGCTGGGCGCCGGCTTCGCACACGCCAACACCGAACTCGTGATTGCCACCGTGAACAACGGCCACATGATCGAGATGCAGAAACTCGGCAAGGTCTTCGAGACCGCCAATCCCGACATCAAGCTCAAGTGGGTCACGCTCGAAGAAGGCGTGCTGCGCCAGCGCGTCACCACCGACATCGCCACCAAGGGCGGCCAGTTCGACGTGATGACCATCGGCATGTACGAAGCGCCGATCTGGGGCAAAAAGGGCTGGCTGCAGGAACTGAAGACCGGCGGCAGCTACGACGTGGACGACCTGCTGCCGGCCATCCGCAGCGGCCTGTCCATCGACGGCAAGCTGTTCGCCGCGCCGTTCTACGGCGAGAGCTCGATGCTGATGTACCGCAAGGACCTGGCCGACAAGGCCGGCGTGCAGGTACCCGAGCGCCCGACCTGGACGCAGATCAAGGACCTCGCGGCCAAGATGCACGACCCGAAGAACGGCGTGTACGGCATCTGCCTGCGCGGCAAGCCGGGCTGGGGCGACAACATGGCGTTTCTGACCACGCTGGTCAACACGCACGGCGGCCAGTGGTTCGACATGCAGTGGAAGCCGCAGATCGACACCAAGCCCTGGAAGGACGCGATCACCCTTTACGTGGACCTGCTGAAGAACTACGGCCCGCCCGGTTCGTCGGCCAACAGCTTCAACGAGATCCTGGCGCTGACCAACTCGGGCAAGTGCGGCATGTGGATCGACGCGACGATTGCCGCCTCCTTCGTGAGCGATCCCAAGCAGTCCAAGGTGGCCGACCAGATGGCATTTGCGCAGGCCCCCACCGCCGTCACACCCAAGGGCGCGAACTGGTTGTGGTCGTGGAACCTGGCCATTCCGGCCGGTTCGAAAAAGGTCGACGCGGCACAGAAGTTCATCACCTGGGCGACCAGCAAGGACTACGTGCAGCTGGTGGCCAAGACCAATGGCTGGGCCAACGTGCCCACCGGCACGCGCAAGAGCACCTACGCCTCGCCCGAGTTCCAGAAGGCGGCCCGCTTCGCCGCTGCCGAGAAGGTGGCGATCGACTCCGCCAACCCGACCGACTCGACCTTGCCCAAGAGCCCGTATGTGGGCGTGCAGTTCGCGGCCATTCCGGAGTTCCAGGCGATCGGCATTGCGGTGGGTCAGCAGATGAGTGCGGCGCTGGCTGGCAAGACCACGGTGGAAGCGGCGCTGAAGGCTTCGCAAGTGGCAGCCGAACGTGAGATGAAGAAGGCCGGGTACTACAAGTAAGCGGGACACCCTCACCGCAACCCTCTCCCGCCTGCGGGAGAGGGTGTTTGACTCTTCCGCCGTTCACCAGGGTCTCACCATGAACCGCCTGCTTCCCCGCCTGCTGCTCACGCCCGCCGTGGCCACGCTCTTCCTCTGGATGATCGTGCCGCTGGTGATGACGATTTACTTCAGCCTCATCCGCTACAACCTGCTGCAGCCCGATGTGACCGGCTTCGCCGGGCTGGAGAACTTCGAGTACTTCGTCACCGACGCCTCGTTCGGCACGGCGGTGCTCAACACCTTGCTGCTGCTGGGCAGCGTGATCCTGATCACCGTGGGTTTCGGCACGGCCATTGCGCTGCTGATCAACGAGCCCTTTGCCGGCCGCGGCCTGGTGCGCGTGCTGCTGATCTCGCCCTTCTTCGTCATGCCCACGGTCAACGCGCTGCTGTGGAAGAACATGATGATGAACCCCATCTACGGCGTGCTCGCGCAGGTGTGGACCTTCTTCGGCGCCACCCCGGTGGACTGGCTCACCGACCACCCGCTGTTCTCCATCATCGTCATGGTGTCGTGGCAGTGGCTGCCCTTTGCCACGCTGATCTTCATGACCTCGCTGCAGAGCATGAACCGCGAGCAGCTCGAAGCCGCGCGCATGGACGGCGCCACCTACCTGCAGCAACTGCGCTACCTCTACATCCCGCACCTGGGCCGCTCGGTGGCCGTGGTCGTGATGATCGAGATGATCTTTTTGCTCAGCGTGTTCGCCGAGATCTACACCACCACCGGTGGTGGCCCGGGCGACGCGAGCACCAACGTGGCTTTCCTGATCTTCAAGCAGGCGCTGCTCAACTTTGACGCCGGCGTGGCCTCGGCCGGTGCGTTGTTTGCGGTGGTGCTCGCCAACATCGCGGCGATCTTCCTGATCCGCATGGTCGGCAAAAACCTCGACAAATAGGGCGCACACCATGGCACGCCAATCCACCTTCACGCCCGCCTACGCGGTGCGTACCGTTGCCGCCTGGGCCGTGGCGCTGCTGCTTTTCTTTCCGCTGGGCTGGCTGTTGCTCACCGCGTTCAAGACCGAGTTGCAGGCGATCGCGATCCCGCCGGAGCTGTTCTTCAAGCCCACGCTGGAGAACTTCCACGAGGTGCAGGAGCGCAGCGACTACTTGCACTACGCCTGGAACTCGGTGGTCACCAGCGTGGTGTCCACCCTGCTCGGCCTGGCCATTGCCGCGCCGGCGGCCTACGCCATGGCCTTCTTCAAGGGCAAGTACGACAAGGACATCCTCATGTGGATGCTCTCCACCAAGATGATGCCGGCCGTGGGCGCGCTGGTGCCCATCTATGTGCTGGCGCAGAAGAGCCACCTGCTCGACACGCAGCTCGGTCTCATCATCGTGTTCACGCTGTCCAACCTGCCCATCATGGTGTGGATGCTGTATTCGGGCTTCAAGGAGATCCCGAACGAAATCCTGGAGGCCGCGCGCATGGACGGCGCCACGCTCTGGCAGGAAGCCACCAAGGTGCTGCTGCCGCTGTCGCTGGGCACGTTCGCCTCCACCGGCCTGCTGTGCCTGGTGCTGAGCTGGAACGAAGCCTTCTGGAGCCTCAACCTCAGTTCGGCCCAGGCCGGCACGCTGGCCACGCTGATCGCCAGCTACTCCAGCCCCGAAGGCCTCTTCTGGGCCAAGCTCTCCGCCGCTTCGCTCATGGCCATTGCGCCCATCGTGGTGTTCGGCTGGTTCAGCCAGAAACAACTGGTCCAAGGCCTCACCTTCGGCGCCGTCAAGTAAACCTCTTCAGGACACGAACCATGGCTTACCTGGAACTCAAGGGCATCGAAAAATTCTTCGGTGAACACCGCGCCATCAAGGGCATCGACCTCAACATCCAGCCAGGCGAATTCATCGTCTTCGTCGGGCCATCGGGCTGCGGCAAGTCCACGCTGCTGCGCCTCATCGCAGGGCTGGAGCACATCGACGGCGGCACGCTGCACCTGGAAGGCCGCGACATCACGCACCAGCCTTCAAGCAAGCGCGACCTGGCCATGGTGTTCCAGAGCTACGCGCTCTACCCGCACATGAGCGTGTTTGAAAACATGAGCTTCGCGCTCAAGCTCGCCAAGGTCGACCCCAAGGTCATCCAGGACAAGGTGCAGCGCGCGGCCGACATCCTCAACCTCACGCCCTACCTGCAGCGCACGCCCAAGGAACTCTCGGGCGGACAGCGCCAGCGCGTGGCCATCGGACGCGCCATCGTGCGCGCGCCCAAGGTGTTCCTGTTCGACGAGCCGCTGTCCAACCTGGACGCCGCGCTGCGCGGCCAGACCCGCGTGGAGATCGCCAAGCTGCACCGCGACCTGGGCGCCACCACCATCTATGTGACGCACGATCAGGTGGAGGCCATGACGCTGGCCGACCGCGTGGTGGTGCTGCGCGACGGCGTCATCGAACAGGTGGGTACGCCGCTGGAGCTTTACGACCGCCCGGCCAACCAGTTCGTGGCGCAGTTCATCGGCACGCCGCAAATGAACGTGTCGCCGCTGCAGCAGATGCCGGCCCTGATCCAGCAGCAGGCGCCCGCGGGCGCGGTGGGTGGCTTCATTGGGCTGCGTCCGGAGAACGTGGTCGTGCACCCGGCCGGCCAGGGCGCCTTCAAGGGCCAGGTGGACCTGATCGAAGCGCTCGGTGCCGAAACGCTCATTTACCTGAGGACTTCTGAAGGTGCACCGTTGGTGGCGCGCCAGAGCGAGCGCACCACGCTCGCCCCGGGCAACGCCGTCACGCTGGACATCGCCACCGACCACGCGCACTGGTTCGACAACGCCGGCCGTGTGGTGGGCCGCACCGCCGCTCAAGTCACCCCATGAGTCCTGCTCATCCTTTACATGGCCAGGTGGCCGCGGTCACAGGCGCCGCATCGGGCATCGGTTTCGCCAGCGCCCAGGCCATGGTGGCGGCGGGCGCCCGGGTCGTGCTGATCGACCGTGATGCGCAAGCCCTGGCGAAAGCCTGCGACACCCTGGGTGGCAACGCCCTGCCGCTGCAGCTGGACCTGCTGGACACCGCGCAATGTGCATCCATGCCCCAACGCATCCTCGGTCTGGCCGGCCGGCTCGACATCTTTCACGCCAACGCCGGCCTCTACGTGGGCGGCGACCTGGTTGATGCCACCGACGATGCCATCGACCGCATGCTCCAGCTGAACATCAACGTGGTCATGAAGAACGTGCGGGGTGTGCTGCCCCACATGATCGCGCGCGGCAGCGGCGACATCATCGTCACCAGCTCGCTCGCGGCGCACTTCCCCACGCCGTGGGAACCGGTCTACGCCTCGTCCAAGTGGGCGGTGAACTGCTTTGTGCAGACCGTGCGCCGCCAGGTGTTCAAACACGGCATCCGCGTGGGCGCCATCTCACCCGGGCCGGTGATCACCTCGCTGCTGGCCGACTGGCCGGCCGAAAAGCTGGCCGACGCCAGGGCCAGTGGCAGCCTGATCGAAGCCTCGGAAGTGGCCGACGTGGTGCTGTTCATGCTCACCCGCCCACGCGGCATGACGATCCGCGACGTGGTGATGATGCCCACGAATTTCGACCTCTGACCCTGTCTTTCATTACCCACCATGAACACCATCCTGCACCTGGGCCTGGGCTCCTTCCACCGCGCGCACCAGGCCGTCTATGTCCACCAGCTGCGCCAGCTCGGTGACACCCGCTGGACCATCGCGGCCGGCAATCTGCGCCCCGACATGCTCGACACCATTGCCGCGCTGCAGGCCCAAGGCGGTGCCTACACGCTGGAGACCGTCACGCCGCAGGGCGTGCGCAGCTACACGCGCATCACGTCCATCGAGCGCGTGCTGTCGTACCAGGACGATCTCGCTCCGCTGGTGGCCGTGGCCGCCGATCCGGCCACGCGCATCATCTCCTTCACCGTCACCGAAGCCGGCTACTACCTCGACGCCCGGCACCGCCTGGACTGGGCCAGCTTCCCCGACCTGCGCGCCGATCTGGCGGCGGTGAAAGCCGGCCAGGCTGGCCACACCCTCTATGGCGGCCTGGTCACCTTGCTGCGCGCGCGCATGCAGGCGCAGGCGGGCCCGGTGACGCTGATGAACTGCGACAACCTGCGCCACAACGGCGAGCGTTCGCGCGGCGGACTGCTGCAGTTCATCGACGCGCTCGGCGACGCTCCCCTCAAGGTCTGGGTGCTCGCCAATACCAGCAGCCCCAACGCCATGGTGGACCGCATCACGCCCCGCCCCACACCCGATGTGGTCGAACGCGTCAAGGCCGCCACTGGCCAGCACGACCCGGCCGCCCTCATGGGCGAGAGCTTCATCCAGTGGGTGATCGAAGACGACTTCGTCGCCGGCCGGCCCGACTGGGAGCGGGTGGGTGTGGAGATGGTGGCGTCGGTGGATGCGTACGAGGAAGCCAAGATCCGCCTGCTCAACGCCACCCACTCCTGCATTGCCTGGGCCGGCACGCTGATCGGCTGCCACTACATCCACGAAGGCACGCACAATGCGGTGATCCGCCGCTTTGCCCACGACTACGTGACCGACGACGTGATCCCCGTGCTGGACACGCCCGACCATCCCTGCCCCATCAACCTGCCCCAATACCGCGATGTGGTGCTCGACCGCTTCAGCAACCCGGCCATCGCCGACACCAACCAGCGCGTGGCCATGGACGGCTTCAGCAAGATCCCGGGCTTCATCGCGCCCACCATCCGCGAGCGGCTGGCGCGCGGCCAAACCATCGAGAGCGTGGCCATGCTGCCGGCCTTGTTCCTGGCGTACCTGCAGCGCTGGCATGCCGGCCAGATTCCCTACACCTACCAGGACCAGGCGATGAAACCCGAAGCCGCCCACGCCATGTGCGATGCAGCCGATCCTGTGGCCGCGTTCTGCGCCGACACGACGCTGTGGGGTGAACTGGCCGGCGATGCGCGGCTGGTGGACGCAGTGAAACGCGCCCACGAGCGTGTGGGCCGCTTCGTCACCGCACACACCGGTATGAGCGCCTGAACACCCCTCGACCATGACCGTTCGCAGCCGCACCGCACCGCGCCAGATCAAGCCTGAGCTGGAACACGAGCTGGCACGCTCACCGAACCTCGGCTACGAGTCGTCAACCGATGTGGGCTTTGTGCGGTGTCTGTCGCACGGTTTCCCCACGCCCCTGGCCCGCTGGCATTACCACGACGAATACGAGCTGCACCTGATCACCAGCACCAGCGGCAAGCTGTTCGTGGGCGACTGGATCGGTCCCTTCCAGGCCGGTCAGCTCGTGCTCACCGGCCCGCGCCTGCCGCACAACTGGGTCAGCATGGACATGCCCGAAGGCGGCGTGGCCTTGCGCGATCTGGTGATCCAGTTTTCGCACGAGCCGCTGGTGCGTGCGAGTGAGACCATCCCCGAGCTGGCCGAGGTGCTGCCGCTGCTGGAGCGGGCGAAACACGGCATCGAGTTTTTCGGCATGTCCGAATCCGCCGAAGCGCATTGGTACAAGGTCAAGAACACACGCGGTCTCAAACGCTTCACCGCCTTCTGCGATTTCCTGAGCGATCTCTCCGCCTGCACCGACTACCGCCTGCTCTCCAGCGTGCAGCTGCAGAGCACCGACGACGACGCTTCGCTCGACCAGATCGACGCCGTGGTCAGCCGCATCACCGACCACCTGGCCGACGAACACTCCGCCGGCGCACTCGCCGTCGAACTGGGCATGAGCGAGAGCAAGTTCAGCCGCTTCTTCCGCAAGGCCACCGGCAACACTTTCACCGACTTCGTCAACCGCGTGCGCATCAGCCGCGCCTGCCAGTTGCTGATGGACACCGACCAGCAGATCACCCACATCTGCTACGAGGTGGGCTTCAACAACGTGGCCAACTTCAACCGCCGCTTTCTTGAGATCAAGGGCATGACGCCCAGCGATTTCCGCCGCCAGTCCCTGACCCGCTTCCGTGGTTCCAACTGACCCATGTACCTCGGTCTCGACCTCGGCACGTCCGAACTCAAAGCCCTGCTGCTCACCGACACCCACGAGGTGATCGCCACCGCACGCTCGCCATTGACCGTGCAGCGCCCGCAGCCGCTGTGGGCCGAACAGCCCCCCGCCGACTGGTGGCGCGCACTCGAAGACGTCATGGCGCAGTTGCAGCAGGCCCACCCGACAGAACTCGCCCGCCTGCAAGGCGTGGGCCTGTCGGGTCAGATGCACGGCGCGGTGCTGCTCGACGAACACAACGCCGTGCTGCGCCCGGCCATTTTGTGGAACGACGGCCGCAGCGGCGCGCAATGTGAGCAGCTCAGCGCCGCCGTGCCCGGGCTCGCCGGCATCACCGGCAACCTCGCCATGCCTGGCTTCACCGCGCCCAAGCTGCTATGGGTGCGCGAACACGAGCCCGCCTTGTTTGTGCAAGTGCGCCGCGTGCTGCTGCCCAAGGACTGGCTGCGCCTGCAACTCACGGGCGAGGCGGTGAGCGAGATGTCGGACGCGGCCGGCACGCTGTGGCTGGACTGCGCGCGGCGCGACTGGTCCGACACCTTGCTGCAAGCCTGCGGCCTCACACGCGGGCACATGCCCCGCCTGGTGGAAGGCAGCGAAGTCTCGGCCTTCCTCACCCCCGAACTGTGCCAACGCTGGGGCCTGCCTGCGCGTGTGCCGGTGGCCGGTGGCGCGGGCGACAACGCGGCCAGCGCCGTGGGCATGGGCTTGGTGCGGACGGGTGAAGGCTTCGTGTCGCTGGGCACCTCGGGTGTGGTCTTCGTCAGCGGCGACCGCTTCCAGCCCAACCCGCAGCGCGCGCTGCACGCCTTCTGCCACGCGCTGCCCGGACGCTGGCACCAGATGTCGGTGATGTTGAGCGCCGCCGGCGCGGTGAGCTGGGCGGCGAAGACGCTGGCCTTCGAGAACGAAGCCGCGCTCTTCAAGGCAGCCGCACGCCTCACGCCGGCCGAGCGCCACACAGCCCCGCTGTTCCTGCCCTACCTGAGCGGCGAGCGCACGCCGCACAACCAGCCGCTGGCCAGTGGCGTGTGGTTCGGCATGACGGCCGCGCACGGGCGCGAGGCGCTGGCCTACGCGGTGGCCGAAGGCGTGGGCTTCGGCCTGCGCGACGGCCTGCAGACCCTGAGTGCCACCGAGCCGCCACTGCAGGCCCTCTCGCTGGTGGGCGGCGGCGCGCGCGATACGTGGTGGGCGCAGCTGCTGGCCGACACGCTGGGCCTCACGCTGAGGGTGCACACCGGTGGCGAGACCGGCGCAGCGCTGGGCGCGGCGCGCCTGGCCTGGCTGGCCTGCGGCGGCACGGTGGACACGGTCTGCACCACGCCGCCGGTCACGCGACGTTTCGAGCCCGACGCTGCGGCACACACCGCGCTGGTGCTGCGGCATCGCCGCTTCCAGGCGCTCTACGCCGCGCTGCTGCCGTCGTTCCTCGCCGCGCATTGACATGGCGGTGCGCGGTGGCGGTAAGCTGCGGTGCACCCCAACCACCAGGAGAGACCATGCCCGCCTACATCTACGGCAACGTCGACATCACCGACCCCGCCCTGTACGAGGAATACCGCCGCGACGTGCCCGCGCTGATCGCCGCACACGGCGGGCGTTACCTGGTGCGCGGGGGTGCGGTCAGCGTGCTGGAAGGCAGCGGCGTGCCGCACCGCCAGGTGATCCTGGAGTTCCCCGACATGGCGCACCTGCAGGCCTTCTACACCTCTCCCGACTACCAGCGCCTCATCAAGATCCGCCAGAGCGCGTCGACCGGCACGCTGTTCGCCATCGAAGGTTATTGAGACGGCTGCTGAGGCGTTCCCATCACGCTGTACCAGTCCACCTTGCGCGTGACGACCATGATGGCTGCGAGCACGCCGAAGAGCAGCAGCGAACCCATCATCAAGGCGTTGTCTTCCGAAATCAGGATGCCGTAGAGCACGCCATAGAGCGCCACGAACATGGCGCTCATGCCCAGCGCGGGCCGCCAGCCGCGCAGCACATGGCGCAGGTAGTGCGTCAGCAGCCCGATACAGGCCGCACTCGCCAGGCCATACGCCCAGGCAAAACCGAGGTGCTCCGAGAGCGAGAGCAGCAACAGGAAAAACAGCACCAGCGCCGCGCCGATCATCAGGTACTGCATGGGGTGGATGCGCCAGCGCTTGACCATCTCCAGCACGAAGAAGGCGGCGAAGGTGAGCACGATGAACATCAGCGCGTACTTGGTGGCGCGCTCGGTCAGGCGGTACACGTCCACCGGGTCGTCCAGCGACACCGAGAAGCTGTCGGGTGACGCCCTCGACTCACCGCGCTGCGCAAACTGCTGCTGCGCCTGGGTGGAGAGCGACGGCACGCTCCAGGTGGCTTCAAACCCCTGGTCGCTCACGTTGCGCGTGCGCGGCAGGAAGTCGCCCCCAAAATTGGGGTGCGGCCAGCTCGATGTCAGGCTCACGCTGTTTTCGTCGGCCAGCGGCACCCAACCGATTCGCGTGGTGCCGGCCAATTCCACGTTCAGCGCGATGTCGAACGTGGCTCCGGGCTTGAGCAGTTCCGGATTCACCGGTGCAGCCAGGGGCAGCGGCAGCTTCTGCGCGGCGGGTGAAGGCGCCATGTTCACGGCCTGTCCCGCCACGGTGAGCTGCGGCGCACGGAGCAAGCCCCGCAGATCGCTCACGCCCAGCATCATGCGCGGCTGCCCGAGCGTGATCTGCCCGTTCTTTTCTTGCGGCTCCACACCGCTCCATACAAAGCGCCCGGTGCTCTGGTGCGTGCTCGTGTAGACCGTGACCGGGAAGATGCCGCGCCAGCGGGTCTGCGTCTCCAGCTGGCTGCGCGTGTCCAGTCGGGTGGGAAACCGCAAGGCCACGTGGGACTGCGTCACACGCTCCTCCCGCGTCTCGCCGCGGCCCGTCTCCACCAGCACGGTTCTCGTGAAGGTTTCGGTGTACGGCACGTAGAGCACCGGGCCGGTGAGGGTTTGCGCGCCGGCGTGGGCGCGCGCCACCTCGCTGGCGGCCTCGCTGCGGTAGGCGCTGCGCTCCTGGATGGTGTCGAGCACCATCAACAGGGGAATCGACAGCAGCAGCATCAGAGAGGCGATGACGAGCAACTTGCTCAGCAGGGGGTGTTTGTTCAAAACGGGCTCCGTGGTTTCAACGGCGCCAGTCTCTCAAGCGGGTGTGCACTGGCTGTGCAGTGCCACGGCGGATTTGTGCAGTGGGTGTGAAAACGCTCAGCGAGGCAGGCGCCAGCGAGCCAGGCACCCGGGTGGATCACCCGCATTGGCGACCTGAATGTCGCCGTGGTGCAGGTCACTCACCTCTTTGACCAGACACAGGCCCAGGCCCGAACTTTTCTCTTGCCCCTCACCGCGCGGCAACGAGTAAAAGCGCTCGAAGATGTGCGAGTGCGCGTAGTCGGGCACGCCCGGGCCCTGGTCGCGCAGCGACCATTCCAGCGCATCGCCGTCCCTGACCAGCCGTAGCCACAGCGCTCCCTGCTCAGGCGAAAAATCAATCGCGTTGTCCAGCAGGTTCTGCAGCGCCTGGCCGAGCAGGAAAGGATCGCCGCGCACCGTTTCACCCTGGCCCAACTCATCGCGCACGCGCAGCCCTTTCAGGCGCAGGCGGGGCTCGGCGCGCTGCAGCAGTTCGCGCGTCAAGGCGCTCAGGTCCACCGACTCCAGCTTGCTCAGTGAGCGCATCTGCTCCACATCGGCCAGCCGCAGCAGCTTGTCGATCAGCTGGCGCAGGCGCTCGGTCTGGCGCTGGATGTTGCCGGCAAACCGCTGGCGGTCCGGCTCGGGCAGGTCTTCTTCGAGCAACTCGGCCGCGCCGCGGATCGCCGCCAGCGGGCTCTTGAGTTCGTGGGTGAGCGTGTGCACGTAGTTCTCCACGTACGCCTTGTCTTCGAGCTTGACGCGCATGCGCTCCACGGCCTGGGCCAGGTCGTTGAACTCGGTGTTGCCGCTCAGGCGCCCAAAGCGCGGCAGGGCCACCCGCTCGCCGCTGGCCACCGCGTTGGCGTAACCGCGCAGGCGCGAGAGCGAGCTGGCCATCCACCAGCTCAGCAGCACACCCATCAACAGCGACAAACCCAGCAAGCCCCAGGACCAGCGCAGGATGCGCTGCTGGCTGCGTTCGATGTAGGGCTCCAGGCTGCGGTTGGGCCGCGATACCGTGAGCGCGCCGATGATGCGGTCGCCATCGCGGATCGGCGCGGCCACGTGCATCACCGTGCTGTTCGGGTCGTTCGGGTTGGCCAGGCTGGAGCGCGCGCCGTATTCTCCGCGCAGGGTGCGCAACACATCGTTCCAGCGTGAAAAGTCTTCCCCCACGGCCTCCTGACGCGTGTCGAAGCGCACGATGCCCTGAGCGTCGGTGATGGTGATGCGGTAGTCGACGTTGTTCTTTTCAAAGCCCCAGATGTTGGCGCCGGGTTGCGCCCCCGGGTAGGCCTGCAGTGCCTGGGCAAATCCGCCGCTGGCGATGGTGCCGGCCTTCATGTCGGGTGCGGCGAGCTGGGCGAACGCGTGGGCCGCGTCGATCAGGCTGTCTTCCATGGCCAGGCGCGTGCCGGGCTTGACCTCCTGCAGGAACACATTGAGCACCACCACCAGGGCCACGCCCAGGATCAGGAAAAAACCCAGCAGCAGCCGCAGACCGATGCGCATGGCTCAGTCCACCACGCGGATCGAATAGCCCATGTTGCGGTGGGTCTGGATCAGTTCGGCCTGCACGCCGCGCGCGCGCAGCTTGGCACGCAGCAGCTTCACATGCGCATCCACCGTGCGGTCCGATGTGTCCAGCGCACCGCCCCACACCAGGTCCATGAGTTCGCCGCGCGAGAAGATGCGCTCGGGCCTGCGCATCAGCGTGGCGAGCAGCTGGAATTCGTAGCGCGTGAGCGTGAGCCATTCGCCTCCACAGCTGATGCGCTGCGCGGCTTCGTCGAGCTGCAGCACCGGACCAAGAGGTACCCGCCCGGTCGATGCAACCGCAGGCAGCGCAGCACTGCGCCGCAGGATCGCGCGCACGCGGGCACACACCTCGCGCGGTGAAAACGGCTTGACCACGTAGTCGTCGGCGCCCAGCTCCAGACCGAGCACCCGGTCGATCTCTTCATGGCGCGCGGTGAGGAACACGATGGGCATCTCGCTCGTCTTGCGGATGGCGCGGCAGACATCAAAGCCATTGCCGTCGGGTACACCCACGTCAAGGATGGCGAGGTCGGGAGGCTGCTCTCGAAACGCATCAAGTGCCTGGCCAGCCAGACGCACATGCTGCACCTCGAAGCCCTCGCTCTGCAGCGCGTAGAGCAAGGTGTCCGCGATGGCTTGTTCGTCTTCCAGCAACAAAATGCGCTTGCGCGTGGACGGGTTCCCGAGGTGCATCGAACCATCTTAACTGCGGGTCCGTACACAGCTGGTTACCACCCTCACGCACGCGCTGCACATGCAGCGCACACCGATCCGGGACAATCTCCCCCCATGCCCAAGCCTTACCTTCGCCGTGCGGTGATCACCCTGGCCGTGATACCCGCCGCCTTCATGGCTCCCGCCCTGCAGGCCTCGCCCTTCGATCTGCCACCGCTGGACAGCATCGTCAACTACCAGCCCAAGCTGCCGCTGCAGGTGTTCACCGCCGACGGCGTGGAGATCGCGCAGTTCGGCACCGAGCGGCGCGAATACCTGCCGCTCTCGCGCACGCCCAAGCTGCTGCAGCAGGCCGTGTTGTCGGTGGAAGACGCGCGCTTTCGTGAACACAACGGTGTGGATCCCCGGGGCATGGCGCGGGCACTGGTCGCGGTGGTCACCGGTGGGCGCAAGCAGGGGGCATCCACCATCACGCAGCAACTGGTGCGCACCATGCTGCTCACGCGCGAGTTCTCTGCCGAGCGCAAGGCCAAGGAAATCTGGCTCGCGCTGAAACTGGAAGACGAGATCTCCAAGGACCGCATCCTGGAGATCTACCTCAACGAGATCTTCCTCGGCCAACGTGCCTACGGCTTTGCCGCCGCGTCTCAAACCTACTTCGGCAAGCCGCTGGACAAACTCTCGCTGGCCGAAACCGCCATGCTCGCCGGCCTTCCGCAGAACCCCTACTACGCCAACCCGGTGGCCAACTTCGAACGCGCCACGGCGCGACAGCGCGTGGTGCTGGAGCGCATGCGCGCCACCGATGCGATCACCGACGCGCAGCTGGCCGCTGCACGCGCCGAGAAGCTCGTGCTGCGCACGCCCGGCCTGCGCAGCGTGCACGCAGCCCACGTGGCCGAAATGGCGCGGCGGGCGGTGGTGGAGCGCTTCGGCACCGAGGCCTACTCGAATGGCTTGCGCGTCACCACGTCGCTGCGCGCCGCCGACCAGCGTGCCGCCCACGCCGCCGTGCAGCGCGGGGTGCTGGCCTTTGACCGGCGCGGCGCCTGGCGCGGACCAGAGGACCTTGAGACCCTGCCCTCGGGCGATGGCGCCGAAGTGGAACGCGCAGCGGCCGAGGCTCTGAAAGACCACCGCGACGACGAAACCCTGCGCGTGGGCATCGTGCTGGCCGCCAGCCCGAAAGCCATGCAGGTGCAGTTGTCCAGCGGCGAACGGATCACCCTGCAAGGCGAAGGCCTGCGCTGGGCGCAGAAGGGGCTGGACCCCAAAGCCAAGGCGCCGCTGAAGGTCGCGCGCGGCGCCATCGTTCGGGTGGTGAGTGCGGGCAAGGTCAAGGGCAAACCGAACTGGGCCATTTCGCAGTGGCCCGAGGCCGAGGCCGCGCTGGTGGCCATGGACAGCCACACCGGCCGCGTGCGCGCACTGGTGGGTGGGTTCGACTTCACGCAGCAACCCTTCAACCACGTCACCCAGGGCTGGCGCCAACCCGGCTCGGCGCTCAAACCGCTGCTGTATTCCGCTGCGCTGGAAGCGCGTGTGATGCCTGGCACCTTGGTCGACGATCTGCCCTTCACCGCGTCCAACGGCTGGAGCCCCACCAACAGCAACGGGCAGTACGCCGGCCCGATCACGCTGCGCCAGGCACTGGCCCAGTCCAGCAACATCGCCAGCGTGCGAGTGCTGCAACACACCGGCACCCAGGTCGCGCGCGACTGGACCGCCCGCTTCGGCCTGGACGCCACGCGCCAGCCCAACGACCTCACGCTGGCGCTGGGCACGGGTAGCGTCACGCCGCTGCAGATGGCGCAGGCGTATGCCACGGTGGCCAACGGCGGCTGGAAGGTGGCACCGGTGGTGGTGGAGAAGATCACCGATGCCCAAGGCAAGGTGCTGTTTGAAGCGCCCCCGCCCGAGGCGCTGACCGAGGCCAACCGTGCGATCCCCGCGCGCAATGCGTTCGTGATGTCCAGCCTGCTCAACGAGGTGACGCGCAGCGGCACCGCCGCGCGCGCGCAGGCCACGCTCAAGCGCCCCGACATCTACGGCAAGACCGGCACCACCAACGACGCGGTCGACGCCTGGTTCGCCGGCTACCAGCCCAGCCTGGCCACCGCCGTGTGGGTGGGCTACGACAAACCGCGCAGCCTGGGCGGTGGCGAGTCGGGCGGGCGCATCGCGCTGCCGATCTGGATCGACTACATGGGCGCAGCGCTCAAGAACACGCCGGTGGCGCAGGCACCCGCTGTTCCTGACGGGCTCACGCGTGTGGGCGAGGACTGGATCTACGCCGAGTGGCAGAGCAGCGGTTCGGTGGCACAGATTTCGGACCAGGGTGGTGTGCAGTACGCGCAGACGCCGGGCGAGGCGATTGGTGAAGCGCTCAGCAGCTTTGGCGCTTGGCTTCGTGGCGAGCGGTA
>JBKBWW010000087.1:0-14975 GCA_046314475.1 Hydrogenophaga sp.
CATTCGCGGAGCAGAGCGCCATGCGTCCGCGAGCCCGCGAGGTCGCAATGAGCAATGTCTCCCTGATCCACGAAGACGACCACCTCATCGTCCTCAACAAACCAGAAGGCCTGCTGGCAGTACCCGGCCGAGGCCCAGACAAACAAGACTGCCTGAGCACAAGAGCCCAAGCCCGATGGCCCGACGCCCTCGTGGTCCACCGGCTCGACATGGCCACCTCCGGCCTCGTGGTCATGGCCCGCGGCATCGAAGCGCAACGCACCCTCAGCCTCGCGTTTGAAGAACGCCGCGTGCACAAACGCTACACCGCGGTGGTGGCCGGCGAACTCATCAACCCCCAACCCGACAACGGCTGGAACACCATCCACCTGCCGCTGATGGCCGACTGGCCCAACCGGCCGCTGCAGAAGGTGGACCACGAACACGGCAAACCCAGCACCACCCGCTGGCGCATCGCCCCGGGCCAAACAACCCCCGGCACCACCCGGCTCGAACTCGAACCCTTGACCGGGCGCACCCACCAGTTGCGCGTGCACCTGCAAGCCCTTGGCCACCCCATGGTTGGCGATGCGCTGTACGCTGCGCCCGACATTGTTGCCATGGCCAGCCGCCTGCTGCTGCACGCGCACTGGCTGTCACTGCCCCACCTCATCCACGGCCAGTCCCTGGAATTCCACAGCCCCTGCCCTTTCTGAACACGCCATGACGCCACACCACCTCGCCATCCTGACCGGCGCCTCACGCGGCATGGGCCTGGCCATTGCCCGCCAGTTGCTCGCCCCCACGCGCCACCTGCTGTGCATCTCGCGGCAGGTCAACGACGCCCTGACCGCAGAAGCCAATGCCCTCGGCGCTCCACTCACCCAGTGGTCGCAAGACCTGGCCGACACCACCGGTGCCGCCCACCGCTTGCAGGCGTTTCTGGAAAGCCAGCCCGCCAGCACCTGGGCCAGCGCCACCCTGATCAACAACGCCGGCGTGATCCCGCGCATCGGTCCGCTGGACCAGTGCCCGCCGGACGATCTGGCCAACGCGTTGCGCGTAGGGCTCGAAGCGCCCATGCAACTCACTGCTGCCTTTTTGCGCGCCACCACCGCCTGGGTGGAGTCGGGCTGGCGCGGGCCGCGCAAGGTGCTCAACATTTCTTCGGGCCTGGGCCGCAGCGCCATGGCCGCGCAGGCCCCTTACTGCGCCGCCAAGGCCGGCATGGACCACTTCACCCGCTGCAGCGCGCTCGACGAAGCCCACCGCGAGCACGGCGCACGCCTGGTCTCGCTCGCCCCTGGCGTGATCGACACCGACATGCAGGTGCAACTGCGCGCGGGCGACCCGGCGGCCTTCCCCGACCGCAGCCGGTTTGTGGAACTCCAGCGCCAGGGCCAGCTCACATCGCCGGACGCCGCGGCCGCGCGCATCCTGGTGTATCTGGACCGCGCCGACTTCGGCGAGCAGCCGGTGGCCGATGTGCGCGGCTGAGTCCCAGTTCAACCGGAGCACCCCATGAACCGACGCGACTTTGCCCTCACCACCACCCTGAGCCTGGGCGGCATCGCCCTGCCCGCTCGAGCCCAGGCTCCGGGCTTCTGGGAACTGCTGCGCGAAGGCGGCTGCGTGGTGCTCATGCGCCACGCACAAACCGACCCCGGCGTGGGCGACCCGCCCAACTTCAAGCTGGGTGAATGCAGCACCCAGCGCAACCTGAGCGAGGCCGGACGCGAGCAGGCGCGGCGCGTGGGCGCAGCGTTCGTGCGCGAACGTGTGAAGCTCGACCAGGTGCGCTCCAGCGCCTGGTGCCGCTGCGTGGACACCGCCATGCTGGCCTTCAAGCAGAACACCGTGTGGCCACCCATCAACTCCTTCTTTGGTGCTGGCGGGCAGGACGAACAGAGCCGCGCGGTGCTGGCCGCCGTGCAGGGCTGGCAAGCGCCGCGCAACCTGATGCTGGTGACGCACCAGGTGAATGTGACGGCGCTGACGGGCGAGTTTCTGGCCATGGGCGAGGTCGTCGTGACAAGACCTGGCACGCAAGACAAAGACGCCACGCGCCTGCGCGTGCTCGCCCGCCAGACCTTCTGACCCAAGTCAACGCCGGGAAAGTTTCGGGGGCTACGATAGCGATCACCCCCAAAACCAGGAGACATCCCATGAGCAGAGAAGTTGTTGTCGTCAGCGCCGTGCGCACCGCCATTGGCACCTTTGGCGGCAGCCTGAAAGACCAGGCTCCCACCGAACTCGGCGCGCTGGTCGTTCGCGAATCGCTGGCACGTGCCGGCGTGGACGGCAAGGACGTGGGGCATGTGGTGTTCGGCCACGTGGTCAACACCGAACCGAAAGACATGTACCTCTCGCGCGTGGCCGCCATCAACGGCGGGTGCACCGAGGGCACGCCCGCGTTCAACGTCAACCGCCTGTGCGGCTCGGGCCTGCAGGCCATCGTCTCGGCCTCACAAAGCATCCTGCTGGGCGACACCGACGTGGCCATTGGCGGCGGCGCGGAAAACATGAGCCGCGCCCCGTTTGCCAGCCTCAACATGCGCTGGGGCGCCCGCATGGGCGACACCAAGATGGTCGACATGATGGTCGGCGCGCTGCACGACCCCTTCCACACCATCCACATGGGGGTGACGGCCGAGAACATCGCAGCCAAGTGGGGCATCACCCGCGAAGACCAGGACAAGCTCGCGGTGGAAAGCCACAACCGCGCACAGCGCGCCACGGCCGAGGGCCGCTTCAAGGACCAGATCGTGCCAGTGGTGCTCAAGAGCCGCAAAGGAGACGTGTCCTGGGCGACCGACGAACACTTCCGCCCCGACTGCACGCTGGACGACATGGCCAAGCTCAAGCCCGTGTTCCTGAAGGAAAACGGAACTGTGACCGCCGGCAACGCCTCGGGCCTGAACGACGCGGCCGCGGCCGTGGTGTTGATGGAAGCCGGTGCTGCCAAGGCGCGCGGCGCCAAGCCACTGGCGCGTCTGGTGGCCTACGCGCACGCCGGTGTGGACCCCAAGTACATGGGTATCGGCCCGGTGCCGGCCACGAAGATCGCGCTGGAAAAAGCCGGCCTCACGGTGAAGGATCTGGACGTGATCGAGGCCAACGAAGCCTTTGCCGCGCAGGCCTGCGCCGTCACGCGCGACCTCGGCCTGGACCCGGCCAAGGTCAACCCCAACGGCTCGGGCATTTCGCTCGGCCACCCGATCGGCGCCACCGGTGCACTGATCACGGTCAAGGCCATTCACGAACTGCATCGCGTGCAGGGCCGCTACGCGCTGGTGACGATGTGCATCGGCGGTGGCCAAGGCATCGCGGCGATTTTCGAGCGCCTCTGAACGAACCTGGGCGCTGAACGGCGTCTGCGCTCAGGCGCCTAAGGCCGCCACCGGCTGGCGTGAAGGCGGCGCGTTGTGGAACCCTTGCAGACTGCGTCCTGCGAGGAGTCCGTCTTGCGCCACCGCCGCTTTTCCTTCAACCGCCACACCCTCCTCAGCGCCGCGCTCGTGGGCTGGCTCTTGCTGGTCGGTGGTTTTTCGCTCGCCCAGCCGCTGGACGTGTTCACGCCGCGCCCCACCGGCATGCAGCACAACGCGCGACCGCCGAACGCGCTGTACGTGCACAACCGCCACATCGTCACCTTTCGCGCCACGTTGCTCGGGGACTCGCCCACCGATCGGGTGGAGCTGGCCAGCGCCGCGCTCACAGCCGCCTTGCAAGGCAGCGAGCGCGCCACGGTGACGCACAGCGCCACGCCGGATTCGGTGCGTTTCGAGCTGAACGGCCGCACGGTTTTTTTCTGGTGGCTGCAGACGTGGGCAAGGCCCGGCCCGAAGCCGCGCTGGAACCGGCGTCGCGCGAGGTTCAGACGCGGCTGGAGAAGGCGGTGGCCGAGGCGGTCGAGTTGCGCGACCACCTGCGCATCACCACCGACCTGCTGGTCTGCCTCGGCGCCAGCCTGGCGGCCAGCTGGCTGGTGCGCTGCACCCTGGTGATCCGGCTGCGCGTGGTGCAGAGGGTCCACGCGGCCCTGCACAGGCCGGCAACGGCCAGCAAGGCGGCCCGACTGGTCGCCACCTTTTCCGAGCACGCACACCTGGCCTGCCGGCTGGTGACTAACGCCGCGGCCCTGGCGGTGGTGCTGCTGATCGTGGACACCTGCACCAGCTTCGTGCTGCTGCAATTTGCCTGGACACGGCCCTGGGGCGAGCAGTCGTCCACCTGGTTGATGGAGGTGCTGCGCCACTTCGCCCGCACCGCCGCCGCCGCGGTTCCTGGCCTGGTGGTGGCCGGGCTCATCGTCGTGATCGCGCGCATGGTGTCAAAGGCGAACGCCGCCTTCATGCACCGGGTGCAGACCGGCGACATCCAGCTGGCCTGGCTCGACGCGCACACCGCCCAACCGACGCTGCGTGTGTGCGACACCGTGCTCTGGCTGTTCGCCGTGGCCATGGCCTACCCCTACCTGCCGGGCGCCGAAACCGAGGCTTTCAAGGCGCTCTCGGTCATGGCCGGACTCATGCTTTCGCTGGGCGCCTCCAGCGCCGTAGGGCAGGCCCTCTCGGGGCTGAGCCTCATGTACTCGCGCTCGCTGCGCGTGGGCCAGCACGTGAAGATCGGCGACACCGAGGGCACCGTGGTCGCACTGGGCATGTTCACCACCCGCCTGCACACCCCTGCGGGTGACGAGGTGTGCCTGCCCAACAAGCTGATCTTCGGTCTGCCCATCCGGCACCTGCCACCCGCCATGTGGCAAAGCGTTGCGGACGCGCCAAACGACCAGGCCCGGGAAACCGATCGGTCTCGGTGAACGCTGGCCATCAATACGCTGCCGACCATGCGCTGGATTCAAACCAGACCAAACACCACGGACAAGGCGATGGATGCCCGCCAGGACTTGACCCGCGTGTAGCATCCCCCGACGCTCCCGTGCGCCAGGCGCTGGCCCCACATCAACCTCGACCCAAGGACCCCCATGAAAGCCTCAAACCACCTGGCTGCAACGGCATGGAAACTGGGGGCGGCGTGTCTGCTCTCCCTGTTGTTTGCCGCCTCCGCCCACGCCCATGCCGACGCCGCCACGCTGGCTGGCGGTTTTGCCACCGGCTTCATGCACCCGGTGCTGGGCTGGGACCACGTGGCTGCCATGGTGGCCGTCGGCCTGTGGGGCGCCTTTCTGGGCGAACGGGCGGTGTGGACCTTGCCGGTCGTGTTTCCGGTGGTGATGGCCGCCGGCGGCGTGCTCGGCCTGCTCGGTGTACCGGTGCCCTTTGTTGAAGAAGGCATTGCGCTGTCGGCGATCGTCATCGGCGCCATGATCGCCACCGCCTCGCGCCCGCCGCTGTGGGTAGCAGCCATCGTGGTGGGCGCGTTCGCCATCTTTCATGGCTACGCGCACGGCGCAGAGCTTCCCGAGGCGGCCAACCCCTTGCTCTACACCGCCGGCTTCATGGTGGCCACCGGCCTGCTGCATGTGGGCGGTATCGTGCTGGGCCTGGCGGTGCGCTGGCCCACGGGCACCAAGGTCGTGCGCGGTATCGGCGCGCTGATCTCGCTGGCTGGCGTGGGCTTCCTCACCGGCACCCTGTGACCGGCGCGAGGCGCCTGTCGGCCTGGTGGTGGCTGGCGCTGCTGGCCTGCCCGGTGCCGGCGCTGGCCCATGGCTCCCTGCCGGGTGCCAACGTTTTCTACAACGGTTTCCTCCACCCCTTCCTGGCACCCGCGCACGCCATCGGCCTGGTGGCACTGGCCCTGTGGGTGGGTGGGCAAGGCGAGGGTCGCAAGGAGCTGCTGATCAACGCGCTTGCGCTGGGGCTACTGAGCGGAGCCCTGCTGGCCGGCCGTCTGGGCGATCCGAACACCGACCTCGCACTGATGTCGCTGGCCTTGGCGTGCTCGCTCATGGTCGCTCTTCAATGGACCGGCCCACGCTGGTGGGTGGCCTGTGTGACCTTCGCCTCGGGTGCCTGTGTTGCGCTGGGCTCCGGCGACCCGGCATTCAGCGGCACGCCCCGTTTCAACCTGCTGGGCGGGGCCTGCATCGGCGCTCTCATCCTGTTCGGTCACATCGCGTTCTGGGTGGACGAGCTGGTGGCGCGCCGCCGCTTGCGCCCCGCACTCATCGCCGTGCGCATCGTGGCATCGTGGATGAGCGCCATCACCTTGCTGCTGCTGGCGCTGGCCATGCGATAGCCCGCGTTCCCGGGGTGGCTCGGCCGCAACGGGACAGGCATCCGACACGGGTTCAACTCGACGGCCTGAGCCGGATGTGGAAAGCTCTCGGGGATCGTCCTGATCCCGGGGGTTCACTTGCCCAACCAACGACTCGCCGTCCGATGTGCCGCCTGGTGGCGGGTCCTGTTTTTCCTGTGTGTCGGCCTGTTGCCCCCCTGGCTGGGTGCTCAGCCCCTGGACCTTCCAACCACCGCGAACCGGCCGGGCGCCAACGCGCAAAGCGCCGAGGGTCCCGAGACCCTGTATCTCCACAACCGTCGCATTGCCACCTTTCGCACCACCTTGCTGGGCGACACGCCGGCCGAGCGCGTGCGGCTGGCCGAAGCGGCGCTGTCGCTGGCCTTGAAGGCCCCGGGGCCACGGGCGGTGAGCCAGACCGCCACGGGCGATTCGGTGCGCTTCGAGGTGGACGGTCGCACGGTTTTTTTCCTCACAGCCGGCGATTCGGACGCGCCGCGGCCCGAGGCTTCGCTGGAGCCGCTGGCGCGCGACGTGCTGCTGCGGCTGGAGACCGCGGTGGCGGAATCGGCCGAGGTGCGCGACCCGCGCCGCATCGCGCTGGGTCTGGCGTTGTCGCTCGTGGCCACGCTGGCGGCCTGGCTGCTCGTGCGCGGCATTTTCCGCCTGCGCCGTCGCCTGGCCAGACGGGTGCGCGACGCGCTGCTGACACCCAACGAGCCGGGTTCTTCTGCCGCCCTGGTGTCCACCTACGCCGAACACGCGCGGGTGGCCTCCCGGCTGTTGATGGGTGCCGTGGCGTGGACGGTGGTGGTGTTGATCGTCGACGCATGGGTCACCTTCGTGCTGCACCAATTCGCCTGGACACGGCCCTGGGGCGAACGCTCGACCGCGTGGCTGCTGGAGGTGTTGCGCCAGTTCGCCGGCTCCATCGCGTCCGCGGTGCCCGGCCTGGTGGTGGCGGCCCTGATCTTCGTGATCGCGCGCATGGTCTCGCAGGCCAACGCGGCCTTCCTGCGCCGGGTGGAATGCGGTGACATCGCGCTGGCCTGGCTCGACAGGGACACCGCCTCCCCGACCCGACGGCTGAGCAGCTTCGTGATCTGGTTGTTTGCGCTGGCCATGGCCTACCCCTACCTGCCGGGCGCCAACACCGAAGCCTTCAAGGCCCTGTCGGTGATGGCTGGCCTCATGTTGTCGCTGGGGGCGTCCAGCGTGGTGGGGCAAGCGCTCTCTGGCCTGAGCCTGATGTACTCACGCTCGCTGCGCGTGGGCGAATACGTGAAGATCGGCGACACCGAGGGCACGGTGATCAGCCTGGGCATGTTCGCCACCAAAGTGCACACCGGCATGGACGAAGAGGTGAGTTTGCCCAACAGCGTGATCTTCAGCCAGCCGATCCGCAATTTCTCGCGCTTGGTCGAAGGCGGTCATTTCATGCTGCAGACAGCTGTGACCATTGGCTACAGCACGCCTTGGCGGCAGGTGCACGCCATGCTGCTGGAGGCCGCCGAACGCACCCCCGGCGTGGCCACGGAGCCGCGACCGTATGTGGTGCAAACGGCCCTGTCGGACTTTTACGTGGAGTACCGCCTCTGCGCGCAAAGCAACAAGAACGCGCCACGGCGCCGCGCCGAAGCGCTCAACCAGCTGCACGCCAACATCCTGGACGTGTTCAACGAAAACGGTGTGCAGATCATGTCGCCGCATTACCGGTCCGATCCACCCGAGCCGCAGGTTGTGCCGCAGGGCCCATGGACCTCACCATCGCCGGGCCAGCCGCTGTCGCCAGCGGGCACCAACACCGCACCGGCTCAGTCGCCCTGAAATCCCCCGGCGCGGCAGGTCACCACCAGCGTGTCGCGCCAGCCCAGGGCGTCGCCCTCCAGCGGCTGGATCGGCGTGCTCTCGTGGATCACGCGCGCGTCGTCCAGCAACAGCAGCGACCAGGGCTCGCGCAGCGTGAAGCGCTGGCCACCGGGGCCATTGGCCTCGAACACGCGGCTCTCTCCGCCCTTGATGCCGTGGCGGCCCACCATGAACACGGCCACCAGGTCCACACCGTCCCGATGGGCGCCTTCCGGCGTGGGTCGCCCGATGCCGTCGGTGGTGTCGATGCGAAACGGGTGCGCCTCCACGAACCAGGGCTGTGCGCCGCGCAGGGCGCTGGCGGCTTCGCCCAGTCGCGTGAGCAAACGGCCCCAGACCGGCCCAGCCACCACCGCCGGCTCCATGGGTTCGAACCAGCGCTGCATGCCGCCGTGCAGGGCGTTGTATTCCAGCGGCTGCCAGTGCGCGCGGTGCGGCGACTGCTGCACCCGCTCACCGTCCACCACAAAGCAGCTGTGGCGGCGGCTTCGGTAGCGCCCACCGTCCTTGAGGTACGCATCAGCCGGCAGGTGGTCCCAGCCGGCGTGCAGGGCCTGCAATTCGTCCGCGCTGGCGGGCAGCCACTGCGCCACGCTGGTGGCGCTGAGCAAGGCAAATCCCGCCGTCTTGAGGGACGTGTCGAGCTGTGGGAGGGGGACGTACGGAGGCTGGAATTCGCTGGTCATGGGCGGCAGTTTACCGGCCGGGTCGGGCGGGTTCGAGGCCACCTGGAGCGTTTTCATGCGTTGGATCAAAACCTCTGCCTCCGTTCGGGAGCAAGCTGTGCGCAGGCCGGGTTGACCACGGCAAAGGAGACACTCATGCAAGCATTGCAATGGACACCGGCGTTGTGGCTGGGCTTCGAGCCCATGGACGGGATGAACCGGGATTTCATGGCATTGCTGGCCCGCGCGCAGGCTGTGCCCGACGACGGCTTGGTCGATGCCTGGCAGGCGCTGGTGCAGCACGCATCGGCGCATTTCGGCGCGGAAGACACCTGGATGCGCAGCGAGGCCTTTGCCACTGTCGAGCAGCACACGCTGGAACACCGGGTGGTGCTCAACCTGCTGCGCGAAGGCCTGGGCCAGGCGCAGCACGGCGACCTCGCGCCGGTGCGGCAGATGGCGGCCGAGTTGGGGGCTTGGTTCAGGCGGCACACGCAGTCGCTGGACGCCGCGCTGGCCCTGCACATGCGCCGCATCACGACACCCGCCACCACAGCGACCTGACGGGTCGGTTGGTGGTTCAATGATCAGCCACAGAGGAGACCGCCATGGCCGACGCCACGCCCGCCAACGACAGCCCGACGGAGCCACCGCGCCCACCCTCGGTGTTCGACCTGCGCATCACCGACCTGAGCGCGCGCGATCCGCTGCGCTGGCTGCGCCTGGGCTGGGCCGACTTCGTGCGCAGCCCGCGCATCGGGCTGTTCTACGGCCTGTGTTTTTTCCTCATGGGCCATGCCTTGCTGGCGGTGTTTCGCGCGGCACCGGCCTATGTGCTCGCGCTGAGCGCGGGCTTCCTGCTGATGGGGCCGTTTCTCTGCTTGGGTCTCTACGATGCCAGCCGTGCCCTGCAGGCTGGCCAGCGGCCGTCGCTGCGCGCCTCGCTGCTGGCGTGGCGCCCCACGCAGGGCACCATGGCCATCTTCGCGGGCGTGCTGCTGATCCTGGAAATGCTGTGGGGCCGGGCCTCGCTGGTGGTGTTTGCGGTGACCTTCAACACCATGCCGTCCACCACCAACCTGGTGGCCCAGCTGCTCAACCCCGACAACCTGACGTTTCTGATCACTTACGCGATGGTGGGTGGCGTGTTCGCCGGATTGATCTTCGTCACCAGCGTGATCTCGATCCCGATGATCCTGGACCGGCGTGTGGACGCGATCTCGGCGGGCCTGACCAGCATCCGCGCCTGCCTTCAAAACCCGGGCGTGATGCTGCTGTGGGGGGGCCTGATCACGCTGCTGGTGGGCCTGGCCATGCTGCCGTACTTCGTGGGTCTGTTGGTTGCGGGACCGGTGCTGGGCCACGCCACCTGGCACGCTTACCAGGGCACGGTGAGCGGCCCTGCCTGACAGGGATCAGCGAGCGGGTGGTGTGTCGCCGCGTTGGCTGCTGCCGCGCCGGCCGGGACGCTTGCCCAGCAGCGAAGGTTCGATGCTGTCTTCGAACAGCGGCCACAGCGACTGCACGCTGTCCAGCGCGGCCTCTTCACCCATGGATCGGCACAGCCGCTGGTGCAGGTCCACCCGCAGGAACCACAGGCTTTTGGGGTCCACCGCCACCAGCAGCCGATGCCGCAGACGTTCATCTTCCCAACCCGCGTCGCTGGGCATGAGGTCGATCATGGCGCGGCGGATGCGGGCCAGCGCGGCCGGGTCGTGGCGCGTGGGCTCGCTCATCAGGCGTTGCGCGACGGTGTCCAGGATGGTGGTGAAGATGCGCATGGATTCGGGATGTTTCCTCGGCAAGATTGCCATTGACCAACACAACGCATGAAAACGGCGTGTATTCCGCCTTACCCCCCCGGGTTTGTAACACGCCGTGGGAACTTTCTTTAGCGGTTGACGTCAACGACCAGCCGCCCGCGCACCCGGCCGGCCAGAATCTCGCTGGCGCCGGCGATGGCTTCACCCAGGCCGATCTCGGTGGTGATGGCCGCCAGCTGCTCGCGGTGGAGGGTTTTCGCCAGGTTTTCCCAGGCGGCTTCGCGCCGGGCCATCGGTGCCATCACGCTGTCGATCCCATACAGCGTGACACCGCGGAGGATGAATGGTGCAACGCTGGCGGGCAGGTCCATGCCCTGGGCCAAGCCGCAGGCGGCCACGGCACCGCCGTAGCGCGTGCTCGCGCAAGCGTTGGCCAGCGTGTGGCTGCCCACCGAATCCACCACGCCGATCCAGCGCTCCTTCTGCAGTGGTTTGCCCGGCGCACCGAGTTCGCTGCGGTCGATCACGGCGGCCGCCCCCAGCGACTTGAGGTGGTCCACCTCCTGCGGGCGCCCGGTCGATGCCACCACGGTGTGGCCAAGACCTGCGAGCAGGGAAATCGCAACGCTGCCCACGCCGCCGTTGGCACCAGTCACCAGCACCTCGCCGCTGCCGGGGGCCACACCCGCGTCAAGCCAATGCCGCTGCAACGCCATCACGCACAGCATGGCGGTGTAGCCCGCCGTGCCCAGCGCCATGGCGTCGCGTTCGCTCAGGGTGTCGGGCAGGGCCACCAGCCAGTCGCCCTTGACGCGCGCCATTTGCGCGAGGCCGCCCCAGTGGTTCTCGCCCACGCCAAAGCCATTGAGCAGCACGCGGTCGCCGGCTTTCCACTTCGGGTGGTCGCTGTGCGTGACCGAGCCCGCGAAGTCGATGCCGGGCACCATGGGGAAACTGCGCACCACCGGCGATTTCCCGGTGATGGCCAGGCCGTCCTTGTAGTTGACGGTGGAGTAGTCCACGCGCACGGTCACGTGGCCGGCGGCGGGCAGCTGCGCCTCGTCCAGTTCGGTGAGGTCGCAGCGGTAGCCCGACTCGGGTTTGGTGATGACGAGCGCCTTGAACATGGGATCTCCTAAACAGGGGTGTCGGGGGGACGGTTCGGATCGGTCTCGCGCCACAGGCGCACGGTGAGCCACCATCCGATGAGGGAATTGGTGAGCGCGAACACGCTGACCACCAGGCGGATGCCCATGGGCGGGTCGTTCAGTTGCAGGAAACCGACCATGAAGCTGGAGAGCGCATTGAACCCGAGCATGAGCCAGAACAGGCTGCGACGGGGTTGCCAGAGGCGGTGAAAGATGTGGGAGATCGAAGGCATCGCGTCATTGTGCCGGCGCCGCCTTGCTCGCCTCTTGCTCCTGCAACAAACGCCACATCACCTTGCCACTGCCGCTCTTGGGCAGTGCCGACACGAATTCCACCGTGCGCGGGCATTTGTAGACCGCCATGTGCTCGCGGCACCACTCCAGGATGTCCTGCTCGCTGGTGGTGGCGCGGTGCGATTCGCGCAGCACCACGACCGCCTTCACGCTCTCGCCCCGGTACGCGTCCTGTGTGGCGATCACGCAGGCTTCGGCAATGGCCGGGTGTTTGAACATCAAGACCTCCACCTCGGCCGGCCAGACCTTGAAGCCGCTGGCGTTGATCATGCGTTTGAGGCGGTCGGTGATGAAGTAGTAACCGTCCTCGTCGATGCGGCCGAGGTCGCCCGAGCGAAAGAAGCGTTTGCCATCGATGGTGGTGAAGGCGGCCTCGGTGGCCTCGGGACGTTTCCAGTAACCGTCGAACACCTCGGGTCCGCAGATGAGGATTTCGCCCGCTTCGCCCTGCGGCATCTCCTCCAGCGTGATGGGGTCGACCACGCGCGCTTCGGTGCTCAGAAAGGGGATGCCCAGGCATTGCTGCTTGGGGTGCTCGGGCGGGTTGTTGTGCGAGGGCGCGGCGGTCTCCGTGAGGCCATAGCCTTCGGAATAACGCAGGCCGTACTGCTCCAGCAGGCGCTGCGCCACCGCCTGCGGCATGGCCGCCCCACCGCCGCCCACCAGCACCAGGCTGGAGAGGTCGTACTGGTCGAAGCGCGGGCTGGCCAGCAGGTCGATGATCATGGTGGGGATGTTGGTCCAGTGCGTCACGCGCCAGCGCGAGATCAGCTGGCCAGCCAGGTCGCGGTCCCAGCGCGGCATCACGACCATGGTTGCACCGACATACACAGCCGCGTGCATGCCCGCCACCATGCCGGTGATGTGGAACATGGGCACCACCAGCAATCCCACGTTTTCCACCGTGCTGTTGGTCCACAGGCCCACGGCCACCGCGTTGTGCATCACCGTGCGGTGCGGGTGCATGCAGCCCTTGGGCAGGCCGGTGGTGCCACTGGTGTAGGGCAACACGGCCAGGTCGTCGGGGCCTCGGTTGTGGGCGGGAGCGGTGCCGGTGCAGGCCAGTGCGTCGGTCCATTCACTCACCGTGCCACCGGGCAGCGTGGGCACAGCGTGGCGAGCGCCCAGCCAGTCGGCCCAGGCCGGTGGCACCTCGGCCTGCGCACCGAAGGCATCGCTGTAGTGCGACACGACCAGATGGCGCAGGCGAGAGGCCTCGGGCACCTCGGCGTTGGCCTTGATGAGCTCACCGGCCAGGTCGGCCGCAGCAATGGCCACACGCGCATCGGGGTCGGTGATGTAGTGCTGCAGCTCGTCGCTGCGGTTCATCGGGTTCACCGGCACGACCACCGCGTTGGCTCGAAGGATTGCGAAGTGCGCCACCACCCATTGCGGGCAGTTCTGCATCAGCAGGATCACGCGGTCGCCGTCCTGCACGCCCTGCGCTCGCAGGTGTGCGGCCATGCGCTCGGCCCGGTCGAACACCTGGCGCCACGTGAGCACCTGATCGAAGAACACCAACGCGGTCTTGTCCGGATAACGCAGCGCACTCACCGCCAGGTTGTGCCAGAGCGAGGTGGCCGGCGGCGTGATCCGGTGCGGCAGGCGCCGGGGCCAGAAGCGGTGGTGCGGCGCGGGCACGCCCCCCTCAGCCGTGTTGCTGTTGCTCATGCGCTTGTCTCCAATGTTTTCTGTTTGGGGCACAGGATACGGGTCACCCCGCCGGGATGAAAACGCGGCTTGTCGCAACAGAGACCTCGGGGCACCCGCTCAATGGCACGGAACCTGCAAGCACTTTTGATGGGGGAACACCGTGGGCACACGCGCCCGTGCAGGCATGTTCTTTTTGCATGACTTTCCCACGTAAACCCCGATCCCGGGTCCAAAAGGCCAGGGATACATTCGGTTGCGGCCGCGACGTGCACCCAACAGGTGCATGCCCAGCGCCGACGGACATCCTTTCAAACACAACGGAGAGAGCTGATGAAGATGACTACCTTGAAACTGGCGGCCTTGGGTCTGAGCGCAGCGGCCACCCTGGCCAGCATGCCGGCCCACGCAGGCAAGGACCTGGACGCCGTCAAGAAACGGGGCGAACTGATCTGTGGTGTGAACACCGGCCTGGCGGGCTTCTCCGCCGCCGACAGCCAGGGCAAGTGGAGCGGCATGGATGTGGACGTGTGCCGTGCCGTGGCCGCCGCCATCCTGTCGAACGCCGACAAGGTGCGCTACGTGCCCCTGACAGCCCAGCAGCGCTTCACCGCCCTGCAGTCCGGCGAGGTCGACATGCTCGCCCGCAACACCACCTGGACCTTGACCCGCGACGCCTCGCTGGGCATGCACTTCACCGGCGTGAACTTCTACGACGGCCAGGCCTTCATGGTGCCCAAGAAGCTCAACGTGAAGAGCGCCAAGGCGCTCAAGGGCGCCACGGTGTGCGTGCAATCCGGCACCACCACCGAGCTGAACCTCACCGACTTCTCGCGCGCCAACAAGCTCAACCTCAAGCCCGTGGTGTTCGAAAAAGTCGAAGCCGCCACCGCCGCCTACGTGGCGGGTCGCTGCCAGGCCTACACCACCGACGCCTCGGGCCTGGCTTCGATCCGCGCCAAAGAAACGCCCAAGCCCGAAGAACACGTGATCCTGCCCGAGCTGATCTCCAAGGAACCCCTCGGCCCGGCTGTGCGCCGTGGCGACGACGAGTTCTTCGGCATCGTGAAGTGGGTCGGCTATGCGCTGATCGAAGCCGAGGAATACGGTGTCACCCAGGCCAACGCCGATTCGATGAAAACCAGCACCAACCCGAACATCATGCGGCTGGTCGGTGCGGGCACCGAAGACACCGGCAAGGTGCTCGGTCTGGACAAGGAATGGGCGCTGCGTGCGATCAAGGCCGGCGGCAACTACGGCGAACAGTTCGAGCGCCACGTCGGCCCCAAGACCCCGATCGGTCTGCCCCGCGGCACCAACAACCTGTGGACCAACGGCGGCCTGATGTACGCCCCACCGGTGCGCTGATCTCCGCGACTCCGCCGCCGGCTCCCCGCGGGGCC
>JBKBWW010000087.1:14985-16641 GCA_046314475.1 Hydrogenophaga sp.
ACAACGTTCTTCCGTTCCACAGGCCCTGGGTCGCGCACCCCGGGCCTGTGGCGCAAACGACCCCTGAACACCGGATGGCGAGGCCGCATTGAACACGCAACCCCCCCCGAAAAAACGCACGTGGTCGCTCAACAGCCGGGCCACGCGCGGACTCATCTTCCAGGTCATCGCCCTCATCCTGATCGCCGCCGGCGTGTGGTTCCTTGCGCACAACACGCAGGAGAACATGCGCATTCGCGGCATCCAGAGCGGCTTCGATTTCCTGGGTGCCGCCGCCGGTTTCGACATCGGCGAGACCCTGGTGCCCTACGACCCGAGCGAAAGCTACGGCAAGGCCATCTGGGTCGGCGTGCTCAACACGCTCAAGGTTGCCGTCATCGGCATCGTGCTCACCACCGTCCTGGGCGTGCTGATCGGCGTGGGCCGCTTCTCGCGCAACGCGCTGGTGCGCGGTCTCTGTTACGGCTATGTGGAGACCTTCCGCAACGTGCCCATCCTGCTGCAGTTGCTGATGTGGTACTTGGTATTCATTGAGGTGCTGCCCGCGTCCAACGAGGCGTGGAACTCGGCGAACCTGTTCTACCTGAGCAAGGGCGGGTTCTCCTTTCCCTTCCCTTCTGCCGGTGTGGGCCAGGTGCTCGCGGGCGCAGGCGTGGGCCTGATCGCGGGCTGGCTGTGGCGCCAGCGCATGCAGAAGCGCTTCGAACTCACCGGCCAGCAAGGTGACCGCGTCTGGGGCCCGATCGCGCTGATCGTCGTGTTCGCGCTGGTGGGCTGGCTGGTCGCCGGCATGCCGATGGCATGGAACATCCCCGAGCAGTTGCCCTTCATGGTGGAGGGCGGCGTGAGCGCCACGCCCGAGTTCATGGCGATCCTGATCGGCCTGGTGATCTACACCGCAGCCTTCGTGGCCGAGGTGGTGCGCGGCGGCATCCAGTCGGTCAGCCGCGGGCAGGACGAGGCTGCCGCGGCGCTGGGCCTGAACCAGAAGCAGAAGATGAACCAGGTGATCCTGCCGCAGGCCATGCGCGTGATCATCCCGCCGCTGACCAACCAGTACCTCAACCTCACCAAGAACTCGTCGCTGGCGGTGGCGGTGGGTTATCCGGACGTGGTCTCGATCGCCAACACCACCATCAACCAGAGCGGCCGCGCGGTCGAGTGCATCGCCATCATCATGCTGGTCTACCTCACCACCTCGCTGTCCACCTCGGCCTTCATGAACTGGTACAACCAGCGCATGGCCATCAAGGAGCGCTGAGCATGGCCGACACCTTCATCCCCATCGCGCCGCGGCCCTCGCCAGTCAAGACCTCGGGCTTCGTGCACTGGGCGCGGCGCAACCTGTTCGCCGGCTGGCGCAACACCATCACCACGCTGTTCGTCGGCGCTCTCCTGCTCTATGTGCTGCCGGGCCTGGTCAACTGGGGCTTTTTGCGCGCCGTTTTCGTCAACGACGCGGATGCCTGCCAGGCCGCGCGCGGCGTCGGCGCGTGCTGGGGTGTGGTCACCGAAAAGTACCGCATCATCCTGTTCGGCCGTTACCCGTATGAAGAACAGTGGCGCCCGCTGATCGCCACCTCGGTGATGCTCGGTGGCCTGGTGCTCAGCTGCATGCGCGCGTTCTGGAAACCCTGGCTGGTGCTGCTGTGGATC
>JBKBWW010000088.1:0-15625 GCA_046314475.1 Hydrogenophaga sp.
ACCGCCACCGCCACCGCCACCGCCACCGCCACCGCCATCGCCACCGTCAGCGCCGGAGCCAGCGCTGCCAGTGCCACCAACGCCCCCCGGGACGCTGGCAATGTCACCGTCACCACCGCCGCCGCCGCCGCCGCCACCACCACCACCCCCCCCACCGCCACCCCCACGCACGCCTCTGCCCACCCCGCCACCGCCACCGGCCTTGTTCTCCACGATCCGGTTCTGGCCCAGGGCCTTGCCGAGCGACTCCGACATGACGCGCGCAATGATGTCGGTGGTGCCGCCGGGTGCAAACGGAACTTGCAGGCGAATGACCTTGTTGGGGTAGGCCTGGGCCCAGGCGGACCCACCCACGGCCACCGAGGCGGTGGCCAGACCGATTGCAACCAGTTGACGACGAGAAACCATGAGACTTGCTCCTTGCGTGAGACATCGATGAAGGCAGGCCGGGGTCGGCCCTGTCCGCGCGACCGGGATACAGCCGCGCGATGCGAGCCTGCAATGTAGCCGCTGGGCAAGCGCATGAACATGGGACAACTACATAAGTGGAAACCCCCGGCACGCTATGCTCGACCGCGTGAACTTCGCCCAGCTCCTTTTCCCCGACTTCTCGCTCATCCTCTGTGGCTACCTGGTGTGCCGATTCACCGCGCTCAACCGCAAGGTGTGGGAGCAGGTGGAGAGTCTGGTGTACTACTTTCTGTTTCCGGTGCTGCTGTTCCACAGCATCGTGAAAAGCCCGCTCGATCTGAGCCAGGCCTCCAGCCTCATGGGCGCAGGCATCTCGCTCGGTCTGTGCGGCATCGCGCTGTCGTATTCGCTGCCCCACTGGCCGTGGATCGGCAAACACCTCGACGTGCGGTTGCACGCGGCCAGCGCGCAGGTGGGCTTTCGCTTCAACTCGTTCATCGCGCTGGCCCTGGCTGAAAAAGTAGCCGGGCCGCCGGGCCTGCTGATGATCGCGGTGCTCATCGGCGTGTGCGTGCCGCTGTTCAACGTGGGCGCGGTGTGGCCCATGGCGCGCCACGCCAACAAGGGGTTCTTGCGCGAGCTGCTGCGCAACCCGCTGATCGTGGGCACGGTGTCGGGGCTGGTGGCCAACCTGCTGGGTTTCTCGATGCCGTTCTGGCTGGAGCCCACGGTCAACCGCATCGGCCAGGCCTCGCTGGCGCTGGGCCTGATGGCCGCGGGTGCGGGCATGCAGTTCGGCATGCTGGCCAGCGCCAAGACGCTGGGTGGCCTGGTGCTCGCGGTGAAACATCTGGGCATGCCGGTGATGGCGCTCGGGCTGGCGCTGCTGTTCCGCCTCGACCCGACACAGACCACCATCCTGCTCATGTTCTCGGCCGTGCCCACCGCCTCCAGTTGTTATGTGCTGGCCGCGCGCATGGGCTACAACGGACCTTACGTGGCCGGCTTGGTCACCTTGTCCACCCTGCTGGGCATCGTGAGCCTGCCGTTCGCCCTCGGCGTGCTGCGGCCATTGGCCGGCGCTTGATCCATCTCCTTCTCAGAAAGTCACCATGAACCCGTTCCGCGCTTCCGTCTCCCTGTCCGGCCTGGTGCTGGGCCTGTCGTTCGCCACCTCGGCGGTGCATGCCCAGGCCATCGGCGAGGTGGACACGGTCTTCAAACTGTTCGGGCCCGACCACAAGATCGTGGTCGAGGCGTTTGACGATCCCAAGGTCAAGGGCGTCACCTGCTACGTGTCGCGCGCCAAGACCGGCGGCATCAAAGGTGGTCTGGGTCTGGCCGAAGACACGTCGGATGCGAGCATCGAGTGCAAACAGGTGGGCGCCGTGTCGTTCGCGGGCGAGCCCTTGCGGCAGCAAGAGGTGGTGTTCACCGAGCGCACGTCGTTCCTGTTCAAGAAGCTGCAGGTGGTGCGCATGGTCGACAAGACCCGCAACACGCTGGTTTACCTGAGCTACTCCGACCGCGTGATTGAAGGTTCGCCCGACAACAGCATCACCGCCGTGCCACTGCCCGCGGGCACCACCATTCCCCTGCGCTGATTCAGCGCGGCGGCGCCACCAGGTCGATGCGGCGCTGCAAGGCGGCAGCCGCCACGGCGTCCCCTGCGGTCTGCGCGCGTTGCTGTTGCAACTTCAGCCAGGCCAGCAGGGGCCGGCTCCACCCACGCGCGGACGCGGTGTCCACCGCAGTGGCGATCACGCCGGGCGTGGCCCGGCCGCTGCGAAACAGCACGCCAGCGGCCACCAGTTGTGAGAGCGGGTCTTTGATGGCGGCCAATGCCGCGTCTGGCGTTGCGTTGCCCACGAGAGCGCTGTGTGCCTCGGGCAGCAGCGCCGCATCGCCCGCCTGCGCCGTGCCCGCCAGGTACCGCGCGTAGGCCTGCTCGGGCGGGGCTGCGTCCTGCGCCAGTGCGTCAAAACCGGCGCAAGGCTCCACCACCAGACTGGCCACCCGCGTGGCACAGCGCAGCAGCTCCAGCCGCGCCACCAGCACCACCTGCCCCGTGCGCGCCACCTCGGCACGCGCCCGGCCGAACTCCGCCGTCTCGATGCGGCTGTTGCCGCTGAGCCAGGCCTCGGTGGCGCGTTCGCTGCTGCCCTTGGCCTCAAGCGGCCAGTCGGGTGGGGGTGGGTTGCTGGCGCAGGCGGCGAGCGCCAACAGCCCACACAAAATGATGGAGGTGCGCGGGTTCATGGAAGTTTGATCTCGGTGTCGCGCGCAAACGGCCACTTGCGGTTGATGTCGTTGATGAGCCCGTCCACCTTGCGCAGGCTCGACTCCACCTCACCGCGCAACACACCCAGGTCGGTCGTGGCTTCGCGCGTGTTGCTGGCGATGCCCTGGGCCTCCACCAGCACCGCGTCCACCTTCTGCAGGCTGACTCTGGCCTCGGCCAGCAGGCCATTGAGTTGCTGCACGGTCACGCGGGCGTCGGTCACCAGGCCGCCGTCGGCAGACCCCTGGCCGAACACCTGTTTGTTCGCATTGCTCACCAGGCTGTCCATGCGCTGGGTCAGCGTTTCGGCGAGCGCCAGCAAGGCATTGGCGCGCTCCACAGTGAGCACCAGTTTTTTCGCGTCCTCGTCGTTGCCCATCAACAAGCCCATGGCGCCCTGCGGGCCCTTGAGCCGTTCGGTGGCGCTCTGCACGTTGGTCAGCGCCACGTCCAGTGCGGCGTCCTTTTTGGTCAGCGCCGCCACGTTCTCCAGCACCTCGCGCATGCTCGCCGCGAGCTTCGGGATCTCGGCCGCTGTGTCGCCACGCAGCACGGTGCGTTCGGCCCCGTCGGGCAGCGCCGGGTCGTCCAGCACGCCGCTGTAGGCGCGGATGCGTGTGCCGCCCACCAGGCCACGCTCCATGGTGAAGATGCTGGAGGTGCGCAGCCACTTGGCGTCCTTGCTGGGCACGTCGATCAGGATGCGCGCCGTGCCGTCGGCACCCAGCTCGATGCGCCCCACGCGCCCGATGGGAAAACCGGCGAAGGTCATGTCCATGCCGACCACCACACCCTCGGAATCGTCGGAGATCAGCACCAGGCGCTGCGTGTCTTCGAACATGCCGCGCGCAAACATCACATACAGCGCCGAGCCGACCACCAGCACCAGCAGGGCCACCAGCAGCAGCGCGGCCTTGAATTCGAGGTTCTTGACCTCGGGGGTCTCGGAGACCTTGGGATCGTCGGGTGTGGCGTTCATGGGAGATCAGTAGTAGTTGCCGACCAGCGACGTGATTTCAATGAGCAGCACCACGGAGAACAGGCGGGCGAACTCGGAGATGTCGCTGCGTTGCGCGTACAGGCCCTGTGCGTCCTGCTGCGCGCTGCCGGCCAGCGGCACCACCGCCACGGCCAGGCTGAAGAAGAGGGTTTTGAGCGTGAAGATCAGGGTCACCGCCGGCGTGAACACCTGGCCCACGCTGCGCGTGTAGCCCGGCAGGCCCCAGTGCGAAAACCCGTAGACGGTGAGGTAGGTGAGCACCAGCGCGATCACACAGCTCAGTGCCGCCAGCATCAGCACCGAGAACACAGAGGCCAGCGCGCGCGGCAACAGCTCGGTGGTCAACAACACCCCTTGGCCCAGTTGCTGGCCCTTGCGCTGGTGGGCAGAGAGCTGCTCGCGCACCACCTGCGCGCCGGGCATGGCGTAACGCGCGGCGACAAACATGGCGGCATACAGCGGAATGAGTTCGAGCACCAGCGTGCGCACCAGCACATCCAGCGCGTACTGCGACAGACCGTAGCTGTAAGCGGTGGCCACCACGATGCGGATCAGCACCAGGCTGATGAGCGCCGAGAGCACGAGGAAGCCGGTGAGCAGCGGTGCCGTGGCCTGAACGATGTGCACCAACACCGTCTTGCGACGCAGCCCCGTGGCGTAGCTCGACGGCGTGAGCGCCATCACCAGGATCTGCGCGCCCAGCATGACCACCTGCCACCAGGTGGTGCACCACAAGCGCACCCGATGGCCCCAGCGGGTCATGAGCGTGTGGCTGGCGGAGACGGGGTTCATCGGTCGATGATAGTCCGCAGTGCGTGAAGGTTTGGCATGCAGGCCGTGTGCAAAGGTGACAGCAGGCTGGTGAAAACGCGCATGGTCAATCGGGGCGATTCGGCTTCAATCAAGCCACCAGCCCCCACTGCCGACCATCCTTTCAGGAGCCCATGCATGTCCTCGACCCTTCCGCCGGTGGTGCGCCGCCAGACCATCGCCGACGCCCTGCACCGCACCGCCCTGCGGCTGCCCAACAAAACGGCCATCGTCTGCGGCGACACCTGCTGGACCTACGCCGACTTCGACGCCCTGGTCAGCCGGCTGGCCGCCGGGCTGGCGCACCTGGGTGTGGCCGAGGGCGACAAGGTGGCTGTGCTGGCGCGCAATTCCCACGGTTTTGCGGCGCTGCGGTTTGCCCTGGCGCGACGCGGCGCGGTGATGGTGCCGATCAACTTCATGCTCAAGGCCGACGAGGTGGCCTACATCCTGCGCCACGCGGGCGCCAAAACCCTGGCCACCGACAGCGGCCTGTCCACGCTGGCGCGCGAAGCCGCCGCGCTGGACACCGCCGTGGAGCGTTTCATCTGGCTGCCCAGCGAAGACGCCAGCGAGCCCGATGCCGCCATGCACCGCTTCGACCACCTGGCCGCCTGCCCGGACCCGTTGCCCGAGGTGAACCTGGGCAGTTTTGACCTGGCGCAGATCGTCTACACCAGCGGCACCGAGTCCACGCCCAAGGGCGCCATGCTCACCCACGACGCGGTGCTGTGGCAGTACGTGAGCTGCGTGATCAACGCCGAGATTGCCGAGGTGGACCGCGCGCTGCACGCGCTGCCGCTCTACCACTGCGCCCAGCTCGACGTGTTCTTCGGCCCCGCCATCTACATCGGCAGCAGCAACGTGATCACGTCCAAACCGGTGCCCGACAACCTGCTGGCGCTGATTGAAAAGCACCAGATCACCAGCTTCTTCGCCCCACCCACGGTGTGGATCGCGCTGCTGCGCTCGCCCGCGTTTGACGCGGCGAAGTTGAAGAGCTTGGTCAAGGGCTACTACGGCGCGTCCATCATGCCGGTGGAGGTGCTCAAGGAGCTGGCCGCGCGCCTGCCCGCCGTGCGCTTGTGGAACCTGTACGGGCAGACCGAGATTGCGCCGCTGGCCACCATGCTCGGCCCAGAGGACCAGCTGCGCAAACCCGGCTCGTGCGGCAAGGCGGTGCTCAACGTGGAGACCCGTGTGGTCAACGACGCAATGGACGACGTGGTCGTGGGCGAGGTCGGCGAGATCGTGCACCGCTCGCCCCACCTGATGCTGGGCTACTTCAACGACCCCGAGCGCACCGCGGCGTCGTTCGAAGGGGGCTGGTTCCACAGCGGCGACCTCGCGGTGATCGACGACGAGGGCTTTATCACCGTGGTCGACCGCAAGAAAGACATGATCAAGACCGGCGGCGAAAACGTGGCCAGCCGCGAGGTGGAAGAAATGATCTACCGCCTGGGCGGCGTGAGCGAGGTGGCGGTGATCGGTCTGCCCGACGCGAAGTGGGTGGAGGCCGTCACCGCCGTGATCGTGGTCAAAGCCGGCCAACCACTCACCGAGGCCGAGGTGATCGCGCACTGCAACGAGCACATGGCCACTTTCAAAAGCCCGAAGCGTGTGGTGTTCACCGACAGCCTGCCCAAGAACCCCAGCGGCAAGCTGCTCAAGCGGGAGCTGCGGTTGCGTTACGCAGGTTGAGGCCGAGCGCTCACAACGTCTCGTGGTGGCCGGCGCTGCCGCGTTTCCAATAGGCGGAGGCGCGCACACGGGCTTTGTCCAACCCGTGGCCCTCCACCAGCGCCTGCCGCACCGCCACCATGCTGGCCGCTTCGCCAGCGGCCCAGGCAAAGCCCTCACCGGCCGGCAACGTCAACGCGGCCACCAGGCGCGCCAACGCATCGGGCAAGCCTGTCTCGATCCAGTGCGTCTGCAGGTGCGCGCGGGTGGTGAAGCTGCGCCGGTCGCCCGCATCGCCGGTTTCAATCACGGTGATCGCCTGCGCGGTCGCGGGCAACTCTTCAAGCCGCCGCGCGATCGCAGGAATGGCGGTCTCATCGCCCACCAGCAGGTGCCAGTCGAAGCCTGTGGGCACCACGAAGGAGCCTCGTGGCCCGCCCAGACCCACCTCGTCGCCAGGTTTGGCCGCCTCGGCCCAGCGCGACGCCACGCCATCGCCGTGCAACACGAATTCGATGTCGAGCACGCCGGCTGCAGCGTCGAAATGGCGCGGTGTGTAGTCGCGCATGGCCGGCTTTTGCGCACCGGGCGGCAGCGCCAGGCCATCGGGGCCGGGCTCGGGCAGCACCAGCGGTTGGCCAGGCTGCGCCGGCAGCATGAGCTTGGCGTGGTCGTCGAACGAAGCGCTCACGAAACCGCGCAGGGCATCACCTGCAAAGCGGATGCGCAGGAAGCTGGCGCCGACGCGGTCGATGCGCTGAACCTGCAGGCGGCGCACCTGGAGTGGGTGGCGCACACGCTCGACGACCAGGGGAGAACGGGTGGTTGTGTTCATGGAAGCCATTTGGTTGATAATGACAACCATCATGCCGAATATGGATGATACTGTCAACCACATAAGCCCACGATGACGAGACCAACAAACACCGAGGTGCTCGACCGCCTGCACACGCTCATGCACGGCCTGCGGCGCCACCTGCAGGACGCTGCGCGGGACGACGGCGACGGCCTGGGGCCGATGGAGGCCCGTTGCCTGGGCTATTTTTTGCGCTTTGAGGGCGCCTCGCAAAGCGATCTGGTGCAGCACTCGGGGCGCGACAAGGCGCAGATCGCGCGCATCGTCAAAGCCTTGCACGAGCGTGGCCTGTTGCAGAGCCAGCCCGACCCCAACGATGGTCGCAGCCAGCGCGTGAGCGTGACACCCGAGGGCCAGGCCCTGCAACGCAAGATGCAGCAGCACCGGGTTCGATTCGAGAAGTCAATGGCGGCGGGACTGAGTGATAACGAACGCGCCACCCTGATCGCCCTGCTCGATCGGCTGCAGGACAACGTGAGCGAGACACGCTGAGGCGGGTTCAGGGATTCGCCCTTCACGCCGGGTCGCTTCAACAGCGCGCTGCGCCAGCAAGGCGCCTATGTCCAGTCACTGCCCGTTATGAGTCGCCAGGCGTTCTCAAACGCCAGCTTGCGTTGGGTTGAGGACGTGAACGCGGCCAAGATGGCCTGGCGTTGGTGCCCGATTTGCTGGGGGTAGTTTTTCTCCACCGCGGGGCGGTAGTCGCTCGCGGCCAGAAACCGCCGCGGGTGGTCTTCAACCAGTTGCCGCCAGCCCTCGGCCACCCGGCCGTTGTCGTCGAACAGAGTGGAGTCACGGGCGCCCGAGGGCCTGTAAACGAAGCTCGCTCGCGCCACGGCCAGATCAAAGTGCAGGTGCTCGAAGCGCTCGATGAGGTTGCGCACATAGGCCGGACCGTAGCGCGTGTTGCGATCCGGGTAACGCACCTGCCCCAGATGGCACCAGATCACGCGCGCTTGCGGATGGGCCTGCAGCATGGTCTCCAGGGGCGGCAGCAGCCGGTCTTCGATTTCGTAGTGGATCTGGAATGCCAGGCCGGTGCGCGCACTCAGCTCAAACAGCGCCTGGCCGCCCGGCCCCTGGATGTCCACCGTGATGTCGCGCCCGGTCTGACCGGCGGCAGCCTGCTCGGGCGAAGGGTAGTGGCGGAACTCGTGCTCACCCATGAAGAAATAGGCACCGGTCTGCACGTCGGCCGCCGTTTGGCGCACGAAGGCCACAGGGTCGTTCCACCAGCGCGGAAATTCACCGCTGCTGGTGGTCGGTATGAAGCGGTCCGGGTACTCACGGTGCAGCGCCAGCGAAGCCTCACCCGACGGCGAAAAGGCGGGTGCGAACGCCAGCAAGGCGACGTCGAGTTCGTCCATCCAGCGCACCATCTGGTTCACATCGGTGGCCTTGTTCCCGGCGCGAGCGATCCCCGGATTGGTTTGCGCAGACACCTCGCTGATGTAGGTGGCTTGCAGATCGATGAGGGGCAGGCGACCACGGTCAAGCAATGCCTGCACCCTTCGGCGCCAGGCAGCCACCACCGCCGAGCGCGCGTCTTGCGCCCCGGCACCACCGTGCGCCAGCCACCAAGGGGCGGCCACGGCAGCCAGACATGCGGTTCGACGGTCCATCGGGTTTGCTCCTTCAGGCCTGAGCCAGCGCCCAGGCCACGTGTTCACGCACCAGTGCGCTGGGGTGCTCCGCACGAGTGTGCAGCGCTTGCGCGACCTCAGCATCGGGGCCTTCCCGCAGCGCGTTGCCCATCGCCACCGCGATGTTGCGCAGCCAGCGTTCGTGCCCGATGCGGCGGATGGCGCTGCCTTCGGTGCGGCGCAGGAACTCCGTCTCACTCCAGGCGAACAGTTCGATCAGCGTTGAACCCGACAGCCCTGCACGCTCGTCAAAATCGGGCAAAGGCGAGCGCTGCGCAAACTTGTTCCAGGGGCACACCAGCTGGCAGTCGTCGCAACCGTAGATGCGGTTGCCCATGAGCGGGCGCAGCTCCATGGGAATGGCGCCGGCGTGTTCGATGGTGAGGTAGCTGATGCAGCGCCGCGCGTCCACGCGCTGTAGGCCGGTGATGGCCTGCGTGGGGCACACATCGATGCAGGCGCTGCAACTGCCGCAGTGTTCGCTGACTGACTCGGTTTGCGGCAGTGCCAGGTCCACGAAGATCTCGCCCAGGAAAAACATCGAGCCCGCCTCGCGATGCAGCGCCAGCGTGTGTTTGCCGCGCCAGCCGATGCCGCTGCGCGAGGCCAGCTCCACTTCGAGCACCGGCGCCGAGTCGGTGAACACACGGTGGCCGAAGGGACCGATGTGTGCCGCGATGCGATCGCTCAGCGTCTGCAGGCGGTTGCGCAGCACCTTGTGGTAGTCCCGGCCCCGCGCGTACATCGAGACAACCGCCTCGCCAGGTCGCTCCAGCCGCTGCAGCTCCAGAGCCTGCCAGCCCTCGGGTGTGGCGCGCGGCAAATAGTCCATGCGGGCGGTGATCACGCTCATCGTGCCGGGCACCAGCTCGGCCGGCCGGGCGCGTTTGAGGCCGTGCGCGGCCATGTAGCCCATGTCACCGTGACATCCAGCCGACAACCAGGCCATCAAACCGGGCTCGGCGGCCGACAAATCCACACCGGTCACGCCGATTTGGGAAAATGCAAGCTCCTGGCCCCAGGCCTGAATCTGCGAGACGAGTTGAGCGGCATCCAAAGCGACATTCATGTGAAGGGCATTGTAGGAACCCCCTCGGCTCCTGCGGGGTCGGTGTCCCTGCTGAAACCATGGCAAGGCCGTTGGGCCACCGAAGAGGACACCCAGGCCTTCGCCCTGCGCCTGGCCCTGTCACCCGCCATTGCGCATGCCACGCTCACGCTGCAAGGCGATCTGGGCGCCGGCAAGACCACGCTGGTGCGCCACCTGCTGCGCGCCCTCGGTGTGCGCGGGCGCATCAAGAGCCCCACCTACGCGGTGGTGGAGCCGCACAGCGCGATGGACTGCCCGGTCATGCCCGCGGGCGAGCCGCTGTCCGTGTGGCACTTCGACTTCTACCGTTTCAACGACCCGCGCGAATGGGAAGACGCCGGCTTTCGCGAACTTTTTGCCAGCCCGGGTCTCAAGCTGGTGGAGTGGCCCGAACGCGCTGGCGCATTTCTGCCGGCGGTCGATCTGCAGATCGACATCCAACCCGACGACATGAACCCCCACACCGACCCGGAACACGACAGCGCGCGCACCGTGCGAGCCACCGCCCTCACCCCCACCGGTTTGCGGCTGCTGGAGGCGCTGGCGTGACGGGACCCGTCACCCGCCGCACGTTGCTGCGCACCGGCACGCTGGTGCTGCTGCTGGGCGTGCAACACATCGCGCGCGGTGCCAGCGTGCTGGCCGTGCGCATCTGGCCGGCCGAGGACTACACGCGTGTGACCATCGAGTCCGACGGTGAGCTCAAGGCACAAAAATTCTTCGTGACCGAACCGCCGCGCATGGTGGTGGACATCGAAGGCATCGACCTGCTGCCCGGTCTGCGCGAACTGGTGGGCAAACTCAAATCGGACGACCCCAACATCGGCAGCATCCGCGTGGCGCAGAACGCGTCCAACGTGGTGCGGCTGGTGATCGACCTCAAACAAGCCATCAAACCGCAGGTGTTCAACCTGGAGCCGGTGGCCGCCTACCAGCATCGCCTGGTGCTCGACCTCTACCCGGTGAACGCACCCGACCCGCTGGAACAGCTGATCACGCAGCGCATGAAAGACCTGGACGCGGCCAGCGAACGCGCCGCGCGCCTGCTGGGCCTGGAGATGGGCCAGGTGGCGGGTGGACCGAATCCGAACGACCGCGTGACCGCAGCCAATCCGGTGGACGATCCTCTGGGCGCCTTGATCGCGCAGCGCGCCAGGCCCGCCGCGCCGGGCAACAAGCCGGCCGCGCCCACGGGAGACACCGGCACAGCGGTGGCCGCCGGTTCACCGAGTGGCAGCGCGACCAAACAAGCGCCCGGCAAACCCGGCAAGACCGAGCGCCTGATCGTGGTGGCGCTGGACCCCGGCCATGGCGGCGAAGACCCCGGGGCCATTGGTCCCGGTGGCACGCAGGAAAAAAGGGTGGTGCTGCAGATTGCGCAGAAGCTGCGGGACCGCATCAACGACACCCGCGTCAACGGCAACCCCATGCGCGCCTACATGACGCGCGACAAAGACTTCTTCGTGCCGCTGCAGGTGCGGGTGCAAAAAGCCCAGCGGGTGCAGGCCGACCTGTTCATCAGCCTGCACGCCGACGCATTCTTCACGCCCCGCCCGCAAGGCGCGAGCGTCTACGCGCTCAGCACCAAAGGCGCCAGCAGCGCCGCCGCGCGCTGGATGGCCAACAAGGAAAACGCCGCCGATCAGGTGGGCGGCCTCAACGTGAAAGCCAAGGACGCCACCGTGCAGCGCGCCCTGCTCGACATGAGCACCACCGCGCAGATCAACGACAGCCTCAAGCTCGGCAGCGCCATGCTCGGCCATGTAAAGCGGGTGGGCAAGTTGCACAAACCGCGCGTGGAACAAGCCAACTTCGCCGTGCTGCGCGCGCCCGACATTCCGAGCGTGCTGGTGGAAACCGCCTTCATCAGCAACCCCGACGAAGAAGCGCGCCTCAACGATCCCAAGTACCAGGACGACCTGGCCGACGCCCTGCTGCGCGGCATCGTCGCCTACTTCAGCAAGAACCCGCCGCTGGCGCGCAATCGCCAGATCTGAGCAATTGCGAGCAAGCGGTTTTCCCGCTTGCATCTGGTACCTGATTTCAGTACCATTCACCCATGAAACGCAGCCACCAGAAAACCCTGGAAGCGGTATTCCAGCACCCGACCAGCGCCAACATCGCCTGGAAAGACATCGAGTCGCTGTTCAAGGGGCTGGGCGGCGAGATCAGTGAACGGGAAGGCAGCCGGGTCGCGGTGGTTCTGTTCAACGAAGTGCGCGTTTTCCACCGACCGCACCCCTCGCCTCACACCGACAAAGGCGCTGTGGCCAGCGTTCGGCGTTGGTTGGAACAACACGGAGTAATGCCATGAATGTCATGACGGTAGACGGCTTCAACGCCAGGATCGAGTACGACCCCGACACCGACCTTTTTCGGGGCGAGATTCTGGGCCTCAACGGGGGTGCAGACTTCTACGGCAAGAGCCCAAGGGAACTGCGAGCCGAGTTCAAAAAATCGCTCGCGGTGTTCCTGGAAGTCTGCGCAGAAAAGGGCCTGGAACCCCGCCGAAGCTACTCGGGAAAATTCAACCTGCGCATTCCGGTGGAACTGCACGAGCGGCTGTCCATCGTCGCTCAGGCTGAAGGCAAGAGCATCAACACGGTGGCGCAGGAAGCATTGCAGCAACGGCTTGCGGCCTGAGCACCGAACGAAACGGACCAAGCAATGAAATTACCTGAACGCGCCGCTCAGATCTGGACGGTTCTCGCCTGGGCCGCCAAACACCGACAGAACATGACCTACTCCCAGCTCACCCAACTGACGGGGGCGTTCACCGGAGGGTTGGGGGCTTTGCTGGAGCCAATCCAGTCGTACTGCCTGACAAAAGACCTCCCGCCACTGACAGTTCTTGTCGTCAAACAAGAGACAGGTCTTCCTGGCTCTGGGTTCACTGGCGCTTCGGCTCATGACCTGGGTGCCGCGCAGGCCAAGGTATTCAACTTTGACTGGCTTTCCCACGGCAATCCTGGTCCGGAAGAACTTGAAAAAGCAGTCAAGTCGCGCCCCTCCAATGGGACGCTGAAATGAACCGAACAGAGGTCTACACCGGGTAGATCAGCGAGTTCAACACCATCTCGCTGTCGTACACGCAGGTGCGGCTCTGCAGCTTGAGACCGTTGTCGGTGTTCACGAACGCATCGATGTAGCGGCCCACCTGGTAGACCTCGCTCACGCTGCCCGGCTTGGTGCGGAACACCGCATAGTTGGCTTCCGCCCTGATCGGGTCGCCCGCCGTGCCCTCCCCTGCTTGCGTGATGCGCGCCGGGCTCACCACGTGGCGGGTGTAGTACGGCCCGTGGTAGATGGTCTGGCTGGTGCCGTAGATGCGGTCGCGCAGCATGCCCTGGCTTTCCAGCGCGAGCAGGGCCAGCGGCAGGCCCCGGTCGAAGTTTTCGCGGGCCTGCACCTTGTAGCGGGCGTCTTCCACGAAGCACTCGGGCCATTCGTTGAAGCGGCGGTCGTCCAGCGTGGCGGCGTAGGCCGCGTTGAAACGGTCCACCGCGTGGTGCAGCAGCAGGCTTTGCAGGTCCTGGTCGATCACTTGCATGTCATTCCCCCATGGCCTTGCGCCAGTAGGCGTACATCGACCGGATCAGCGTTTCGGTGACCATGTGCTCGGTGGGCGCGTTGCCCACGTCGTCGCTTCGGCCGCCCAGCTCCACCAGCGTGGTGCCGCCCTCGCCCCACTGTGCAAAGCCGTCCTGGCTGAACTCGATCACCTCGCCGTCGTCGGCGCTCACGAAGCCGGCCGGGCCAAACAGGTTGGCCTGGCGCAGGCGGCGCTGAGTCATCTCCTCGGTGTCATCGGCAAAGCCGAAGTGGGTCCACACAAAATCGAACTCGCCCGCGCCGCGCGGCACGATGTGGCGCGTGCTCAGTGAATTGACCTGCTGCTGGATGATGAGGCTCGGAAACAGCGTGATCATGGTCACCGTGGGTGTGATGGTCGTTCCCGGGTTCGATGGATCGTCCACCGTCCACCAGGCCTCGGGCACCACGTCGAGCAGGCGTGTGTCGTGCAGCGCCATGTCGGCCTTGAAGCTGGTCACGCCTTCGGTCACGCTCTTGTTGGCGCCACCGTCCGCTACCGAAGGGGCATTCGGATTTCGGCGCGAAATCATCACCGCATGCCGGCCGTGTTCGTCCATCACCATGCGGCTTTTCTGGTCGGCGCGCCACAGGCCGAAGGTGACGAACCAGGTGTGCAGCAGACCCGGGTGGTACGGGTCCTTGATGTTCTCCATCATCAGCTTCCAGTTGCCCGGAATGCGCTGGCGGTTGTAGCCCAGCAGCTTGAGTTCGCGGCCTTTGAAGATGCGCTCAAGCCAGGGCATCACGTTGGGGCCGATGTACTGCTCGAAGGGTTCGGCCTCATCGCTGAAGGTGGCGAACACCAGGCCATGCAACACAGCCACTCGCAGTTTGGTCAGGCCGTTCTGTCTCAGATCAAAGTCGGCGGGCATGCCGCCGTTGACACACTCCCCGTCTTTCACGCCGTCCTTGAACGGCAGGCCGGCGAGGTCGCCGTTGAGCTTGTAGGTCCACTGGTGGTAGGGGCACACGAAGCTGCGCGCGTTGCCGGTCTGGCCGTCCATGGGCGGCTGGCAGAAGCGCACGCCGCGGTGCGCGCAGCGGTTCTCGACCACGCGGATGCCGGGGTCGGTGGCACGCTCCTTGGGCGCCACGCGGTCGCGCACCATGATCACCTGTCGCTCACCGACCCAGCTGAGTTTGTAGTCGCCGATGTTGGGAATCTCGATGGCCAGACCCACATAGGACCAGTGGGGTCCGTAGAACAGGCGCTCCAGTTCGCGTTGGTAGAGATCGGGGTCGGTGTAGGCCCAGAAGGGAATGCGGCTGGTGCCGCGGTCGTGCCAGCGCACGAGGGCTTGCGGTGCGTTCATGTCTCCTCACGCGTTGGTGTGTGGAGATAAATGATAAGCCTACTGATCAATTGGTGTTGTGCCGGTGGTCGGCGGATTTTTCTCCGGCTGACCCGGTCATCGTCAGCCATGGGCACGGCTCCGCGGCTGTCCCCCGCCCCGACTGCGCCGGGGCTCCTCCTTTATGCCGCTGCGCCGTACCCATGGCCGCCGATGACCTCGTTGGCACTCGGCCTGTGCGCGCGCCAACATCACTTCAGCTCGCGGGCGCGGTGTGCGCTGCGCAGCGGCATAAAGGAGGAGGCGGCACCAGCCGCCGGGGGACAGCCGCGGAGCAGCGCACGCCGCGCCCGCGAGCCCGCGAGGTCCAGGCAAACAACGCCACAAAAACCAAAGGATCAGCCAGCGTCCCGCAAAGACTGCTGCCGAGCCCGCCAGGCCCCGAAGATCGCGATGAACCCGGGGATGAAAATCATGGCCCAGATGATCTTGCTCAGGTTGGCCTGCACCCACGGCAGGTTGCCAAAGAGATAACCCGCCCCCACCAGCCCCACCACCCACAGCAACGCACCCACCACGTTGTAGCCCGTGAACTTGGTGCGCGTCATCTCCGCCACACCCGCCACAAACGGCGCAAAGGTGCGAACAAAGGGCATGAAGCGCGCCAGGATGATGGTGATGCCGCCATAGCGCTCGTAAAACGCATGCGCCTGGTTGAAGGCGTTGCGGTTGAACAGCTTCGAGTTCTCCCACTGGAACACCTTGGGCCCGAAATAACGGCCGATCGAATAGTTCACCTGGTCCCCCAGGATGGCCGCCACCACCAGCAGCCCCATGGCCACCGGCAGGCTCATCAGACCCGCGCCGCACAGCGTGCCCACTACGAACAGCAGCGAATCGCCCGGCAGGAAGGGCATCACCACGACACCGGTCTCGGTGAAGATGATGAGAAACAACAGCGCATACAC
>JBKBWW010000089.1:0-15486 GCA_046314475.1 Hydrogenophaga sp.
GCCGCGCCAGCCCGAGCCGCGAAATGGTGCTGCGCCTGGTGGAGCGGCTCGATGTGCCGCTGCGCGAGCGCAACGCCTGGCTGGTGGCTGCGGGCTTTGCACCCATGTACCGCGCGCGACCGCTGGACGACCCCGGCATGGCCTCGGCGCGCGCGGCGGTGCAGCGCATCCTCGAATGCCACGAGCCCTGGCCCGCGCTGGCCATGGACCGCCACTGGAACCTGGTGATGCACAACCGCCTGGTGCCCCTGCTCGTGGCGGGTGCTGCGCCCGAGTTGCTGCAAGGCCCCGTGAACGTGTTGCGCCTGAGCCTGCACCCGCAAGGCCTGGCGCCGCGCATCGCCAACCTGCGGCAGTGGCGCGAGCACCTGTTCGAGCGGCTGCGCCAGCAGATCCGCGCCACCGGCGACGCGGTGCTGGTCGCCCTGCTCGAAGAACTCAAAAGCTATCCGGATGCGTCGGGGGCCGCTGCGGTGGAACTGCCCGGCGAGCACCCCGGTGTGCTGATGCCGTTCCAGTTCCACACCCCACACGGAGTGCTGCAGCTGGTGAGCACCACCACCGTGTTCGGCTCGCCGGTGGACATCACGCTGCAGGAACTGGCGATGGAAACGTTTTTTCCAGCGGATGAGGCCACAGCGACCGCGCTGCGTGGGCTGCTGGCCTCCGCCAGCGTTTGATCAGCGGGTCTCGTCCGCAGGCATCGGCGCGGCGGATTCGTGGTTCAGCGGCGGTGGGATGTCATCACCACCACCCCCACTGGCCGTGCGCCGGCGAAACAGCTCGGTGCGCGCCAGCAGGATGGTGGTCACCGGCACGGTGAGCGCCAGAAAAATGATGATGAGCCAGCTGCGCAGCGCGAGTTTGTCGTCTTGCGCCGAGAAGTACACGATGCTGGCCAGCGTGACGCACCAGGCGGCGAAGCTGTAAGCCAGCGCAGGCGGGTGCATGCGCTGGAAAAAGGTTTTGAAGCGCACCACGCCCACCCCCGCGGCCAGCGCAAACAGGCCGCTGAGCACCAGCAGCAGCGCCACCGGGATCTCGATCCACCAGGCCAGGTTGCCGCTCATTCGATCACCTCGCCGCGCAACAAAAACTTGGCCATGGCGGCCGAGCCGATGAAGCCGAACACCGCAATCAGCAGCGCGGCCTCGAAATACATCGAGCTGCGGTAGCGGATGGCCAGCACCATCATCATCAACATCGCCAGCGTGCAGATCAGGTCCATGGCGAGCACCCGGTCTTGTGCCGAGGGGCCGCGCAGCAGCCGCACCAGCGCCAGGCCCATGGCCAGCGCAAAACAGGCCTGTGCAAACACGATCGCGCCGAACAGCAGCGGGGTCATTCGAATATCTCCATCAGAGGCCGCTCGTAGCGGCGCTTGATCAGGTCGATCTCGGCCTGCGCGTCGTCCAGGTCGAACATGTGGACCAGCAGGGCGCTGCGGTCGAGTGCGAGCTCGGACCAGATGGTGCCGGGGATGACGCACATGATGGCGGCCAGCACGGCGAGACCGTTGGGGTCGCGCAGGTCCAGCGGCACCACCACAAAGCCGCCTTGCGGCACCTTGGCTGCAGGCGCCAGCGTGCCCAGCAGCACGCGCCAGTTCCACACCAGCACGTCCAAACCCACCTGGAAGAGCAGGCGCAGCGCCACCAGCGGGTGGCTGAAGCGCACGGGCGTGGGCCGCAGCGAATGCGTGAGCCAGGGCACCAGCCAGCCCAGCAGCAGCGCCATCAACCACTGGCCCAGCCCGAGCGAGTTGTTCAGCAGCAGCCACAGGGCCACCAGCGCCAGCGACAACAGGGGCGAGGGGAACAGGCGGCGCATCACCTCACACCTCCCGGCACGGGCACGCCCAGCCGATCGGCGTTGGTGGGCGTGGGCACAGGGCGTGCGTTCATCACGGCGTCGATGTAGAGGCGGGGTTCGTAGAGTGCGGCGGCCGTGGCACGGGTGTAGCGCATCACCGCTTCGGCGCGCACGGTGAAGAGCACACACAGCGCGATCAACAAGGCGATCGGCAGGTACTCCACCACGCGCAGCACCGGGGCTGGCCGGTCCACCGGCGCCCAGAAGAAACGCATGCCGGTGCGTGTGAGCGCCAGCAAGGCCAGGAGGCCCGAGCTGATGATGGCGCCCATGAGCAACCAGCTCACCGGCGCCACGGTGCCACCGGGCGCGTCCAGCAGCGTGGAGAGCATGGCGAACTTGCCGATGAAGCCGGAGAACGGTGGCAGGCCGGCCAGCAGCAGCGTGCACGCAATGAAGGCCAGGCCCAGCAGCGCGGTGGCCGCGGGGATGGCGCGCCCCACCAGCGGCACCTCGTCCTCGTCAAGGTTGGCGCCTTGCGCCAGCTCCAGCTCGGCCATGGAAAACGGCAGGTGGTCTTCTTCGTCTTCGGGTGCCTGCTGGCGCATGCCCTCCGACTGCCGCGAGCGGTCCATAAGCTCGGTGAGCAGGAAAAACGCCGCCACCGCGAAGGTGGACACGGGCAGGTAGTACAGCGCCCCCGCCGTGACCTCGGGCCGCGCCAGCCCGAACACCGCCATGAGCGTGCCCGACGAAACAACGACCGCAAACCCGGCCATGCGCGCCGGGCGCTGCGCAGACATCATGCCGATGGCGCCCATGACCAAGGTGGCCAGGCCGCCCCAAAACAGCCACGCGCTGCCGAAGCCGGCCGAGTCGCCCGCGCCGTCGGAGAACAGCAGCGTGGACAAGCGCAGCAGCACATACACACCCACCTTGGTGAGCAGCGCAAACACCGCAGCCGACGGCGCGCTGGCACTCGCGTACGCCGGCACGAGCCAGAAGTTCAGCGGCCACATGGCCGCCTTGGCCAGAAAGGCCACGCCCAGGATGGCGCAGCCCGCGTGCAGCAGGGCGCGGTCGGCGTCCGCCACCTCGGGCAAACGCGCCGCGAGGTCGGCCATGTTGAGCGTGCCGGAGATGCCGTAGATGAGCGCCGCGCCCACCAGGAACAACGACGATGCGGCGAGGTTGATGGCGATGTAGTGCAAGCCGGCCTTCACGCGCGCCGGCCCGGAGCCGTGCAGCAGCAGGCCGTAAGAGGCGGCAAGCATGACCTCGAAAAACACGAAGAGGTTGAACAGGTCGCCGGTGAGGAAGGCGCCGTTCAACCCCATGATCTGGATCTGGAACAGCGGGTGGAAATGCGCGCCCGCCTTGTGCCAGCGCGCCAGCGCAAACAGCAATGCCATCAAGGCCACCAGCGCGGTCATCACCAGCATCAGGGCCGAGAGCCGGTCGAGCACCAGCGCGATGCCGTAGGGCACGTCCCAGTTGGACGGCAGGTAGATGCCGAAGGCGCTCGGTCCGTCTTCGGCCTTGACCCAGAACACCAGCAGCACGGCCACCACCAGGTTGGCGGCGGTGGCCAGCAGGCCCAGCGTGGCCTTGGTGCGGTGGCGGCGTTCGCTCACCAGCATCAGCAGGCAGGCCGCCAGCAGCGGCAGCAGCACGGGTGCGACCATCAGGTGCGGCATGAGGGCCTGGGCCAGCTCCCTCATTCGGCGTCCTCCTGGCCGTCCACATGGTCGTTGCCGGAAAAGCCCCGCTGCGCCAGCATGACCACCAGGAACAGCGCGGTCATGGCAAAGCCGATCACGATGGCGGTGAGCACCAGGGCTTGCGGCATGGGGTCGTCGTAGAACTCGAAGGTGGGCGGAAAGCCCGCCACCATGATGGGTTCGCTGTCCACCGAGAGGCGGCCCATGCTGAAGATGAACAGGTTCACACCGTAGCCCAGCAGCGCCAGACCCATGATCACCTGGAAGGTGCGCGGGCGCAGCATGAGCCACACGCCACAGGTGGTGAGCACACCAATGGCCGAAGCCAGCACGATTTCCATCAGAGGTCTCCCTTGTCTTGCCCACCGGCGTCGCGGGCGTCGGTGCTCACACGGCGGTGGCCGCGCACCGACTGGTGGCCCAGCGCCGTGAGGATGAGCAGCGTGGCGCCCACCACCAGGGTGAAGACGCCGATGTCGTAGAACAGCGCGCTGGCCACATGGATCTCGCCGAGCAGCGGCAGATCGAGGTGCGCGGTGTGCGTGGTGAGAAAGGGGTAGCCGAAGAAGAGCGCGCCCAGGCCGGTGAAGGTCGCCATCAGCAGGCCCATGGCGATCCAGCGCACGGGGCGCAGGTTGATGTTGGCCTCGACCCACTGCGTGCCCGAGACGATGTACTGCAGGATGAACGCGGTGGAGAGCACCAGGCCGGCCACAAAACCGCCACCGGGTTCGTTGTGCCCGCGCATGAAGAGGTAGACCCCGATCACGGCCGCGATCGGCAGCAGCAGGCGCACCAGCACCGCAGGCACCAGCAGGTAGCCGTGGGCGGTGTCGGTGGCGGTCTGCGCGTTCACGAGGTCGGTCGCCAGGTCGGTGGGCAGGGCGCGCTGCTGCGGCGGCAGGTCCATGCTTTCGGGCGCGGGCCTGAAACGCCTGAGCAGCGCGTACACCGTGAGCGCCACGATGCCCAGCACCGCAATTTCGCCCAGCGTGTCGAAGCCGCGGAAGTCCACCAGCATCACGTTGACCACGTTGGTGCCACCGCCTTCGGGCACGGCGCGCTCCAGAAAAAAGGTGGAGATGCTTTGCGGGAAATCGCGCGTCATCACGGCGTACGACAGCGCGGCCATGCCGCCACCAGCGAACAACGCCACGGCCAGGTCGCGCCCGCGACGCGCGCTGGTGCGCAGGCGGATGCGCAGCGGCAATCGCCGGTCCACCGCTTCGGATCGTTTGGGCAGCCAGCGCAGACCGAGCAGGATCAGCACCGTGGTCACCGCCTCCACCGAGAGCTGCGTCAAGGCCAGGTCGGGCGCAGAGAACCACGCAAAGGTGACCACCGTGACCAACCCCGCCACGCTCATCAGCGCCAGCGCGGTGAGCCGGTGGTACTTGGCCTGCCAGGTGGCACCGATGGCGCTGCCGATGCCGACCAGCCAGAGCAGCGCGAACATGGGCGAGAACGGCATCACCTTGCGCTCGCCCGCGAGCCAGGTGGGCGCGCCGGCACCGCGCAGTGCAACAAACGCAGCGAGCACCGTGACCAGCACCAGCAGCAACAACTGGACCTGCAGCCGCCGCGTGCCCAGCCGGCGCTGCAGTTGTCGGCTGGCGGCGGTGATGAACGCGAGCAGGCCTTCAAACATCCGTTTGCCGCTCACCCGGCCGAGCACCGGCGTGCGCGGGATGCGACCGGTCTGCAGCGGTTGGCGCAGCAGCGCAAAGAGCACGATGCCACCAGCCAGCGCAACAAAGCTCATCACCAATGGCAAGTTGAAACCGTGCCACACCGCCAGATCAAAAGCCGGCAGTTGCCCACCCACCACCGGTGTGGCGGCGGTGGACAGGATGTCTTGAATGGACCACTGCGGCAGCACGCCCACCAGCAAGCAGGCCAGCACCAGCAGCTCGACCGGCACCCGCATCCAGTGCGGCGGCTCGTGGGGCGTGCGCGGCAGCGCGTGGCAAGTGTCGGGGCCGAAGAACACGTTGACGGTGAAGCGCAGCGAATACGCCACGCTGAAGGCCCCGGCCACCACGGCCGCCATCGGCAACAAGGTGTCGAACCAGGGCGCCGCGTTCACAAACACGGCCTCGGTGAAGAACATCTCCTTGGAGATGAAGCCGTTGAGCAGCGGCACACCGGCCATGGCGGCGCCCGCCACCAGGGTGAGCGTGGCGGTGATGGGCATGTAGCGCCAGAGGCCGCTCAGACGGCGCATGTCGCGCGTGCCGGTTTCGTGGTCGATGATGCCCACCGCCATGAACAGCGAGGCCTTGAAGGTGGCGTGGTTGATGATGTGGAACACCGCCGCCACCGCGGCCAGTGGGCTGTTCAGACCCAGCAGCGTGGTGATGAGGCCCAGGTGGGAAATGGTCGAGTAGGCGAGCAAGCTCTTGAGATCTTTCTGGAAGATGGCCACAAAGCCCCCGATGAGCAGGGTGACGAGGCCCGAGCCGGTCACAAGCCAGAACCATTCATCGGTGCCGGCCAGCACCGGCCACAAGCGCGCCAGCAGAAACACCCCGGCCTTGACCATGGTGGCCGAGTGCAGATAGGCCGACACCGGGGTGGGCGCGGCCATGGCGTGCGGCAACCAGAAGTGAAACGGGAACTGCGCGCTCTTGGTCAAAGCGCCGAGCAGGATCAACACCAGCGCGGTGCTGTACAGCGGGTGGGCGCGGATCACGTCGCCCGCGCGCAGCACCACGTCGAGGTCGTAGCTGCCCACGATGTGGCCCAGCACCAGCATGCCGGCCAGCAGGCACAGGCCGCCGGTGCCGGTGACGGTGAGTGCCATGCGCGCGCCGCGCCGCGCATCGCTGCGGTGGTGCCAGTAACCGATCAGCAGAAACGAGAACAGGCTGGTGAGCTCCCAGAACAGCACCAGCTGGATCAGGTTGCCCGAGAGCACCACGCCGCTCATGGAACCCATGAAGGCCAGCAGCAGCGAGAAGAAGCGCGGCACCGGATCGGTGGGCGACATGTAGTAACGCGCGTACAGCACCACCAACGCGCCAATGCCCAGCACCAGCAGGGAGAACATCCACGCAAAGCCGTCCATGCGGAACACGAGGTTCAAACCGAGCGACGGCAACCACACGACCTCTTCGCGCACCACACCGCCGGCGGCCATCTCGGGAAACAGCATCGCGGCCTGCACCGCACAGAACAGCGCGATCGCACCGGCCAGCGTGGACTCGGTGTTCCGGGCGTTCGAGGGCAACAAGGCGGCAACGAGGCTGCCCACGAATGGCAGGAGGACGAGGCTGTAGAGCGGCAGGGTCATGTGGCTTTGAGTCTATCGACTGAACGCGGCGAGTCGCGGTTCCAGCTGCAGGCCAAAAAAAAGCGGCCCGCAGGCCGCTTCTTCAAGGAGTGACGGCGGCTCAGGCGGTGACACCTTTGGCCGCGTCCGCGTACTCCGAAATCTGGTCGAAGTTCAGGTACTTGTAGATCTGGCTGCCGTCCTTGTTGATCACGCCCATGTCGGCCTGGTACTCGGCCACCGTCGGGATGCGGCCCAGCTTGGACGCAATCGCCGCCAGCTCGGCCGAGGCCAGGTACACGTTGGTGTTCTTGCCCAGGCGGTTGGGGAAGTTGCGCGTGGAAGTGGAGACCACGGTGGCGCCTTCGCGCACCTGCGCCTGGTTGCCCATGCACAGCGAGCAGCCCGGCATTTCGGTGCGCGCACCGGCGGTGCCGAACACGCCGTAGTGGCCTTCCTTGGTCAGCTCGGCTGCGTCCATCTTGGTGGGCGGCGCGATCCACAGCTTGACCGGGATGTCGCGCTTGCCTTCGAGCAACTTGGAAGCCGCGCGGAAGTGACCGATGTTGGTCATGCACGAACCGATGAACACCTCGTCGATCTTCGCGCCGGCCACTTCGCTCAACAGCTTGGCGTCGTCCGGATCGTTCGGGCAGCACAGCACCGGCTCGGTGAGGTCGGCCAGGTCGATCTCGATCACGGCGGCGTACTCGGCGTCCTTGTCGGCTTCCAGCAGGCTCGGGTTGGCCAGCCAGGCTTCGACCTTCTCGATGCGGCGCGCCAGCGTGCGGGCGTCGGCGTAACCGTCGGCGATCATGTTCTTCATCAGCACCACGTTGCTGGTGAGGTACTCCTTGATCGGCTCGGGGTTGAGCTTGACGGTGCAACCGGCGGCCGAGCGTTCGGCCGAAGCGTCGGAGAGTTCAAACGCCTGCTCCACCTTCAGATCCGGCAGACCTTCGATCTCCAGGATGCGGCCAGAGAACACGTTCTTCTTGCCGGCCTTGGCCACGGTCAGCAGACCGGCGCGGATGGCGTACAGCGGGATCGCGTGCACCAGATCGCGCAGCGTGATCCCGGGCTGCATCTGGCCCTTGAAACGCACCAGCACCGACTCGGGCATGTCCAGCGGCATCACGCCGGTGGCCGCACCAAACGCCACCAGGCCGGAACCGGCGGGGAAGCTGATGCCGATGGGGAAACGGGTGTGCGAGTCGCCCCCGGTGCCCACGGTGTCGGGCAGCAACAGGCGGTTGAGCCAGCTGTGGATCACACCGTCACCGGGACGCAGGGCCACGCCGCCGCGGTTGCTGATGAAGGCCGGCAGCTCGCGGTGGGTCTTCACGTCCACCGGCTTGGGGTAGGCCGCCGTGTGGCAGAAGCTCTGCATCACGAGGTCGGCACTGAAACCCAGGCAGGCCAGGTCTTTCAGCTCGTCGCGGGTCATGGGGCCGGTGGTGTCCTGGCTGCCCACGGTGGTCATGCGCGGCTCGCAGTAGGTGCCGGGGCGCACGCCAAAACCTTCGGGCAGACCGACCGCGCGGCCCACCATCTTTTGCGCCAGCGTGTAGCCGGCCTTGGTCGCCACGGGTGTGGTCGGCAGGCGGAACAGCGTGGAGGCCGGCAGGCCCAGGAACTCGCGCGCCTTGGCGGTGAGCGAGCGGCCGATGATCAGGTTGATGCGGCCGCCGGCGCGCACTTCGTCGAACAGCACATCGCTCTTGAGCTTGAACTCGACCACGGTCTCGCCGTTGCGAACGATCTTGCCGTCGTAGGGCATCACGTCGACGACGTCGCCCATTTCCAGCTTGGACACGTCCACTTCGATCGGCAGCGAGCCCGAGTCTTCCTGCGTGTTGAAGAAGATGGGCGCGATCTTGCCACCCAGCGTCACACCACCAAAGCGCTTGTTGGGCACAAAAGGAATGTCCTGGCCCGTGGCCCAGATCACGCTGTTGGTGGCCGACTTGCGGCTGGAGCCGGTGCCCACCACGTCACCCACGTAGGCCACCAGATGGCCCTTTTTCTTCAGGCCTTCAATGAACTGCATCGGGCCGCGCTTGCCGTCTTCTTCGGGCTTGAAGGCCGCGCCTTCGCGCGTGTTCTTCAGCATGGCCAGGTAGTGCAACGGAATGTCGGGGCGGCTCCAGGCGTCGGGCGCGGGCGAGAGGTCGTCGGTGTTGGTTTCGCCAGGCACCTTGAACACGGTCACGGTGATGGACTTCGGCACTTCAGGGCGCGTGGTGAACCACTCGGCGTTGGCCCAGCTCTCGATCACTTCCTTGGCCTTGGCGTTGCCGGCCTTGGCCTTGGCGGCCACGTCGTTGAAGAAGTCGAACATCAGCAGCGTCTTCTTCAGGCCTTCGGCCGCCACCGCCGCCACATCGGCCTGGTCGAGCAGATCGATCAGCGGGTGCACGTTGTAGCCGCCCACCATGGTGCCCAGCAGCTCGGTGGCCTTGGCCTTGGAGACCAGGGGCACGGCGATGTCGCCGTGCGCCACGGCGGCCAGAAAACTGGCCTTCACCTTGGCGGCGTCATCCACGCCGGGTGGCACGCGGTGCGTGAGCAGGTCCAGCAGAAACGCGTCTTCACCAGCGGGCGGCGCCTTGACCAGTTCGATCAGGTCGGCGACCTGCTTCGCATCCAGCGGCAGCGGCGGAATGCCCAGGGCCGCGCGTTCGGCGGTGTGGGCGCGGTAGTCGGTGAGGAAGGTGTTGGACATTGCGTTCTCCAGTGGGAAGGGTATTCGTGGGGTCAGAAAACAGACAGGGACAAAGCAAGCAAGCTCAATGCCGCGCTTTGAGAGGCTCGTTGAAATGGGATTGCATGGCGTCGGGCAACGGCAGGCCGGTGTGGTGCGCGCGCTCCAGCACCTGCCAGAAATAGCGGTAGCTCGCGCGGTCGTGCAGACGACCTTCAAACTGCACCGGCGCCCAGTTGGCGGCCATCGCGTGTTCGATCAGGGCCGCCGCCGTGTCGACCTCACGCTCCGACGGTGCAAAAGCGGCCAGGATGGGGCGGATCTGGTCGGGGTGAATGCTCCACATGCGGGTGTAGCCCAGCTCGCGGGCCGCAGTGTGCGCGGCGTTCTGCAAGGCGGCCAGGTCCTTGAACTCGGTGACCACGCAGTGCGACGGCACCTTGCCGTGAGCGTGGCAGGCCGACGCAATGGCCAGCTTGGCACGCAGCACGAGCGGGTGACGGAACTGGCCCGCCACGCTCATGCCGTCGGCCGGGATGGCGCCACCGTGCGCCGAGACGAAGTCCATCAGCCCGAAGCTCAGGCTCTGCACACGCGGGTGGGCGGCGATGTCGAAGGCGCGGTGAACCGCTGCGGGCGACTCGATGAGCACGTGCAGCGGCAGTGCGGATGCGCCTGCGGCGTCGAGCGCGGACACGGCCCGCTGCACATCGGCCACCGACTCGACCTTGGGCACCATCAGGTGCGTGAGGCGCTGGCCCGCGCGGCCGACGATGGTGGCCACATCGGCGTCGAACGCCGGGTGGTCCACCGGGTGGACGCGAACGGCCACCCGCGCACCGGCCGCGGCGGCCAGGGCCAGTTCGGTGACGAGCAAGGCGTGTTCGCCCTCCCCGCCCACGGGCGCGCCATCTTCGCAGTCCAGCGTCACGTCAAACACGCAGGTGCCGAACTCCTCAAGCATCTCGGCCTGCAACTGCAGGCTCTTTTTCATCCGCGCCTCCACCCCGCTGTAGTGGTCGCAGACCGGCAGCGCGAACGCGCCAGCCTGAGCACCCAGAAGAATGGAACGCGGATGAATCACTGCGCAGTTACCAGCCGGTTACAGCAGGTGCTTCACACCGTCTTGCTCACCCTGCAGCTCGGCCAGGGTTTTGTTGATGCATTCCTGCGAGAAGGCGTCGATCTCCAGGCCTTCAACGACCTTGTACTCACCGTTTTCGCAGGTGACGGGGAAGCCGAACATCATGTCTTTCGGAATGCCGTACCAGCCTTGCGAAGGAATGCCCATGGTGACCCACTCGCCTTGGGTGCCCAGCGCCCAGTCGCGCATGTGGTCAATGGCGGCATTGGCAGCCGAGGCAGCGCTGGACAGGCCGCGTGCTTCGATGATGGCCGCGCCGCGCTTGCCCACGGTGGGCAGGAACACGTCCTTGTTCCAGACCTGGTCGTTGATCATGTCCTTGACCGAAGCGCCGTCGATGGTGGCGAAGCGGTAGTCGGCGTACATGGTGGGCGAATGGTTGCCCCACACGGCCAGTTTCTTGATGCTGGCCACGGGCTTGCCTGTCTTGGCGGCGATCTGCGAGGCGGCGCGGTTGTGGTCCAGGCGCAGCATGGCGGTGAAGTTGCCCGGCTTCAGGTCAGGCGCGCTCTTCATCGCAATGTAGGCGTTGGTGTTGGCAGGATTGCCGACCACCAGCACCTTGACATTGCGCGAGGCCACGGCGTTGAGGGCCTTGCCCTGGGCGGTGAAGATGGCACCGTTGATGGCGAGCAGCTCGGCGCGCTCCATGCCGGGGCCGCGCGGACGCGAACCGACCAGCAGCGCGTAGTCGGTGTCCTTGAACGCGGTCATCGGGTCGCTGTGGGCTTCCATGCCGGCCAGCAGCGGGAAGGCGCAATCGTCGATTTCCATCATCACGCCCTTGAGCGCCTTCTGGGCCTTCTCGTCCGGAATTTCCAGCAGTTGCAGGATCACGGGCTGGTCTTTGCCGAGCATTTCGCCGGAAGCGATGCGAAACAGCAGGGCATAACCGATCTGGCCAGCGGCGCCGGTGACGGCAACACGAACGGGCTTCTTTTGCATGGTGAGAACTCCAGAATGAGACGAGAGGAAGGGGATGGGGTTGGGGAGCGAACACCCCGAGACAAAGGCGACAGAAGCGGGCAGAAAACGCGCCGCAGGTGGGTCCAGGTCAGCCCGGGAGTGTACCCTCGCAAACCCTGATACGTCAATTTGTCTTATGTCTTATATAAGATATGATTCGAGCCTCGTGCGCCTCACGCGGACGCACCCAACACCATGGCCACGACCCCCCTCAGCCCCCCCGACGCCTCGTCGAACGACGGTCGCACCGCCGATGCCGGCACGTTCGAGCACATCGCGCCCGCCTTCAGCCCGCTCTACCAGCAGATCAAGACACTCATCCTGCGCAGCCTGCAGGCCAGCGAGTGGAAGCCGGGCGACATGATCCCGAGCGAATTCGACCTGGCCGCCCGCTTCAAGGTGAGCCAGGGCACGGTGCGCAAGGCCATCGACGAACTCGCCACCGACAACCTGCTGGTGCGACGCCAGGGCAAGGGCACGTTTGTGGCCACGCACTCCGAGCAGCACATCCAGTACCGCTTTTTGCGTCTGCTGCCCGACACCGGCTCGCTGGAAGACCAAGGCACGGCGGAGCGCCGCATCATCGAATGCCGCCGCCTGCGTGCGCCCGCCGAGGTGGCGCGCCAGTTGGCCTTGCGCACCGGCGATCCGGTGCTGCAGGTCAAGCGTGTGCTCACCTTTGCCCAGGTGCCCGCCATCCTCGAAGAACTCTGGCTGCCCGGCGTGCCCTTCAAGGGGCTGACCCTGGAAACGCTGGCGGACGACAAGGGGCCGATGTATGCCTTGTTTGAAGCGCAGTTCGGCGTGCGCATGGTGCGCGCGGTCGAGAAGATCAAGGCCGTGGCTGCCGACAGCGAGGCCGCCACGCTGCTGGGCGTGGCCGAGGGTTCGCCGCTGCTCAGCGTCGAGCGCCTGGCCTTCACCTACAACGACACCCCGATGGAACTGCGGCGCGGCCTCTACCGCACCGACGCCCGTCACTACCGCAACGAACTGAGCTGAGACGCCGCTGCTATGTCCTTGATAGCCCCGCGCCTGCATCCGGTGTCAGTCTCACGATTGGTGCGTTGCAATAGAATTTGACACTCGGTGGTTCCGGTTACCAACGCGTTACACCACCGACATCCCTTCCCCGCACCCCCTCTGCGCAAGAAAGTCCCCACCATGACCGAGTTGACCAAGAAGCGGCCCGAGTTCCGCAACATCAACGCATTCAAGGATCTGACCACCTACCGCCTGCCGCCCGCAGGCTGGGTTTCGATCCTGCACCGCGCCAGCGGTGGCCTGATGTTCATCCTGTTGCCCCTGATCGTCTGGCTGTTCGACACCTCGGTGTCCTCCGAGATTTCGTTCGAGCGCTTCAGCGGTGCCTTCTCGGCGGGCCTGGGCTTCGTGCCGGGCTGGCTCTTCAAGCTCGTGGTGCTGGCCCTGATCTGGGCCTACCTGCACCACCTGATCGCTGGCGTGCGCCACCTCTACATGGATGCGCGCCATGCCGTGAGCAAGGAATTCGGCAAGTCCTCCGCCATCTTCACGCTGGCGCTGAGCATCGGCCTCACCGTGCTGCTGGGCGCCAAGCTCTTCGGCATCTACTGATCCCGCGAACCCACCCAAGGACCCCACAAGATGTCTGTCAACTACGGTTCCAAACGCGTCGTCACCGGCGCCCACTATGGCCTGCGCGACTGGCTAGCCCAGCGCATCACCGCTGCCATCATGGCGCTGTTCACCCTGATCCTTTTGGTGCAGGTGCTGTTCTCCAAAGGCCCCATCGGCTATGACAGCTGGGCAGGCATCTTCTCCGCCCAGTGGATGAAGGCACTCACCTTCGCCGTCTTCCTCGCCCTGACTTACCACGTGTGGGTCGGCATGCGCGACATCTGGATGGACTACGTCAAGCCCGCGGGCATCCGCCTGGTGCTGCACGTGTTCACCATGGTTTGGCTCCTGTCCTGTCTGGGCTGGGCCGTTCAAGTTCTCTGGAGGCTCTGAAACAATGACCGCAACCGCAAATCTTCCCAAGCGTCAGTTCGACGTTGTCATCGTCGGCGCCGGCGGCTCCGGCATGCGCGCGTCCTTGCAGCTGGCGCGCGCCGGTCTCAAGGTGGCCGTGCTGTCCAAAGTGTTCCCTACCCGCTCGCATACCGTGGCCGCGCAAGGCGGCATCGGCGCATCGCTCGGCAACATGAACGAGGACAACTGGCACTATCACTTCTACGACACCATCAAGGGCTCCGACTGGCTCGGCGACCAGGATGCGATCGAGTTCATGTGCCGCGAAGCGCCCAAGGTCGTGTACGAACTGGAGCATTTCGGCATGCCGTTCGACCGCAACCCCGACGGCACCATCTACCAGCGCCCGTTCGGTGGCCACACGGCCAACTACGGCGAAAAACCGGTGCAACGCGCCTGCGCCGCGGCCGACCGCACCGGCCACGCCATGCTGCACACGCTGTATCAGCAAAACGTGCAAGCCCGCACCACCTTCTTCGTTGAATGGATGGCGCTCGATTTGATCCGCGACGCCAGCGGCGATGTGCTCGGTGTGACCGCGCTGGAAATGGAAACTGGCGAAACCTACGTGCTGGAAGCCAAGACCACGCTGCTGGCCACCGGCGGCGCGGGCCGCATTTTCGCAGCTTCCACCAACGCCTTCATCAACACCGGTGACGGCTTGGGCATGGCGGCACGCGCCGGCATTCCGCTGGAAGACATGGAGTTCTGGCAGTTCCACCCCACCGGCGTGGCCGGTGCCGGCGTGCTGCTGACCGAAGGCTGCCGTGGCGAAGGCGCGATTCTGCTCAACAGCGAAGGCGAGCGTTTTATGGAGCGCTACGCGCCCACCTTGAAGGATCTGGCGCCACGCGACTTCGTTTCGCGCTGCATGGACCAGGAGATCAAGGAAGGCCGCGGCTGTGGTCCGAACAAGGACTACGTGCTCTTGAAGCTCGACCACCTGGGTGCGGAAACCATCCACAAGCGCCTGCCGTCGGTGTACGAGATCGGCGTGAACTTCGCCAACGTGGACATCACGCGCGAGCCAATCCCCGTGGTGCCCACCATCCACTACCAGATGGGTGGGATTCCGACCAACATCAACGGCCAGGTCGTCGTACCCGACGGCCAGGGCAACCAAGCCGTCGTCAACGGCCTGTATGCCGTGGGCGAATGTTCCTGCGTGAGCGTGCACGGCGCCAACCGCCTGGGCACCAACTCGCTGCTGGACCTGCTGGTCTTCGGCCGCGCGGCCGGCAACCACATCGTGCAGTTCAACGACAAGAACAAGGTGCACAAGCCCTTGCCGGCCGATGCAGCCGACAAGACCCTGGCGCGGCTGGCCCGGCTGGACAGCACCACTGGCGGCGAGTACGCGCAAGACGTGGCCAACGACCTGCGCGCCGCGATGCAGCAGCACGCTGGCGTGTTCCGCACCCAGGCCAGCATGGACGAAGGTGTTGCCAAGGTCAACGCCATGCGCGCCCGTGTGAACAACATCGCGCTGAAAGACAAGTCCAAGGTGTTCAACACCGCGCGCATCGAAGCGCTGGAAGTGGAAAACCTGATCGAGTGCGCCCAGGCCACCATGACCTCGGCCGCGGCCCGCCACGAATGCCGCGGCGCGCACACGGTCAACGACTACGAGCGCCCCGCCGATGACGCGCAGTTCCCGCTGGGCCGCAACGACGCCGAGTGGATGAAGCACACGCTCTGGCACAGCGCCGACAACAGCCTGACCTACAAGGCCGTGAACTTGAAGCCGCTGACGGTCGAGTCCGTCCCGCCAAAAGTCCGTACCTTCTAAGCACCCACGCACCGGAGCACCCACATGGCAAAACGCACCTTCAAGATCTACCGCTACGACCCCGAG
>JBKBWW010000090.1:0-15335 GCA_046314475.1 Hydrogenophaga sp.
GCCGAGAACAAGGGCAAGAAAAATGTGCCCGAAATGAAGAAGTGATGAAGCGCGGGGTGTCCTCCATGGGGAGGCCACCTTGCCTGGTCTTGCTGCCCCGGCCGGCGTGTGCCTGCCGGGGCGCTTTGAATTTTTGAATTGAAAGACGGACCCCATGCGTCCCACCCTGTTTCATGGCCTTGTGCGACTGCTGCTGGCGCTGTGCCTGGCCGCCGGCGCATCGGCCCATGCCCTCACACCCGCCGACGCCCTGGCCCTGGTGGACGGCGACACCGATGTGCGCATCGACACCCTGAACAAGCTCGCCGCCGAGCCCGACGAGAAGGCTTCGGCCCTCATCAAGGCCATGGCTGCCGAGGCCGTGCGCTTGCAGGGCGAGCGGGTGTTCATCGTGGTGGACGACGCTGCCGTGGACGCCGTGACCGGCGAGAAGCTGCCGCTGCCCGACGACGCGGGCGACGTGATGATCAACAACCGCCTGCGCAGCGCCATGGAGAGCGCGCTGGCCGGCATGGAGCTGGTGGGCGCACCGCCCGAGCGCCAGCGCGAAGCTGCCCGCACCCTGCAGCGCAGCGCCTTTGAAGAACCCGACATCAGTCAGCTCGCGCTGATCGACAAGGCACTCGCGGGTGATTTGGACGCACAAGCCCGCCAGAGCCTGGAGCTCGCGCAGGCCGCGGTGCTGCTCGCCAGTGAAGACCCGGCACAACGACTGGCCGCCGCGCAGAAGCTGGGCGAAGCCAAACAGCCCATCGTGCGGCCGCTGCTGCTGCAACAGATGGAGAAAGAAACCGACGCCGGTGTGAAGGCCGCGCTGGCCGATTCGCTCAAGGGCATCGACCGCATGCTGGCCCTGGGCAACACGCTGGCGCAGGCCTTCACCGGCATCAGCCTGGGCTCCATCCTGCTGCTGGCCGCCCTGGGCCTGGCCATCACCTACGGGCTCATGGGCGTGATCAACATGGCCCATGGCGAGCTCATCATGATCGGCGCCTACGCCACGTGGCTGGTGCAGGTGTTCTTTCGCCAGTCGCTGCCCGAGTATTTCGACTGGTACCTGCTCGCCGCCCTGCCGATCGCCTTCACCGCGTCTGCCCTGGTGGGCGCGGCCATGGAGCGCACGGTGATCCGTTTCCTCTACGGTCGCCCGCTCGAAACCCTGCTCGCCACCTGGGGCATCAGCCTCGTGCTCATGCAGGCCGTGCGCAGCCTCTTCGGCGCGCAAAACGTGGGCGTGGAAAACCCGAGCTGGATGAGCGGCGGCGTCACCTTTCTGGGCAACCTCAACCTGCCGTGGAACCGCATCATCATCATCGGCTTCGCGGTGGCGGTGCTGGTGGGTGTGACGCTCATGATCACAAAGACGCGCCTCGGCCTCTTCGTGCGCGGCGTCACACAAAACCGGCCCATCGCTTCGTGCATGGGCGTGAACACCGCGCGCATCGACACCTACGCGTTCGCACTCGGCTCGGGCATTGCGGGCCTGGCCGGATGCGCGCTCAGCCAGATCGGCAACGTGGGCCCCGACCTCGGGCAGAGCTACATCGTGGACTCGTTCATGGTGGTGGTGCTCGGTGGCGTGGGCCAGATCGCCGGCACGGTGTACGCCGCGCTGGGGTTGGGCATGCTCAACAAGTTCATTGAAGGCTGGGCCGGCGCCGTGCTGGCCAAGATCGCGGTGCTGGTCTTCATCATCGTCTTCATTCAAAAGAGACCCCAGGGCATCTTTGCCATGAAGGGCCGGAGCGCCGAAGCATGAGCACGACCCCCAACATTCCCGTGGCCGTGCCGCTGCCCCAGCCTGGCCCGTTGCTCACCCGCACCGGCTGGAGCGCCTTCGTCGTCGCCCTCTTGGTGGTCTGCGCCGTGGCGCCGATGCTCAACCTGTTTGTGCCCGAGGGCAGCGTCTTCCACCTGAGCGACTACATGGTCGGTCTGCTCGGCAAGATCATGTGCTACGCCATCTGCGCGCTGGCCATGGACTTGATCTGGGGCTACACCGGCATCCTGAGCCTGGGCCACGGCCTGTTCTTCGCGCTGGGCGGTTACGTGATGGGCATGTACCTCATGCGCCAGATCGGGCTGGACGGCAACTACAAGAGCGAGCTGCCCGACTTCATGGTGTTCCTCGACTGGAAGGAACTGCCCTGGCACTGGGCGCTGAGTGACAGCTTCATTGCCACGCTGCTGCTCATCGTGCTGGTGCCTGGCCTGGTGGCCTTTGTGTTCGGCTACTTCGCCTTCCGCTCGCGCATCAAAGGCGTGTACTTCTCCATCATCACGCAGGCGCTCACCTTTGCCGCGCTGCTGCTGTTCTTTCGCAACGAGACCGGCTTCGGTGGCAACAACGGCTTCACCGATTTCAAGCGGATCCTGGGCATTCCGCTGGCCACGCCCAGCATGCGCATGACGCTGTTCATCATCACCGGCCTCACGCTGCTGGGCTTTTTCTTGTGGGCGCGCTGGCTGGTCAACAGCAAGTTCGGCCGGGTGCTGCAAGCCGTGCGCGACGCCGAAAGCCGCGTCATGTTTTGCGGCTACAACCCGCTGCCCTACAAGCTCACCATCTGGACGATCTCGGCGGTGATGTGCGGCATTGCCGGTGCACTCTATGTGCCGCAGGTCGGCATCATCAACCCCGGCGAGATGAGCACGGCCAACAGCATCGAGATCGCGATCTGGGCCGCCGTGGGTGGACGCGCCACGCTGATCGGCCCCATCGTCGGCGCCTTCATCGTCAATGGCGCCAAGAGCTGGCTCACCGTGAGCTTTCCCGAGTACTGGCTGTATTTCCTGGGCGTGCTGTTCATCGTGGTCACGCTCTTCATGCCGCAAGGTGTGGTGGGCCTGGTGAAAAAACTGCGTGGACACAAAGGAGGCCAGGCATGACGCCCGACCTGATGGAAGAGGGCGCGCGGCGCCTGGAGAAAATTGCAACGGCCGGCGCGAGCGGCAACACCGAATCGGGTGGGCGCGCGGCGGGTTTCTCAAGGCTCGTGGTGCCGGGTCAGGTGGACACCACCCACGGCCGCATCCTGTACCTCGACGGGGTGAACGTCAGCTTCGACGGCTTCAAGGCCATCAACAACCTGAGCCTCGACATCGCACCCGGCGAGCTGCGCTGCATCATCGGCCCCAACGGCGCGGGCAAGACCACGATGATGGACATCATCACCGGCAAGACCAAGCCCGACTCGGGCAGCGTGTTCTTCGGCAGCACCATCGACCTGCTGCGCTACCGCGAGGCCGAGATCGCGGCCATGGGCATCGGCCGCAAGTTCCAGAAGCCCACCGTGTTCGAACACCTCACAGTGTTTGAAAACCTCGAACTGGCGCTGGCCACCGACAAGGGCGTGCGCCGCTCCATGGTGTTCCGCCTCACCGGGCAGGAGAAGGACCGCCTCGGCGAGGTGCTGCAGACCATCCACCTGGCCGACAGCGCGGCCCGGCTCGCGGGCAACCTGAGCCACGGGCAAAAGCAGTGGCTGGAGATCGGCATGCTGCTCATGCAGGACCCGAAACTGCTGCTGCTCGACGAACCCGTGGCCGGCATGACCGACGAGGAAACCGAGCGCACCGCACAACTGTTCCTCACGCTCAAGGGCAAACATTCGCTGATGGTGGTGGAGCACGACATGAGCTTCATCCGCACGATTTCCGAGAAGGTGACGGTGCTGTGCGACGGCGCGGTGCTGGCCGAGGGCACGCTGGACGAGGTGCAGGCGGATGAGCGGGTGATCGAGGTGTACCTTGGCCGCTGACATGGGATATCCGTTCGCCCTGAGCTTGTCGAAGGGCTTTGCGCAACCGTGGAACGAGGGCTTCGACAGGCTCAGCCCGAACGGAGTTTTGTAATGCTCGAAGTCAAAGACATCAACCAGTACTACGGCGGCAGCCACATCCTGCGCAACGTCAATCTGCAAGCCGAACTTGGCCAGGTGACCGTGGTGCTGGGCCGCAACGGCGTCGGCAAGACCACGCTGCTCAAGTCGCTCATGGGTCTCGTGCCCATCAAGAGCGGCAGCATCACGCTGGATGGCGTGCCCATTGCCGGCGCCACGCCGTATGAGCGTGCCCGGATGGGCATGGGTTTTGTGCCGCAGGGGCGTGAGATCTTTGGCCGCCTCACCGTGCAGGAAAACCTGCTCATGGGCCTGGCCTACAAAAAAGGCAACACGCCCATTCCGCCCGAGCTGTTCGAGTTGTTCCCGGTGCTCAAGCAGATGCTCGGCCGGCGCGGTGGCGACTTGTCGGGCGGTCAGCAACAGCAGCTGGCGATTGCCCGTGCGCTGGCCGCCGGGCCGAAGTTGTTGATACTGGACGAACCCACCGAAGGCATCCAGCCCAACATCATCAAGGACATCGGCCGCGTGATCCGCATGCTGGCCGACCGCGGCAACATGGCCATCGTGCTGGTGGAGCAGTACTACGACTTCGCCGAAGCCCTGGCCGACCGTTATGTGGTCATGGAGCGCGGCGAAGTGATTGCCAGTGGCCCCGGCAGCGAGATGCAGGCCAAGGGCGTGCGCCAGCTCGTGGCCATCTGAGCCGATCGCCGGGTTTCGAACGCGGCACCGGGCTCAGGCGGGTGGTGCGTGCCCGAGCAGCAGCGTGCAGGTGTCCGACACCTGGTCGGCGTCGAGCCCCAGGCCCACCAGCACGTCGTACAGACCTTCCAGCGCCTCGATCATGGGCTTGGGCGCGAAGTGCGGCGCCTGGTGCTGGCAGTGTTCGAGCGCAAACGCGTGCAACCAGTCGGCATCGTGGCGATCCAGACCCAAGCAGCCGAAGCGGTCGGTGAGTTCCATGAAACGCTGCAGCAGGCAGAAGCTCACCCACCCGGAGCTGAACCGCGCTTGCGCACGCGCCAGGGCATGCAGCCGGTCGCGGCTCAGCCCGCGTGGCGCGAGCGGTTCGTGGAAGACCGTCAACGCCAGTTCCAGACCGAACGGCGGCAGGTGTTCGGGTGGGCTTTGGCGCATCACTTCGTTTGCCAGCTGGTGGTGGATCGCGCGCGTGGCGTGTGCACGGCCGAGGTGGTGGACCAGGCGTGTCAAGCCCATTGGCTGCGCCATGCTGTGGCGCACCAGGCAGGGCAGCCACAGCGGGGTGTCGATGCAGGCGTCGTGCATCGTTCGCAAGGACAGCAGCGGGTGGTGTTCGTGGCTGGCCAGCAGCAGGATGTCCACCACGGCGGCGCGGGCCGAGGTGCACGACGGGTGGGCGCGGTGCCCGCTGCGGTGGGGTGCCAGCCAGTGCAACACGTCGACCCAGGGGTCGGCCTCGCCGGGGTCTGCAGCACCCTGTGTGGCTTCGATGGCCAGCACGATGCGCTGCAGCATCGGCAAGGCCAGGCAGGCGTGGCGCCGGGCCGGCTCCACCAGGGCGAGCCGCGCGGCATGGGTGAACTGGTAGAGCAACTGGTGTCGCAGCCGGCGCGCGGGCGCGGGCTCCAGGCGGGCGCAGAGATGCAGCAGGCGCTCCAGCGTGTGGTGGCCCAGCGGCGAGACCAGCCAGTGGTCGTCGCACAGCTGGTTGCCCACGCACACCAGGGCCGGGTGCTGGTGCGAAAACCAGACCAGGGTTTCATCGTCGTCCGGCGGTGTCTCCACCCGCTGCGCGATGTCCGCTGTAGGCGACCAGGGCAGCGCGAGCAAGCCGATGTCGCTCACGATCTGCTGCATGCCCACCAGATCCGGCTCGGCTTCCTGGCGCCGCAGCGCCTTCGCCAGGCGTGCGGGCTTCAGCTCGTCCAGCCTGTGCTGCAACAGATCGCGCGCCCGCCTTGGCCCGTCGCCTGTCACGTCAGCGCCGTCGGCCACAGGCATCAGTTGCAGTGCGTGCGACACCCAGAAGGGCAGCGGTGCTGCGTCTGCCAACAGACCGTCGAGCAGGCCCAGCACCAGCCGCGCCGGGTCTTGCGGTGGCACACAGGTCCAGGCCGACACCAGGGCATGGGCCACGCGGTCGTGGTGGGTGTGGTGCAGCCGCAGCGCGTGCGCCATGTGCTCCAGCACAGGCTCGGCGACGGTGGTGTGCAGCACCTGGGCGGTTTGCAGGATCTGCACGAACGCGTGGTGGAAGTGCTCGACCTGCTGAAGGTCAGCCTCATCGACATCGACATCGATGCGCTGCAATTCCTCAAGCGCCTGGACCAGCAGGCCCTTGGCTTGCAGCAGCGTGAGTTCCTGCAGGACGGCGGTGCGGATGTCGGTGCGCAGCAGCGATGCGTGTCTGGGCTTTCGCTGTGCGGCGTTGAACCGCAGTGGTGTGGGGGTGTAGGGGGCTTGCATGGCGTGGGGAGCAGTGGGATGAAAACCCCATCGTGCCCAGCCACGTCTGCCGTGTGAATCGGCTCACCAACCCATGACGTCGTTGGGAGCCGTGGCTGTGTCGTCAGCCGCCGCGCGCAGCCCCCGCCCGCTCACTTGCCCAGCTGGACCAGCGCTGCCTGCAAGCCCGACAGACCACCCACGCGCTGGTCGTTGATGAAGATCTGCGGCATCTGCCGCACCGAAGGGCCGCAGCGCTCATAGAACGCGAGACGCTCGGTCTCGTCATCGATCTTGATCTCTTCAAACTCGAGCGACCGGGACTTGAGCAGCATCTTGGCCGACTCGCATTGTGGGCAGGCGGACTTGGAATACACGGTGATTTTGAGTGTCATGGGAGGAGTTTACGGGGAGCCATTTCCCCGGTGCTCCCTCACTCCGCCGTGATCTTGCGCTCCCTGATGATCGCGCCGAACCGCTGCGAATCGTCCGCGCCGCGCTTGCCGAACTCGGCTGGCGTGAGCGCCAGCGCTTCCCCACCCAGCGCGGTGATGCGGTCTCTCACAGCGGTCGTGGCCAGGATCTTGTTGATCTCGGCGTTGAGCTTGGTGATCACGGCCTGCGGCGTGCCGGCGGGGGCGTAGAAGCCGAACACCGAGTCCGCGTCAAAGCCCTTCAGGCCGGCTTCGTCCAGCGTGGGCACGTCGGGGACCAGGGGCGAGCGCTTCAGGCTGCCCACGGCCAGCAGCTTGGTGCGGCCGGCTTTGGCGTGCGAGAGGCCGATGCCCGGGTCGAAGTAGTAGTCGATCTGGTTCCCCATGAGGTCGGTGAGCGCGGGGGCGGCGCCGCGGTAGGGCACGTGCACCGCAAACAGGCCGGCCTGGCTCTTGAACATTTCGCCGGCCAGGTGCGGCGAGCTGCCGTTGCCGGCCGAGCCATACACGAGGCGGCCGGGGTTGGCCTTGATGAGTTTGATGAGGTCCTGCACGTTGTTGGCTGCCAGCGTGGGCTTGCCCATCAGGTACACCAGCACGCGCGCGGCCGAGGCCACGGGCACCAGGTCTTTCGCCGGGTCAAACGGCATGCGCGCATAGAGGTGCGGGTTCACCGACACCATGCCGCCCGAGCCCATGAGCAGCGTGTAGCCATCGGCCGGGGATTTGGCCACCAGGTCGCCGGCGATGTTGCCGTTGGCGCCCGCGCGGTTCTCCACCACCACGGGCTGCCCGAGGGCGGCGGCCAGCGGGGTGGACACGAGCCGCGCGATCTGGTCGGCGGCGCCCCCGGGCGGGAAACCCACCACCACCTTCACCGGCTTCTCGGGCCAGGCCTGCGCCAGCGCGGCGGGCACGGCGGCCAGGGCCATGAGGCCCAGGGCGGCAGCGCCGGCCAGGTGCCAGCGGCGGGAAGGGTGGGTGGGGGTGTTTCGGGTCATGTCTGTCTCCTTGTAGGTATGGGTCTGTCAACGGTGAACGGAAGCGATCAGTGTGGCGCAACCGCCTTCACTTTCAATCGGGGGTTGTGCTGCCACCGGATCGGCTGCGCCTTCACCGGGCGTGCGGGTGCGCCGTGTTGTTGCAGGGCCAGGTCGAGTGCCTTGCCGGCTTCGTCGCTCAGGGCTGCCGTGCGCGCAGCGGCCACGGCGCGGCAGCGTTGCACAGCGCTGGTCGGGTCGTTCAGTGCAGGCAGGGCGAGGTGGTCGATGATGTGCAGCAGGTTGTCCTTGCCGCGCTCGTTGGTGCTGCCGTAGCCCTTGATGAGCCGGCCGCACAGCGCTACCTCGTGGCCCAGCTGCCAGTGGATGGAGGTGAGCTGTACCACCGCGGCGAGCCAGCGGTCGATGAGGGCTTGCTCGGTCTGGAAGCGGCTGCCCATGGGGCGCAGGCGCTTGGTGGCGGCCAGGCCGCGCAAGGCCAGCATGCCCAGCACCGAGTGCGTGCCGATCTTCAGCGGCAGCGCCCAGGGCGCCTTGCCGGCGGCCACGCGCTTGCGGTCCCAGGCCAGCACGCGCTGCGCCAGGCCGGCGGGGAGCATGGCGGCGAACTCGGGGGCGCCGGGTTTGAAGTGGTCGTACACCCGCAGCAGGTCGTCGTTGCCGGCTTTGGCCTCGCTGCGCACGCGGGCCTGGCGGCTGGCGCGGCTTTTGAGGTCGGCCACCAGCACGATGTCGTCGAACGCCATCCACAGCGCCACCCAGCGCGCCATCTCCACTGTGGTGCCCCAGCCGTGGCTGCCGTCGGGGTCGGTGCGCTTCTCGGCTTCGAGCACGCGGCGCAGCCGCGCTGCGTAGTGCGTGCCGTAAGCGGCGTTCTGGTATTCGCACACCCGGGCATGACCCAGCGCCATGAGCGGGTGCACTTCGGGCGGGAATTCGCGCGCCAGGGCAGTGGGCAAGCTGGGTGCGGCCGGTGCAGGCTCGGGCGCGAGAACCTGCTCCACATACGCGGCTTGCGCGCGCTGGGCCTGCACCGCGTCGAACGCGAGCGCGAAGCCGCGCAGGCTCGCCTTGGCGCTGGCGCTGGCGCTGGCGCCGCCGCTGCCGATGACGGCTTCATAGTCTTGCCGCGCAAATGGCAGCAGGCCGCTGCCGGCAATGGCGCCCAGCATCACCGCGCTCACCACCGTGCCGGCCTGTTTGGTGAGCGCGGCCATGTCCAGCACATGCCGCGCGCGGCTGTGGGTGTTCACCAGGTCGATCAGCTCGGCCGCATCGCGCCGGCCGTCGCCCATCACCATCTTCTCGCCGGTGGTGAGCGCCCGGGCCGAGGAGGTGATGACCAGCGTGTGCGAATCCGAGGCCAGGCCGTTGGTGATCTGGCGGCCGGTTTCCAGCAGTTCAGACGACACCAGCGCGTCGAGACGGCCGGGCAATGGGTTCAGGCCGAACACCGGCTTGCGCCCGCCCAGTTGGGCCATGGGCACCGGGAACACTTCCAGGTAGTAGGTGGTGGCGCCCGTGCGCTGCGCCACACCGGGGATGGACGTGGCCTGTGCCGCGTAGCCCGCGTGGCGCGCGGCCTCCACCAGCCAGTCGGTGAGGATGCCGCCGCCTTCGCCGCCGAGGGCGCAGAGCAGCAGGGAGATGGGTTGTTGGTTGTTGGTCATGGGGACTCCCGCCGGGCCGCCCCAAGGGAGGACCGCGCCCCCTTGGGGGGCAGCGAATACACGAAGTGATGAGCGTGGGGGTTCATAGTCACACGGGCTGGAGGAAACGGACAACGCTGCCGCGCAGCGAATGGATCAGGCGCTCGTGCCACTTGGGGTTCTGCACCACCTCGGCGCGGTAGAACGAGGGGCACAGCGTGGCCGCGTGCGCGTTGGCGCCGCACAGGCCGCAACCCACGCAGCCGTCGATGACGGTGGCCACCGGGTCGACCTTGAGCGGGTCGGGGTTGTCCTTCAGCGTGAGCGTGGGGCAGCCCGAGAGGCGGATGCAGGCGTGGTCGCCGTTGCACACGTCTTCGTCCACGCCGTACTTCACGCGCACCACGCGTTCGCCTCTTTTGAGCAGGTTGGCGATCCAGGGCTTGATGCGGCGCTGGCGCTCCAGCTGGCATTCGCCCTCGGCCACGATCACCTTCAGGCCTTGAAACTCGGTGCCGAAAGCTTCGGTGAGCGTGGCGCGCATGGTGTCCACCTCGTAGGTGTTCACGGTGCGCATCCACTTCACACCCAGACCCTTCAAGGTGCTCTCGATGGTCTGGTCGGTGTGGGCCAGGCTCTGGGCCTTGTCGTGCGCCGCGTCCTTGGCGGCTTCGCCGGGCGTGGAGATGATGTCCTGCGTGCCGGTGGCCGAGGTGTAGCCGTTCTTGAAGATCAGCAGCACCGCGTCGTCGCCATTGAAGAGCGCGCTCTGCACGCCGGTGAGCAGACCGTTGTGCCAGAAGCCGCCATCACCCATGACCGAGAGCACGCGCCGCTTCATCACCGGCGACACGCCCGCGCGGCTGGCCAGGCTCATGCCGTAGCCGAGGATGGAGTGACCGAACGAAAACGGCTCGAAGGTGGCCAGCGCGTGGCAACCGATGTCACCGGCGATGTGCACCGGCCCGGTGTCTTGCTGCGCCAGCTTGAGCGCCGAGAACACCGGGCGTTCCGGGCAGCCGATGCACATGCCCGGTGGGCGCGCCGGCAGCGGGGCCGAGAGCTGCGCCACCGACGCGGCACGGCGTGTCTGGTTGCTTTGCAGCCAGGCGCGGGCTGTCTCGGTCACGGCCTGCGTGGCCGGGTCTTGCAGGTAGCGGCCGACGAACTTGGCCAGGCCGTTGGCCATCACCTCGGCGGTGTACTCGCCCGCATTGGGCAGCATGTCCTTGCCGTGCAGCGGGGTCTGGATATCGAGCCGGCGCAGCAGCGTGGCGAGCTCCTGTTCGATGTACTCGGGCTGGCCTTCTTCGAGCAGCAGCACCGCGCGTTTGCCCAGGCAGAAGTTGGTGAGCTGCTCGGGCACCAGCGGGCAGGTCACGTTGAGCACCAGCATGGGAATGCGGGTCTCGCCAAACGCATCGGCCAGGCCGAACTGCTGGAGTGCGCGGATCAGCGTGTTGTACAGACCGCCTTGCACGATGAGGCCGAGGTCCTGGTGTTCACCGTCAAAAAACTCGTTGAGGTCGTTCTCCACGATGTAGCGCCGCGCCGCCGGAATGCGCTCGTCGCCCTTGAGCTTCTCGTGGCGGAAGGTCACCGGTGGGTGGGCCAGGCGGTTGTAGTCGAAGCTGGCGGGTTCGTCGATGAGGTTGTGCCGCGAGAGGACGGGCTTGACGTTGTCCTTGGTGGTGAAGCTGCCGCGCACGTGGCAGGCGCGGATGCGCAGCTCCATCAGCGCGGGCATGTTCGACGCTTCGGAAAGCCGGAAGCCCTGCTCGACCATGTGCACCATGCGCCCCAGGTCGGGCCTCGGATCGAGCAGCACCATGCTGGACTTGAGCGCGTAGGCGTGCGTGCGCTCCTGGATCACGCTGGCGCCTTCGCCGTAGTCCTCGCCCACGACCACCAGCACGCCGCCGGTGACACCGGGTGAAGCGAGGTTGGAGAGCGCATCGGCCGCCACGTTGGTGCCGACGATGGATTTCCAGGTGACGGCGCCGCGCAGCGGGTAATGGATGGACGCGCCCAGCATGGCCGCGGCGGAGGCTTCGTTCGAACACGCCTCCACGTGCACGCCGAGTTCGTCCATGTAGGGCTTGGCCTGCACCATCACGTCGAGCAGGTGCGACACCGGTGCGCCCTGGTAGCCGCCCACATAGGCCACGCCCGATTGCAGCAGGGCCTTGGTGATGGCGAGGATGCCCTCGCCGTGAAAGGTCTGGCCGTCGCCGAGCCGCAGGGACTCGATTTCCTGGGTGAATGAAACTTCCAAGGTGCTTGTCTCCAGCGGGTCGCTGTCGTGGGTGTCGTTTGGGGAGTGCGACCGAACCCATGAGTATCGGCATGGGGTGTTCATCGATCAATACAATGAAACCACTAAGCGACATGAACGCCATGCATATCAAAGACCTCGACCTGAACCTGCTGCGCCTCTTCAACGAGGTGTACCGCGCCGGCAGCGTGAGCCGGGCCGCCGAACACCTGGGCCTGACCCAGCCGGCGGTGAGCCACGGTCTCACGCGCCTGCGTTTGCTGGTGAAAGACCCGCTGTTTGTGCGCGCGCCGGGCGGCGTGAAACCCACGCCCAAGGCGGTGGCGCTGGCCGAAGCGGTGCAGGGCGCGCTGGCCACGCTCGCGAGTGCGCTGAGCGAATCGAGCGGCTTCGACCCCGGCAGCTCGCGCCGCCTGTTTCGCCTGCACATGAGCGATATCGGCGAGAGCCGCTTTTTGCCCGAACTCATGGCCCGCCTGCAGCACGAGGCCCCGGGTGTGCGCGTGGCCACGCGGCCGGTGCCGCACGGGGGCCTCACCGACGCGCTGGACAGCGGCGTGATCGACTTTGCGTTCGGCTTTTTGCCGCAGGTGAAAGACACCCAGCGCACCGAGCTGCTGCAGGACCGCTACGTGGTGCTCATGCGCAGCGGCCACCCCATGCACGCGCCGCTCGCGCGCCTGCGCGGCCCGGCCCTGCTCAAGGCCTTGCACCAGCTCGACTTTGTCGCGGTGCGCACGCACAGCGACACCTTGCGCATCCTGGCGCAGACCGGCCTGCAGGAGCGCCTGCGCCTGACCACCGAACACTTCATGGTGCTGCCCTCCATCGTGCAAGCCACCGATTTGTGTGTGGTGATGCCGGGCAACATCGCGCAAGGGTTTGTGGAGACGGGGGGCTGTGTGGTGGTGCAGCCCCCCTTTGTAGACCGGGGTTTCACCGTGTCGCTGCACTGGAGCCACCGCTTTGAAGGCGACCCGGACAACCGCTGGTTTCGTGAACAGGTGATCGCGCTGTTTGCCGAGCGCTGATCAGTTGGTGCTGGTGAGCAGGCCGTCGGGGTTCGGGGGCTTGTAGCCGGCGGGCAAGGACACGCCGCCCGGCGTGGCCGCCGCACCCGTGTGTTCGCCCAGGCGCGAATGCTGCGCGCTGGTGCGGTAGCGCTCGCGCAGCGCTTCCGTGCGTTCGTTGAGTGCGGTGAACTCGGCAATGCGCACGTTGTAGCGCTGCAGCACCTGGTGGGCCGACTCGATCAGTTTGGCGTTGAGCGTGCGCTCACCGTCGTCCAGCAGCTTGATCACCGTGCCTTGGGGATCTCCCTTGATGCTCAGCGTCATGGCCTGTTCGGTCATCTTCAAAATCTGGCTGTGCGCGCTGCGCACCCTGTCGGCAAAGCCTTGCACGCCGGAGGCGGCGCAGGCCATCAGCTCGCTCATGGCCTTGCTGGTGCAAAAGCGCAGGGCCAGCGTGTCCACCGCGCTCTCGGACTCGTTGAGCGAGATCGAGCGCATCTGCAGCCGGCTCATGAGCGCGAGCAGGTTGCAGGCGGACTCGAAGTCGAAGTCGGGGCTCAGCGCGTCGTTGGCCAGGCGGCGCACGTCGTCGAGCGCGCGTGCGGTGTTTTGCTGTTGCAGCGCCAGCAGGCTCTCGGCCATGCCGAGCAGGCGGTGGGGCCGGGCGGGCGTGTGGCTGCGGTCGCGCAGGCGCGTGAGCTGGTCCACGGTGCGGGCCAGGCCGCGCAGGTCGTTGTTGTCCAGCCGCGCAAAGGCCAGCAGCAGCAGGGCCTGGGCATCGAACATCTTGGAATCGAGCCCCAGGCGTGTTGCGCGGTCCAGCAGTTCCACGCCCTCGCTTTTTTCGCCGGTGTAGTAGGCCAGCATGCCGTGTTTGAGCAGTCGGCTGATGGAGGACGGCGTGAGCTGCGTGGCCATCCGGTAGGTGGTCAGCGCGCTGTCGAAATTGCCCAGCTCGAACTGCGCGCGGCCCATCACGTCGTAGGCATCGGCGTAGGTGTTGTCGTCCTGGATCAGGCTCTCCAGCGTGGTCACGGCCTTGGCGGGCTGGCCGCCTTCGAGCTGCGCTCGCGCCACGCCCAGGCGGGCCCAGGGCAGGGTTTTGGCGGCGATCACGGCCTCGTAGAGTTTTTGTGCGTCACCAATTTCACCGTTGCGCAGCAAGAGCTCGGCGCCGATGCGCGCGGCATACAACCAGTGGGTGCCGCGGGTCTCGAACCGTTCCAGGCACAGCATGGCGGCCTGGTCGAACTGCTCGGCGTCGATGGCGGAGAAGATGGCTTCCAGCGACTTCTTGCGCTCACGAGCCATCACGATGCGTTCGAACAAGCGCGCGCCGGTGTGGGGTTTGAGCAGGTAGGCGTCGAGCGCGGACTCGGCCGCCTCGGCCACCTTGGCGTACGAGGCCTCGGCGGTGATCATGATGAACACCGTGTAGAACGGCAGCAGCTGGTTGCGCCGCAGGTCGTCCAGCAGATCCTGCCCCGACATGGAGTCGCGGTCGAAATGCTGCTCGCAGATCACCACGTCGTACCGGTTCACCTCCAGCTTGCGCCGGGCCTCCACCAGCCGCGTGCACTGAGACACCGTGCCCACACCGAGTTCGCGCAGCTGCGACACGATGATCGAGCGCGACTGCAGGTTGCCCTCGATCACGAGTGCGTGGGCGTCTTGCAGGTGGTTGGCGGCAACGGGCATGGGGGTTCGGGGCGCGCGACTGGCTCGCCCGTCAATGGCTTTCCCATTCTGCGCACGGTGCCTGCCAGGTGGTGCGCCGATCAGCGGGGGCTTTTCAACCCATTTCGGTGCCCGTCAGACCTTCCAGATGCGCGGCGGCGTGTTGCTCAGGCCCCAGGCTTCGGTGCGCAGCGTGGCCCACACCTGCTGGAACAGCGCCATGAGGGGCTCCACCATGGGCGCCACCGCGCGCACCACGAGCATGCGGGGGTTGGGGCAGGTGGCGCCCACCTGCACACCATGTTCAGAACCCAGCACGGCGCGCACGGCCTCCAGCAGGTGTTCACGGCGTTCGCGGGTGATGGGGATGCCGCAGGCCAGCCAGAGCGTGCCCATGCATTTGTGGCCGCCCAGGCCCAGTGGCGATTCGAGCAGGCGCGTGTCGGCCGCATCGATGCGCGATCGCTCCAGCCACAGGCCGGGGATCTCCAGGTGCTGCGTAAGGCTGCCGCGGTCGAACGCCTGGTTGGCGTTGGGCAGGCCGAGCGCACACACGTCCCAGCCGATCATCTCGGCGCTCTCGGCCAGGGTGGCGGTGAGGTGGTTGAGGGCGAGGCAGCCGGGGTAAGCGATGGCCTCCAGCGGCAGCCATTCGAGCCGCGCGCCTTCGTCGAGCGTGAGCGCGACGCGTTGTTCGGTGGCGGGGCCGTCGGAGCGGTAGAAGCGTGTGGCGCCGGGCGTGGCGAGCAGGCCGTGTGAGTGGGCTCCTGCGTGCACGTTGACCTCCAGCACGTCGCCACCCACGAGCCCGCCGGGCGGATGGATGATGACGTTGTGGCAGATGCCGTCGCCCTCGGGGTAGAGGCTCTTGAAGATGCGCAGCGGGCCCGTGTGGCGGTGCTGCAGCACGGTGCGTTGTTCGTCGCGGCGGTAGTGGAGGTCGAGTTGGGCGTGCCAGGGCATGCTTTGAGTTTAGGGGCTGGGGTGTGGGGGATTGCTGGCTTGCACCTCGCT
>JBKBWW010000091.1:0-15312 GCA_046314475.1 Hydrogenophaga sp.
ACCCATGCCCGCGCCCGCCAGTGGGTCAAGGGCGTGCTGGAAATGCAGCAACGCGCCGGCAACTCGCTGGAATTCATTGAAAGCGTGAAGATCGACCTGTTCCCGGACGAGGTCTATGTGTTCACGCCCAAGAGCAAGATCATGGCGCTGCCGCGCGGTGCCACCGTGATGGACTTCGCCTACGCCATCCACAGCGACGTGGGCAACCACACGGTGTCGGCCCGCATCAACGGCGAGCAGCGCCCGCTGCGCACGGAACTGGCCAACGGCGACGTGGTGGAAATCATCACCGCCGAGAACGCCGAACCCAACCCGGCTTGGCTGTCGTTCGTGAAAACCGGCCGCGCGCGCTCCAAGATCCGCCACCACCTCAAGACCGTGGCGCAGGAAAAGTCTCACGAGCTGGGCGAGCGCATGCTCAGCCAAGCGTTGCGATCAGAAGGCCTGGCGGCCTTGCCGGCTGAAGACGGCGAGTACCAGAGCACCTGGGAAAAGCTGCTGCGATTCACCGGCAACAAAACGCGCGACGAGTTGTTGTCCGACATCGGCATGGGCAAACGCATCGCCAGCATGGTGGGCAAAAAGCTCGCGGTATTGCTGTCCGAAATGGGGCTCAAACCCGACGCGCTGCTCATCAGCACCGAGCGCTACGCCAGTGGTCGCGACGAATCGGCGTCGCAAGGTGTGGTCACGCTCGACGGCAGCGAAGGCCTGTCGGTGCAATACGCGCCGTGTTGCAAGCCCATCCCGGGTGACCGCATCGTGGGCTATCTGGGCCGCGGTGAAGGCTTGGTGGTGCACGCCGAGGAGTGCCCGACCGGCAAACGCCTGCTGCTGCGAGACAGCGAACGCTTCCTGGAAGTCGAGTGGGCCGACGAACCGGTGCGCTCGTTCGAGACCACGGTGGTGGTGACGGTGACGAACGGCAAGGGCGTGCTGGCGCGTGTTGCTTCCAGCATCGCATCGGCCGAAGCCGACATCACGCATGTGGACATGGGCGACGAGCCGGCCCAGACCGCCACCGACATCCGCTTCTCGGTCTCGGTGCGCGACCGTCAGCACCTTGCCGATGTATTGCGCAGTCTCAAACGCACGACCTCGGTCATCAAGGCCCAGCGCTTCAAGCCCTGATCAGGCGCTGGTGGTGGGGGCCGGGTAGCTCACCGACAGCACTTCCAGCTCCTGCGTGCCGCCGGGCACGACCAGACGAACCACATCGCCCACCTTGGCTTTGAGCAGCGCGCGCGCCACCGGCGATACCCAGCTGATCTGGCCCTGTGCGCTGTCGGCCTCGTCTACACCGAGGATGGTGACGGTGGTCTCGGCGCCGCTGTCGTCAGCGTATGTCAGGGTTGCCCCGAAGAACACCTGATCGCCGCCATGGTGCTGCGATGCATCAACCACCTCGGCAATTTCCAATCGGCGTGTGAGAAAGCGGATGCGCCGGTCGATCTCGCGCAGGCGCTTTTTGCCGTAGAGGTAGTCGCCGTTTTCCGATCGGTCGCCGTTGCTGGCGGCCCAGTGCACGATTTCCACCATCTTGGGCCGCTCATCGTCGATCAGCGTGAACAGCTCGGCGCGGAGCCGGTCGTAGCCGGCGCGGGTGATGTAGTTCTTGCCGCCTTGCACCGGCGGCGGTGACGGGAGCTCGTCGTCCTCGTCCTGATCGGACTCTTTGGTGAATGCCTTGCTCATGGTGGCCTTTCGCCGCTGGTTGGCGTTGTTCAGCGGCAGAAATGAAAAAACCCTGCAGCTTTTGGCTACAGGGTTTTTTGTTTGGTGCGGCTGGCAGGAATTGAACCCACGACCCCTTGGTTCGTAGCCAAGTACTCTATCCAACTGAGCTACAGCCGCGAAGCCTCGAATTATAGCAGCATTTTTTGGTAGGCCGTGTTGGACTTGAACCAACGACCAAAGGATTATGAGTCCTCTGCTCTAACCAACTGAGCTAACGGCCCTTTGCAGAGGGATTGTAGGGGTCGCCCCGAGCCGTCTCGCTCGTTACTTGTTCTGGCTCAGCGCGTTGCCCACCAGCTTGGCGGTCACGTCCACGATCTGGATCATGCGCTCGTAAGGCATGCGCTGGGGGCCGATGACGCCCAGCGTGCCGACGATCTGGCCATCGACCTCGTAGGGCGCCGTCACGACCGACAGGTCTTCATAGGGCACGACCTGGCTTTCACCACCGATGTAGATGCGCACGCCGTCGGCCTGGGCCGACACATCGAGCAGGCGAATGAGCTGGGTCTTTTGCTCGAACAGGTCGAACATGCGGCGCAGGTTGCCCATGTCGCTGGAAAACTCGGTCACCGACAACAGGTTTCGCTCGCCGGACACCACCACCTCGTCCTGCGCTGCGTCGCCCTCGGCGCCGATGTCCACTGCGGCTTTCATGAGGTCGGCGATTTCGCCGCGCAAGGCGTCCACTTCGTGCTTCAGCCGTTCGCGCACAGCTTCCATGGTCAGGCCTGAGTAGTGGCTGTTGAGGAAGTTGGCGGCTTCGAGCAACTGCGACTGCGTGAACGTCGCCTGCGTGTGGATGATGCGGTTCTGCACCTCGCCTTCGGGCGAGACGATGATCACCAGCACGCGGCGGTCCGACAGGCTCAGGAATTCGATGTGGCGGAACACGGAGGCGCGGCGCGGCGACGTGATGACCCCCACGAACTGCGACAGGCTGGACAGCATGTTGGCCGCGTGGCTGATGACGCGGTGGGGCTGACCGGCCTCGATACCGGGTGCCGTCATCTCGCTCACGGGCGACAGGCCTTCGCGGCGTACGGTGAGCATGGTGTCGACAAACAGTCGGTACCCACGCGCGGTGGGGATGCGCCCGGCCGAGGTGTGCGGGCTGGCGATCAGGCCGAGTTCTTCCAGATCGCTCATCACGTTGCGAATGGTGGCTGGCGAAAGCTCCATGCCGGCCGCACGTGCGAGGGTGCGCGAGCCCACGGGCTGACCGTCGGCGATGTATCGCTCGACGAGGGTTTTGAGCAGCAGCTTCGCGCGGTCATCCAACATCGTTTCATTTTACGGAGAGACCGAAGCCCGACACCGTTTGCGAGCGAGGGTTTTCGGGCAATCCACCACAGACGGGCTATGTTGTAATTTGCGGATGAGCATGCCCTCCGACACACGGTCCACCCCTTCCCGAACGGACCGTCCCTTGCGCTTCGCGCACGTGGTCATCGTCGGCAAATACCACGCCCCCGGATCGCGCAACGCGGTCGACGAGATCGCCCACTTTCTGCACGACGAAGGTTGCGACGTGTCGATCGAACAGGAGACGGCGTTCAACACCGGCCTGACGCAGTACCCGGCGCTCTCGGTGCCCGAGATGGGTCAACACTGCGATCTGGCCCTGGTGGTGGGCGGCGACGGCACCATGTTGGGCATCGGTCGCCAGCTGGCGCGTTACGGTGTGCCGTTGGTGGGCATCAACCAGGGACGTCTGGGCTTCATCACCGACATCCCTTTTGAAGACTTCCGCGCCAAGCTGCGCCCCATCCTGCGCGGCGCCTTTGAAGACGACCCGCGCTCGCTCATGGCTGCGGGGGTGTGGCGCGACGGCCGTTGCGTGTTCGAGGCCACCGCGCTCAACGACGTGGTGGTCAACCGCGGCGGTGCGGCCAGCATGATCGAACTTCGGGTGGAGGTGGACGGGCACTTCGTGGCCAACCAGCGCGCCGACGGTTTGATCATTGCCTCGCCCACCGGCTCAACAGCCTACGCCCTGTCGGCCGGCGGGCCACTGCTGCACCCGGCCATCGGCGGCTGGTTGATGGTGCCGATCGCGCCGCACACCTTGTCAAACCGGCCGGTGGTGCTCCCTGGACACAGCGAGATTGCGGTGGAGATCGTTTCCGGCAAGGAGGCCAGCGCCAATTTCGACATGCAGTCCTTCACCAGCCTGCTGCACGGCGACCGCATCGTGGTGCGCCGCTCCGAACATGCCTTGCGCCTGCTACACCCGGTGGGCTGGAGTTACTTCGACACTCTGCGCAAAAAACTGCACTGGAACGAAGGGGTCTGAGGACCCGGCAGAATCGCGTCTGTTTCCACCGCCACACACCCCGACATGAGCCTCCGCCGCATCGCCCTGCGCGACTTCGTCATCGTGCAGTCCCTAGACCTGGAACTGGACCAAGGCTTCGGTGTGCTCACTGGCGAAACCGGCGCGGGCAAATCCATCCTCATCGATGCGCTGCAACTGGCGCTGGGCGCGCGCGCCGAGAGTGGCGTGGTGCGCGAAGGCGCCGCGCGCTGCGAGATCGCTGCGGAGTTCGACGCATCCGCCTCCGTGACGCCTTGGCTGGAGGAACAAGGTTTCCCGGTCGAGGACAGTCTGCTGCTGCGCCGCACGGTGGACACCGAGGGCCGCAGCCGCGCCTGGATCAACGGCAGCGCCGCCACCATGGCGCAGCTCAAAGCCCTGGCCGATGGCCTGGTCGACATCCACGGCCAGCACGCCTGGCAAAGTCTCACCCGCGCAGAGGCTGTGCGCGATCTGCTGGATGCCTACGCCGGCATCAACACCAAGGCCGCCACGCTCGCCTGGGCCCACTGGCGCCACGAGCGCAAGGCGCTGGACAACGCGACCGAAAAACAGAACACGCTGCGACAGGAAAGCGAACGCCTGTCCTGGCAGATCACCGAGCTCGACAAGCTCGCTCCGCTGCCCGGTGAGTGGGAAGAGCTGAACACCCAGCACAGCCGCCTGGCCAACGCGCAGGGCCTGCTGGACGCCGCACAAGCCGCTGTGACCGCGCTGGACGATGAAGAATCGAATGCGGCGGCGCTGATCCACCGCGCACTCACGGCGCTGCAGGCGCAAGCCCACATCGAACCCCGGTTTGCTGACGGCATTGCCGCGCTTGAAGCCGCGCTGGCACAAGTGCAGGACACCGTGCACAACCTGCACCAGTACGCGCGCCACACCGACCAGGACCCGGCCAGCCTGGACGCGCTGGACCAGCGCCTGGCGCAGTGGGTGTCGTTGGCCCGGCGCTACCGCCGCAGTCCAGAGGAACTGGCCGAGGTGCTGGCGCAGTGGAAGCGTGAACTCGCCACCATCGACCAGGCGCTGGACCTGGACGCGCTGCAACAGACCGAGCGATCAGCCTGGAAAGCCTTCAACGCCGAACTGCTGAGCATCACCAAAGAACGCCAGAAGGCCGCACCCAAATTGTCGAAGGCGGTCACGCAGAGCATGCAGACCCTGGGCATGCAGGGCGGCGTGTTTGAAGTGGCCTTGCTGCGCCTTGAAGAACCCCAGGCGCACGGCTGGGAACAGGTGGAGTTTCGCGTGGCGGGTCATGCCGGCACCACGCCCAAGCCGGTGGGCAAGGTGGCTTCTGGTGGTGAGCTCTCGCGCATCGCACTGGCCATCTCGGTGGTCACCAGCCGGCTGGGGCAGGCGCCCACGCTCATCTTTGACGAGGTGGACTCCGGCATCGGCGGCGCTGTGGCGCACACCGTGGGCCAGTTGCTGCGCCAGCTCGGTCGCGACCGCCAGGTGCTGGCCGTGACGCATCTGCCTCAGGTGGCCGCCTGCGCCGACCACCATCTGTTGGTGAGCAAGCAACTGGTGGGCAAACAAACACTGAGCACGGTCGAGCACATCGGGATTGAGGCGCGTGTGGTCGAGCTTGCACGCATGCTGGGTGGCAGCGAGAAATCGGAGATCTCGCTGGCCCATGCGCGCGAACTCCTGTCGGCGTGAGCGCTCCAACCGACATGCCTGCAACGAACGAAGCCCCGATCCACCTGGTGCTGATCACCGGCATGTCCGGCTCGGGCAAGTCGGTTGCGCTCACCGCGCTGGAAGACGTGGGCTTCTACTGCGTGGACAACCTGCCGCCCGAGCTGCTCGAAGCCTTCATCGAACTGGAGCAGAGCCACAAGGCCAGCAAGGTGGCGATTGCCATGGACGTGCGCAGCGCGGGCTCGTTGCCGGGTTTGCCCAAGCGGCTGGCGCAGTTGCAACACCATACACAGCGGCCGGTGAACCTGACCACGGTGTTTCTCGACGCAACCACCGACACGCTCGTGAGACGTTTCTCTGAAACGCGACGGCTGCATCCGCTCTCGCTCAAGCAGTTCAACGACCAGCACCGAGCACTCACTGACGCCATCGAGCAGGAGCGCGAACTGCTGGCCGAGCTGCGCGACCAGGCGCTGGTGCTCGACACCAGCCTGATCCGGCCCACACACCTGCGCAGCCAGATCAAGGACCTGCTGGGTGCCACGCAGGCACCGCTCACGCTGGTGTTCGAGTCGTTCGCGTTCAAGCGCGGCATTCCCATGGACGCCGACTTTGTGTTTGATGTGCGCATGCTCGCCAACCCGCACTACGAGCCCCACCTCAAGCCCCTGACCGGACGCGACTCACCCGTGGCGGCCTACCTGGAGGCACAGCCCGAGGTGCGGCAAATGGAGCAACAGATCACCGATTTCCTGGCGCACTGGCTGCCCCAGATGCTGCGCGATCACCGCAGCTATGTGACGGTGGCCATCGGCTGTACCGGCGGGCAACACCGCTCGGTTTACCTGGTGGAGCAACTCGCGCGTGCGTTCGGCATGGACTGGTCCACGCGTGTGAGACACCGAGAAGCCGACAGCTGGCCCACGCCGATCGTGCCCGGCGTTTAGGTTCGCGCAAACAGGTCGGGCGCCCATGCAGCGCGCAGCAGCAGCTTCACCGGCGCGGGCAGGCCATGCTGGCCCAGCCGTTCGGCGTCCACCCATTGCCCTTCTGGCAATTCGCCGTGCAACGGCTCCGACGTCAGTTCCAACAGCAAGGGATGCAGCCGCAACTCCCGGTGGGTGAGGCTGTGAGACACCGCGTCCAAAACGATCAACCGATTCACCCAGGCAGAGGGCAACCCAGCGTGAGCAGCCTGCTCGCTCTCAAACACCGGCGGGCAATACAGCCCGGCCCAAATGCCGCTGGGGGGTCGGCGCTGCAACCAGAAACGCTCCGGTCCATCGGCAAGTCTCACCAGCAGCAACCACCAGCTTTCATGACGGCGCTTCAATGTGCGGGTCTTCACCGGAAACCGCTGCGGCTCGCCCGCCTGGTGCCCACAGCAAATGCCCTGCATGGGGCACTGCCCACAGGCCGGGCGACTGCGCGTGCACACCGTCGCCCCCAGGTCCATGAGCCCTTGTGTGTAGGCCGTCATGTCGTCGGCAGAAGGATTGATCGGCAACAGCGCCTGAGCCAACGCCCACAACTCACGCTGGGATTTCGTCTGGGCCAGATCGCCCTCGAACGCGAGCAAGCGCGTGAGCACCCTTCGCACATTGCCATCCACGATGGATACACGCTCGCCAAAACAGAACGACGCAATGGCAGCTGCGGTGGATGCTCCGATGCCGGGCAAGGTTTCGAGATCTGCGGCCGTCGAAGGAAACGCGCCACCGTGCTGCTCGACAACCGCCTGCGCGCAGCGATGCAGGTTGCGCGCCCGGCTGTAGTAACCCAGGCCGCTCCACAAGGCCATGACCTCGTCAGCTTCAGCGGCGGCCAGGGCGCCCACATCGGGGAATCGATCCAGGAACCGTGCGTAGTAACCCAGCACGGTACTCACCTGGGTCTGCTGCAGCATGACTTCGGACAGCCACACGCGGTAGGGATCGCGACTGCCCTGCCAGGGCATGCCGCTGCGCCCGGCGCGGCGTTGCCAGTCGATCAGCAGGGGGGCAAAGTCGGTGGGGAGATCGGCGCGCGGGCCGCCGGCCCCTTTCATGCCGCCAGGGCTTCGGCGGGTTCTTCGTCGGGCGCTGCCAGCAGGTGGTCGGTCAGCTCGGACAATTTGGCGTCGAGCAGGTTGAGCTTGGCCTGGTGGGTCTGCAGTTCGCGGATGCGCTCGTCAAGACCGCCCGCGGCCTGCTGGATGCGCGAGACCGCTTCGATGCGCCGGGTGAAGTTGCGGCGGCGCTCGCGCAGTTGGGCATCAAGCTGCGCAGCCGCGGACTTGTTCCACAGCTCCACCTCGTTGACCGCGGTGTCGTACACCACCCGCAGGCGGCTCATGAGCGCACGCGCGAGGCGTTCGGCAAATTCGGGATTCGCCAGTTTGAGCGCATTGCCCAGGCTCAGGTACTGCAGGTGGCTTTTCTCTATCAGGTCGAGGTCTTTCGCGTACTGGGCCAGTTGCGGCGGCGTGGGCGCCTGCAGCGAGAAGCCGTACTCGGCGTTCAGGCTCTTGAAGCTGCCTTCCAGCATGGACTGGATGTCGCCCGCCATGCCGTCGGCCTTGCGCATGTCGGCGCGCAGCCGGTCAAAGGTGTGGTCGTATGCCCGGCGCACACCCAGCTTGATGCCCGGCTGCCGAAGCGCCTTGGACAACACCGACACTTCGGCCTTGAGGTGCGTGGAGCTCAGCATGGCAAACAGGTCTTTGAGCAAACGCAGATGCACCGAACGCACCGCCTGGATCTTGGCGCCGCTGGCATCAAAGTCGGCCTGCTCCTGCTCGATGCGCAAGCGCATCTGTTTGATCACACCAGCATTCTTGCCGCGCAGGCCTTCCAGCTCCTGGATCTGCTCGACCAAATCGCGCGAGCGCGTGTGCACCATGCGCGTGGTCTCCACCCGCAACGACTGGATGCCGGTGGCCACTGCCGCGCTCAGGATCTTGCGACGCTGACCCAGCAGGTCCACACCCAGGGCCGTTTCCAGCTCCATCAGGTTGCTGGCTGCGAGCAGTTTTTTGTCGCGGTTGACCTTGGCCAGCAGACCTTTCTGGGCCGACACGGCCAGCACCTGGCGCGGCGAAAGGCCCAGAATTTCGGCCGAGTCGGTGCGCTGCGATGCGATCTGCAATTGCACCTGCTCGGGCGAGCTGAGTGCATCCCACATGGTGTCGATCTTGTTCAGCACGACCAAGCGCGACTCTTTGCCTTCGCCCAGCACGGAGAGGTGCTGGCGCCAGATGGTCAGGTCGGACTTGGTCACGCCGGTGTCGGCCGCCAGAATGAACACCACCGCCTGCGCCTGCGGCAACAGACTCACGGTCAGCTCGGGTTCGGCACCAATCGCGTTCAAACCAGGCGTGTCCAGAATCACCAAGCCTTGCTTGAGCAACGGGTGGGCCATGTTGATCAGGGCATGGCGCCACTTGGGCACCTCCACCGTGCCATCGGCGCCGGTGAGTGGGTTGTCTTCCGGCGATTCATCGCTCCAGAAACCCAGACCCCGCGCTTCGTCCAACGTCACCCGGCGAACCTCGGCCACTTTTTGAATGGCACGCGCCAACTGCTTGGGGTCGTTCACGTCCAGATCCACGCGCTCCCACTTGTCGGGGGCGTTGCGCCAGTCCAGCAGCGACAGGGGTTGCAGGCGCGTCTCGATGGGCAACAACCTCAGGCAGGGCGGTACTTCCGCGTCGTAACCCAGCTCGGTGGGGCACATGGTGGTGCGCCCGGCGCTCGCCGGCATGATGCGGCGACCATAGCCGGCAAAAAACACCGCGTTGATCAGCTCCGATTTGCCGCGCGAGAACTCGGCCACGAAGGCCACCATGATCTTGTCGTTCTTGACCTGGGCGTGCAGGCCATCGAGGCGCTCACGAATGCCGGGCTCCATCAGGTCGTGGTCGGTCAACCACTCGGCAAGCAGACGCAGGCGCAAGGCAAACTGCTTGCGCCACACGCCGTGTTGATCAAATTCCTGATTGAAACTCATAGATCTGATGTTGTAACCACCGGCCAATATAGCATCGGCCCCCCTCACAAACCTGGGCGGCCCGCATGCCCGACAGCCGGGTGGATCGAATGATCAACTCTTCTGGCAGATGGGGCAAAAAAACGTCGATCGCTGGCCCTGGCGAATGGCTTTGATGGGCGTACCGCAGACCCTGCAGGGCTGCCCTTCCCGCCCGTACACAAACGCGTCGAGCTGAAAGTAACCCGACTGGCCCTCGGCGCTGGAGAAGTCTCGCAAGGTGCTGCCACCCAGCGCCACCGCGCGGGTGAGCACCTGAACGATGGCGCAGTGCAGGCGCGCTGCGCGCGGTTTGCTCAGGCGATCCGCGCGCAAAGTGGGCCGTATGCCGGCCATGAACAAGGCCTCCGACGCATAGATGTTGCCCACGCCCACCACGATGTCACCAGACAACAACACCTGTTTGATCGCCGAGCGGCGCAACTGCAATGCGCGGTGAAACGCCAGCGGATCGAACCCGGCCTCCAGCGGCTCCACGCCCAGCCCACCCAACAGCTTGGCCGCCGTGGCACTGCCCAAATCATCGGCGTGGACTACCGCCCCGAACCGCCGGGGATCGTGCAATCGCAAGGTGCCTCGGCTGGTCAACAGCTCGAAGTGATCGTGAACACCGCGCGGTGGCAAGGTCTGGTCAAACTGCAGACTGCCCGACATGCCCAGGTGCACCAAAAGAACGCCCCGATCGAGATTGATCAGCAGGTATTTTCCTCGCCGGGTTACGGACACCACCGAGCGGCCCTGCAAAGAGGTCTCTTCGCAACCCAGCGGCCAGCGCAGCGGTTTGCCCATCTGCAGACGCAGGATCGAAGCCCCGGCAATGCGGTCGGCAAAGCTGCGCCGGGTCACTTCAACTTCGGGGAGTTCAGGCATGGAGCGGTGTTTTCTTTCAAGCATCCGGAACGCTTGTGCGGTCTTCAGATCAGACTCCTGCGCTCCGAAAACCTTCCATTATCATGACCCGATGAATACCTTGCACCGCGTCGAAGGCTCGTCCACCCAGCGTGCTTGCTCGCCCACTTTCCGTCTGGCGAATCCTGCGGGACTGATGCGGCAGACTGCCCTGGCCATCGTCGCAGCCAGCTGTGTCTGGGGTGTTTCGGCCCAAACCACACCGCCCCCGCCCACACCAGCCACTGCGGCGGCCCCAGGCGCCAGCGACATGGTCAATTCGGCGCTGAACGCGCCCCTCTTCTACCAACTGCTGCTCGGTGAACTCAATGTGCGCGCGGGCGAACCCGGCACAGGCTATTCGTTCATCCTCGATGCGGCGCGCAAACAGCGCGACCCTTTGCTCTACCGCCGCGCCGTTGAAGTGGCGCTTCAAGCCAGATCGGGTGACGCTGCGCTGGCGGCCGCACGCGCCTGGATACAAGAATTGCCGGGCAGCGCAGAAGCCCGTCGGTTCGAGCTGCAGATCTTGTTGGCGCTCAACCGGGTCGGCGAAACCGGGCCGGTGCTGCAGGCCATCCTGAGCGAGGCCACGGCCACCGAACGAAACGACACCATCAACGCAATTCCCCAGACGTATTCGCGCGTGCCCGACAAGAGCCAGGCGGCTGCCGTGGTTCGCGAAGCCCTGGGCCCTTATCTCAAACAACCCGCTCACGCAGCGACGGCCTTCACTTCGATCGGCCGCATGTACCTGGCGCAAGACCAGTTGCCCGAAGCGCTGGTCTCGGCACGCCTGGGTCACACAGCTGAACCCGCGTCTGCCTTCCCTGCCTTGCTGGCGCTGGAACTCATGGAGCGCGGGGAGCCACAGGCCGAGCCCATCGTGCGGCAGCAGCTTGAAGCCAGCAGCATCAACACAGCGGCCGACACGGCTGTTGCGCTGGCCTATGCGCGCATCCTGATCGACACGCAGCGCAACGTTGAAGCGCGCGCGCAGCTCGAAAAGCTCACCGCGCGCCAAACCGATCAGGCCGAGCCCTGGCTCTTGCTCGGTTCCTTGCAATTGCAGGAAAACGCTCTGCCGGCAGCCACCGCGTCGCTTGAAAAGTACATGGCGCTGGCCCGGCAAGCGGGCGATGAGCGCTCGGCCCGCGGCCTCACGCAGGCTTATTTGATGATGGCGCAGATCGCCGAAAAACGTCAGGACTACGCGGCCGCCAATGCTTGGCTGGACCGCATTGAAAACGCCGACGACATCATGGCGGCGCAGATGCGGCGTGCCTCGCTGCTGGCCCGGCAAGGCCAGATGCCGCAAGCCCGCGCCTTGTTGCGCAGCCAACCCGAACGCCGCCCCGAAGACGCCCGCCTGAAGCTGGTGGCCGAAGCTCAGCTGTTGCGCGACTTCAAAGCTTGGAAGGAAGCTTACGAGGTGTACGGCGAGGCCGTGGCGCGCTTCCCCGACGAAGCCGATTTGCGGTACGACCAGGCGATGATGGCTGAAAAGGCGGGCAAGCCCGCCGACATGGAAGTGCTGTTGCGCGCACTGATCGTGGCCAAACCCGATTTTCACCACGCGTACAACGCCTTGGGTTATTCACTCGCCGAACGCAATGTGCGTCTGCCCGAAGCCAAGAAGCTGATCGAGAAGGCCGTGGAGCTCGCGCCCGGCGATGCGTACATCCAGGACAGCCTGGGCTGGGTCGAATTCCGCTTGGGCAACACAGGTCGCGCGCTTGAAATCCTCCAGGCGGCCTACGGCAAGCGGCCCGATCCGGAAATTGCCGCGCACCTCGGTGAAGTGCTGTGGTCTCAAGGGCAACGAGATCAGGCCCTCAAGATATGGCGAGAAGGCTTGCTGCTGTCCGCGGACAACGAGACCCTGCAAGGAACGCTCAAGCGCCTGCGCGTCAAGCCATGAGGTGGATCGTGCTGTTGGCCACCGTGGCCTTGTTGACGGCCTGCGCCACGCCACAACGCGCCATGCAGCCCGGTGAAGAACTCTGGAGCGGCCGCCTGGCCATGACTGTGCAGAGCGATCCGCCTCAGTCGTTTTCGGCAGGCTTCGAGTTGCGCGGCTCACCGGACGCCGGTGAGTTGCAGCTCACCTCTCCCTTGGGCACATCGATTGCCACGGTGGTGTGGCTGCCCGGCAGCGCCGAAATGCGCCAGGGTGGGCAGGTCACGCGCCGGGGCAGTCTGGACGAACTCACCACCGAACTCAGCGGCACGCCCGTGCCGGTGGCCGCCCTCTTCGGCTGGCTGCGCGGGCAAGCTGGCCAGGTGCCGGGCTGGCAGGCCGATCTGACGCGCCAACCCGAAGGGCGTATCACGGCTCGGCGCATCTCACCTGTGCCGACTGCCGAACTTCGGGTCGTCGTGCAACCATGACGGGGGCCATCAGCTTGCGTCGCCTGCTCGACGTGCCGGCGCCCGCCAAGCTCAACCTGTTCCTGCACATCACCGGGAGGCGCGACGACGGCTACCACCTGCTGCAATCCGTCTTCATGCTGATCGACTGGTGCGACCGTTTGCACTTCGACCTGCGCGCGGACGGCCAGATCAGCCGCGAAGACCTCACGCCGGGACCGCTGCCGGCCGAAGACCTCTCGGTCCGCGCCGCCCGGGCACTGCAGGCTGCCACCGGCTGCAGCTACGGCGTACACATCGCGCTCGAAAAGCACCTGCCAGCCGAAGCCGGCATGGGTGGGGGTTCGTCGGACGCGGCCACCACCCTGCTCGCACTCAACCGCCTCTGGGGGCTGGGCTTGACGCGATCACAGCTGTCGGCCATCGGTCTCAAACTCGGCGCCGACGTGCCTTTTTTCATCGGTGGGCGCCATGCCTGGGTCGAAGGGATCGGCGAGCGGATCACCCCGGTGCAACTGCCCAGAGCCCGGTTTGTGGTGGTCAAGCCACCCGGCGGAGCGTCCACCCAACGCATCTTCAGCGCTTCAGAACTCAAACGGGACACAAAAACTGCTACAATCCAAGGCTTTGCTGCAAACGACTCGCGAGAAGATGCCCAAGCAATTGGGGTGGTCGATATCCAGAAAACTCTGGCCCTCGGACACAACGATCTTCAACCCGTGGCGCAGGCGCTGTGTCCCGATGTGGGGCACTGCATTCAGTGGTTGCAAGACCAGGGATTGCAGGGGCGCATGACCGGATCGGGCACGGCGGTGTTTGCACAAATGCCGCAGGCCATGCAACTGACCACCGCCCCGAGCGACTGGACAGTTCGTGAATGCAGCAACATGGATGTCCATCCATTGCTCGACTGGTGCTCCGATTAGAATCGGTAAGCGTTCAGCCCAGGCAGTGGTTGCGCAACCTGCGACAAGGTTTTTTTGGTGGTCTGTCTGGCTTCACGCTGAACAGATCTCCTGCGTAGGGGAGTCGCCAAGTTGGTAAAGGCACTGGATTTTGATTCCAGCATGCGAGGGTTCGAGTCCTTCCTCCCCTGCCACCGTTTTCATCACATCACGTACCCAACCGGCCGTTCCACGAACGGCCATTTTTTGACGGCGATCCATTTGGGCCGTCGCTCAAACAGCTGGGAACCCCATGCAAGTTCAGCCGCCAGATTTCATGATCTTCACCGGCAACGCCAATCCGGTGTTGGCCGCGGAGATCGCACAGCATCTGGGCACCCAGCTCGGTGCGGCCAACGTGGGGCGCTTCTCCGACGGTGAAGTCACGGTCGAGATCACACAAAACGTGCGCGCGCGCCACGTGTTCGTGATCCAGTCCACCTGCTCGCCGACCAACGAGAACCTGATGGAACTCATCATCATGGTCGACGCGCTCAAGCGCGCATCGGCTGTGAGCATCTCCGCCGTCATCCCCTACTTCGGTTACGCCCGCCAGGACCGCCGCCCGCGTTCCGGCCGTGTGCCGATCTCGGCCAAGGTGGTGGCCAACATGCTGACCGCCGTGGGTGTGAACCGCGTGCTGACCATGGACCTGCACGCCGACCAGATCCAGGGCTTCTTCGACATCCCCGTGGACAACATCTACGCCTCGCCCGTGCTTCTGGGCGATCTGCGTCAGAAAAACTACCCCGACCTGCTCGTGGTCTCGCCCGACGTGGGCGGTGTGGTGCGCGCCCGTGCGCTGGCCAAGCAGCTCAACTGCGACATGGCCATCATCGACAAGCGCCGGCCCAAGGCCAACGTGTCCGAAGTCATGCACGTGATCGGTGACATCGACGGCCGCAACTGCGTGATCATGGACGACATGATCGATACCGCCGGCACACTGGTCAAAGCGGCAGAGGTGCTCAAGGAGCGCGGCGCCAAACACGTTTACGCGTATTGCACGCACCCGATCTTTTCGGGCCCGGCCATCGAGCGCATCGCAAAGGGCAGCGCCCTCGACGAGGTGGTGGTCACCAACACGATTCCCTTGTCGCAAGCCGCCCAGGCCTGCGCCAAGATCCGCCAGCTCTCCGTGGCACCGCTGATGGCCGAGACCATCGCGCGCATTGCTTCGGGTGAGTCGGTGATGAGTTTGTTTGCCGATCAGGACAACCTCTTTTAAGAGGCCTTGAAGGCAGCAAAAGCGGGCGGCCTCCATGGTGGGGGCCGCTCTTTTGAAACAGAGGCGTTCTGGTCGCGGAACCCCTCCTCAGGAGAAATTTATGCAATTCGTCGCTTTTGAGCGCGCCAAGCAGGGTACGGGTGCGAGCCGCC
>JBKBWW010000092.1:0-15061 GCA_046314475.1 Hydrogenophaga sp.
TGGGCGCGGGCCTGCCACCACCCGCCCCAGGCTCCGCCTGCGCCTTCCCCGACGTGGAGCTGGTGCTGTGCCCCGACGACTGCGTGATCAGCCAAGACCCCGCCAGCCCCCTGCGCCTTGCCGTGCGCGCCAACCCGCGCGTTCAAGAAGCTTATTTGGGCTCGGTGCTCGCAGATCAACAGGCGGCAGGCCACTGAGGACACACCATGCTCGACATCCAAGACCTTCACGCCTACTACGGCAAGAGCCACGTGCTGCACGGGGTGCAGTTTTCGGTCGGCAAGGGCGAGATCGTGGCGCTGCTCGGGCGCAACGGCTCGGGCCGCTCGACCACCGCCAAGGCCATCATGGGCCTGGTGGAAGCCACCGGCAGCGTGGCCTGGCAGGGCAAGCCCATCCTGGGCAAGAAGCCGTTTGAAATCGCGCACCTGGGCATCGGCCATGTGCCCGAAAACCGCGACATCTTTCCCAAGCTCACCGTGCACCAGAACCTGCTGCTCGGCCAGAAAGGCAAGGGCATCGGCGCGCGCTGGAGCTTCAACGACATGTACGCCATGTTCCCGCGCCTGAAAGAGCGCGAGCACACCGAAGCCGGCGTGCTCTCCGGCGGCGAGCAGCAGATGCTCACGCTGTGCCGCACCCTCATGGGAGATCCCGACCTCATCATCATCGACGAGCCCACCGAAGGCCTGGCGCCCAAGATCGTGGAGCTGGTGGCCGAGTACCTGCAGACGCTGAAGAGTCGCGGTGTGTCGGTGCTGCTGATCGAACAAAAGCTCACCATCGCGCTCAGCATTTCCGACCGCGTGCTGGTCATGGGGCACGGCAGCATCGTGTTCGAGGGAACGCCCGAGACCCTTCGCGCGGACGCCCAGATCCGCAAAGAGTGGCTTGAAGTCTGACGCTGACTCACTGGCGACAAGAGGCCCTTGCGGCAGCGCAGCAAGTTCCTAGAATCGAACGATCGTTCTTTTTCCGGAAGAGCGTCACAGTCAACGCCCCCCGGGCACCCGTTTTCCGCCAACAACGAAGGAGATTCCATGACCGCTGAGTACCAGGTCCACGGCGATGTGGCCGTCATCACCATGAACAACCCGCCGGTCAACGGCCTGGGTCTCTCCACGCGCCAGGGCATCGCAGCTGGTCTTGAGAAGGCAGAAGCTGACCCGGCGGTGAAGTCCATTGTGATCACCGGCGCCGGCAAGGCGTTCTCAGGTGGTGCCGACATCCGCGAGTTCGGCTCGCCCAAGGCACTGGCCGAGCCGAACCTGCTCTCCGTCATCCTGGCGGTGGAAAACACCTCCAAGCCGGTCATCGCCGCCATCCACAGCGTGTGCATGGGCGGTGGCTTGGAGCTGGCGCTGGGTTGCCACTACCGCATCGCCGCGCCCGGTACCAATGTGGCACTGCCCGAAGTCAAGCTCGGCCTGATCCCCGGCGCCGGCGGCACGCAGCGCCTGCCGCGCGCCTTGGGCGTGGAGCCCGCGCTCAACATGATCGTGAGCGGCGAGCCGGTGAAGAGCGAGATGCTCGCCATGCTGCCGGGCCAGAAGCTGTTCGACAAGATGGCCGCATCGGCCGAGAGCCTGGCCGAGGAAGCCCTGGCCCTGGCGCGCGAGATGGCCGCCAAACACGCCGACGGCAGCGCGCTGCCCAAGGTGCGCAACCTGCCGTGCAAGCACCCGCTGGGCGACGCCTACTTCGCGTTCGCACGCAACATGGTCAAGGGCATGTCGAAGAACTTCCCCGCGCCCGCCAAGTGCGTGGACGCCGTTGAAGCCGCCACCAAGAAAAAATTCGACGACGGCATGGCCTTCGAGCGCGAGATCTTCATCAACCTGATGTGGACACCCGAGTGCCGCGCGCTGCGCCACCTGTTCACCGCCGAACGCGCCGCGAGCAAGATTCCCGATGTACCGGAAGACACCCCCAAGCGCGAGATCGCCTCGGTGGCCGTCATCGGCGCCGGCACCATGGGTGGCGGCATCGCCATGAACTTCCTCAACGCCGGCATCCCGGTGAAGATGCTGGAGATGAAGCAAGAAGCGCTGGACCGGGGTCTCGCGACCATCCGCAAGAACTACGAAGCCCAGGTGAAGAAGGGCAAGCTCAAGCAGGACAAGTACGAGCAGCGCATGGCGCTCCTGAGCACCACGCTGAGCTACGACGACCTGAGCGCTGCCGACCTCGTGATCGAGGCCGTGTTTGAAGAGATCGGCGTGAAGGAAGCGGTGTTCAAGGAGCTTGACCGCGTGATGAAGCCCGGCGCCATTCTCGCCAGCAACACCTCGACGCTGGACGTCAACAAGATCGCGTCCTTCACCAAACGCCCGCAGGACGTGGTGGGCCTGCACTTCTTCAGCCCGGCCAACGTGATGAAGCTGCTCGAAGTGGTGCGCGGCGAAAAGACCGCCAAGGACGTGATGGCCACCGTCATGACCGTGGCCAAGAAGATCAAGAAGACAGCGGTGGTCTCCGGCGTGTGCGACGGCTTCATCGGCAACCGCATGATCGAGCAGTACGGGCGCCAGGGCGGCTTTCTGCTGGACGAAGGCTGCACGCCCGAGCAGGTCGACAAGGCGATGGAGAAGTTCGGCATGGCCATGGGCCCGTTCCGCATGGGCGACCTGGCCGGCAACGACATCGGCTGGGCGATCCGCAAGCGCCGCTACCAGGAAAAGCCGGACATGAAATACAGCAAGACCGCTGATCTGCTGTGCGAGAAGGGCCGCTTCGGACAGAAGACCGGCGCCGGCTGGTACGACTACGTGCCGGGCAAGCGCGACGCGATCCCGAACGCCGAGGTGGTGAAGATGATCGAGGACCACCGCAAGTCGCTCGGCATCACACCGCGCAAGATTTCCGACGAAGAGATCGTGCAGCGCCTGGTGTATTCGCTGGTGAACGAGGCCGCGCACATCCTGGAAGAGGGCATTGCCAACAAGGCCAGCGACATCGACGTGGTCTACATCTTCGGCTACGGCTTCCCCGCGCACCGCGGCGGCCCGATGATTTACGCCGACACCGTGGGCCTGTTCAACGTGGTGCAGAGCATGAAGCGCTTTGCGAAGAACCCGCTGGACGACGCGAAATTCTGGGAGCCAGCCCCGCTGCTGGCGCGCCTGGTCGCCGAAGGCAAGACCTTTAATCCGTGATGACCCCCCTGCGCCGCTTCGCGTCTTCCCCCCAAGGGGGGACGCACCCTGGGCCCGGCAAAGCCGGAGCCTCGGGTGCCTTGGTCGGTGCCCCCTCTGTCGTCTCATCGTTCAACTCGCAAGATAACTAGGAATTCATCATGACCAACGCCGTCATCGTTTCCACCGCCCGCACGCCCCTGGCCAAGAGCTGGAAGGGCGCCTTCAACATGACCCACGGTGCCACCCTCGGTGGCCACGCGGTGCAGCACGCGGTTGCCCGCGCCGGCATCGAAGCCGCCGAGGTGGACGACGTCATCATGGGCTGCGCCAACCCCGAGGGCGCCACCGGCGCCAACATCGCGCGCCAGATCGCGCTGCGCGCCGGCCTGCCCATCACCACCTCGGGCATGACGGTCAACCGTTTCTGCTCGTCGGGCCTGCAGACCATTGCCATGGCCGCACAACGCATCATTGCGGGTGAGGGTGACGTGTATGTGGCCGGCGGCGTGGAGAGCATCTCCTGCGTGCAGCAGGAAATGAACACCCACATGCTGGCCGACCCGTGGCTCGCGAAGAACAAGCCCGAGATCTACTGGAACATGCTGCAGACCGCCGAGCAGGTGGCCAAGCGCTACGGCATTGGCCGCGACGCGATGGACGAGTACGGTGCCGCCAGCCAGCAAAAGGCCACGGCCGCGCTGGAAGCCGGCCTGTTCAAGGCCGAGATCGCCCCCATCACCGTGACCGCCGGCGTGGCCGACAAGGTCATGGGATTGACGACGAAGCAAGTGACGGTGGAGAACGACGAAGGCATCCGCGCCGGCACCACCTTTGAAGGCATCCACGGCCTGCGCTCGGCGCTGCCGGGCGGCCTGGTCTCCGCCGGCAACGCCAGCCAGTTCAGCGACGGCGGTGGCGCCTGCGTGCTGATGAACGAAACCCTGGCCGAGAAGCGCGGCCTGACCCCGCTGGGCCGTTTCCTCGGTTTTGCGGTGGCGGGTTGCGAGCCTGACGAGATGGGCATCGGCCCGGTGTTCGCCATCCCCAAGGTGCTCGCGCGCCTGGGCCTGAAGGTGAGCGACATCGACCTGTGGGAACTCAACGAAGCCTTCGCGGTGCAGGTGATCTACTGCCGCGACAAGCTGGGCATCCCCGGCGACCGCCTGAACGTCAACGGCGGCGCCATTGCCGTGGGTCACCCCTACGGCGTGTCGGGCCAACGCCTGACCGGCCACGCGCTGATCGAAGGCAAACGCCGTGGCGCCAAACGCGTCTGCGTGACCATGTGCATCGGCGGCGGCATGGGCGCTGCGGGCATTTTCGAAGTTCTCTGACACCGGGGCGCACCATGACTCTGCGCCCGACCGTCGATTTCCTGCTGCACGACTGGCTGCACGTCGCGTCGCTGCAGCAGCGCGAGCGTTTCTCGGACCACAGCCGCGAAACGTTTGACGCGGTGCTCGACACCTGCGAGCGCATTGCACGCGAGAAGTACGCCCCCTTCAACCGCCTGGTGGACACGCAGGAGCCGCACTTCGACGGCGAGCGCGTGATCCTGCCGCAGGCCACGCACGACGCGCAGAAAGCCTACGCCAGCTCGGGCATGTTGAGCGCCGCGCAGGACTACGACGTGGGCGGCATGCAGTTGCCTTACACGGTGGAGGCCGCGGCCAACGCGTTTTTCGCCATGGCCTCGGTCAGCATCGGCAGCGGCATGCTCACCACCGGCAACGCCAACCTGCTGATGGTGCACGGCACCGACATGCAGAAACAGGTGTTTGCGCTCAACGAATTTTCGGGTCGCTTCTCGGGAACCATGTGTTTGTCGGAGCCGCAGGCCGGTTCCAGCCTGAGCGACGTGTCCACCCGCGCCGTGCCCGATGGCGGCGATTTCGCTGACGACCCGCTGGGCCCGCGTTACAGGCTCAAGGGCAACAAGATGTGGATCTCGGCCGGCGAGCACGAGCTGACCGACAACATCATCCACCTGGTGCTGGCCAAGATTCCCGACGAGAACGGCAAGCTCGTGCCCGGCACGCGCGGCATCTCGCTCTTCATCGTGCCCAAGAAAATGGTCAACACCGCCGGTGAGTTGACCGGTGAACGCAACGACGTGGCGCTGGCTGGGCTCAACCACAAGTGCGGCTGGCGCGGCACCACCAACACGTTGCTGAACTTTGGCGAAGGCAAGTACCCGGTCGGGGGCGAGGCCGGTGCCGTGGGCTACCTCGTGGGGCAGGCGGGCAAGGGCCTGCACTGCATGTTCCACATGATGAACGAGGCCCGCATCGGCGTGGGCATGGCCGCCACCATGCTGGGCATGGCGGGTTACCTGGCCAGCCTGGACTACGCGAAGAATCGCCCGCAGGGCCGCCCCATGGGCCCCGCCGGCAAAGACCCGGCCCAGCCGCCGGTGCGCATCATCGAACACGCGGATGTGAAACGCATGCTGCTGGCGCAGAAGTCGTATTGCGAAGGCGCGCTCGCGCTGGAGCTGTACTGCGCCCGGCTGGTGGACGAGCAGCACACGGCCGAAGCGGCAGCGGCCGACGACGCGCGCCTGCTGCTCGAAGTGCTCACGCCGATTGCAAAAAGCTGGCCCAGCGAGTGGTGCCTGGAAGCGAACTCGCTCGCGATCCAGATTCACGGCGGCTACGGCTACACGCGCGATTTCCCGGTGGAGCAGTACTGGCGCGACAACCGCCTGAACATGATCCACGAAGGCACGCACGGCATCCAGGCGATGGACTTGCTGGGCCGCAAGGTGCTGATGGAAGGCGGCAAGGGTCTCACGCTGCTGGCCGGGCGCATCAACGCCACCATCCAGCGCGCCATCCACGTGCCCGAGTTCGCGGCCCACGCCAACGCACTGGGCCAGGCGCTCGCGCAAGTGGGTGCCGCCACCAAGGCTGCCTGGTCCACCGGCGAGCCCACCGATGCGCTGGCCAATGCGGTGCCTTACTTGCAGGCCTTCGGCCACACCGTGCTGGCCTGGGTCTGGCTGGACGTGTCGCTGGCCGCGCACGCTGCGCCCGAGACGGCTGCACGAACCGGGCGCCTCGCTGCCATGCGCTTCTTCTTCCACTATGAGCTGCCCAAGATCGGCGCCTGGCTGCAGGTGGTGAGCAGCCGCGACCAAACCTGTGCGGCCCTGCCCGAAGAGGCCTTCTGATGCTGCACCACATCGTCATGTGGAAGATCAAGGACCTCGGCGCCGAGGGCGACAAGGCCGCCAACATCGCCCAGGCCAAAGCCTTGCTGCAAGCCTGCGCGCAGCTGGTGCCCGGCATCACACGCTTCGACGTGGCCACGGCCCAGCCCGGGCTGGAAGCCACCTACGATCTGGTGCTCAACAGCAGCTTCACCGACCGCGATGCGCTCGCGGCTTACCAGACGCACCCCTCGCATGTGGCACTCAAGCCGTTCATGCGCAAGGTCGTGCTGGAGCGCCAGTGCATGGACTACGAGACCTGACGGATCTGCCCCCACCCCAACCCTCCCCCAGCGGGGGAGGGAGCTTGAAAACCAGGAGACATGAACATGACCCGCACCGTTACCCAACTCTTCGACCTCCAGGGCAAGACCGCCCTGATCACCGGTGGCTCGCGTGGCCTGGGCCTGCAGATGGCCCACGCGCTGGGTGAAGCCGGCGCGCGCGTGCTGGTGAGTTCGCGCAAGGCCGAAGACCTGGAGTCCGCCACGGCCGAGCTGAAGGCGGCCGGCATCGACGCCAGCTGGATCGCCGCGGACTGCTCGAAGGAAGAAGACATCCAGCGCCTGGCCGATGAGAGCCTGCAGCGCCTGGGCGACATCGACATCCTGGTGAACAACGCCGGTGCCGCCTGGGGCGCGCCGGCCGAAGACCACCCGGTGGAAGCCTGGGACAAGGTGATGAACCTCAACGTGCGCAGCTACTTCATCCTGAGCCAGATCGTGGCCAAGCGCAGCATGATCGCGCGCAAGCGTGGTCGCATCATCAACACCGCGTCCATCGCCGGCCTGGGCGGCAACCCGGACGGCATGAACACGATCGCCTACAACACGAGCAAGGGCGCGGTGATCAACTTCACCCGCGCGCTGGCCGCCGAGTGGGGCAAGTACGGCATCACCGTCAACGCCATCTGCCCGGGCTTTTTCCCGAGCAAGATGACCGTGGGCACGCTCAAGGCCATGGGCGAAGAGAAGCTTGCCTCACACGCCCCGCTGCGCCGCCTGGGTGACGACGAAGACCTGAAAGGTCTGACCGTGTTGTACGCATCGGATGCCGGCAAACACATCACCGGTCAGTGGCTGGCGGTGGACGGTGGTGTGTCCATCGTCACGGGGGGATGATCTCGCCATGGAGTTTTCCGTCCGCATTCCCTTTGTCGAACTGCTCGGCTTTGAACTTCAGAAGTTCGAAGGCGGCGAGGCAGAGATCACGTTCAAGCCTTCCGATGACCATTTGAATTCCTTCGACGTGGTGCACGGCGGCGCCAGCATGACGCTGCTCGACGTGGTCATGGCGCACGCCGCGCGCTCGGTCGAAGCCGACATGGGCTGCGTCACCATCGAGATGAAAACCAGCTTCATGCGCGCGGCCAAGGGTTCGCTGCTGGCCAAAGGCAAGCTGCTGCACCGCACCGCCACCATGGCCTTCACCGAAGGCAGCATCTTCGACGCGGCGGGCAAGCTCTGCGCGCACGCCACCGGCACCTTCAAGTTCGTCGCCCGGCTGCCGGTGGGCGCGGGCAGCGTGCAGGCTTTCAACCGCATTTCGACCGACTGACTTTTCAGGAGACACACATGCCCACCAACCAACAGATCGTGCTCGACAACCGCCCACAAGGCGAAGCCACCGTCGACAACTTCAAGCTCGTCTCCAACGATACCCCCGCCCTCACCGACAACCAGGTGCTGGTGCGCCACCATTTCCTGAGCCTGGACCCGTACATGCGCGGGCGCATGAACGACAGCAAGAGCTACGCGGCCTCGCAGCCCCTGGGCGAGGTGATGATCGGCGGCACCGTGGGTGAGGTGGTCGAGTCGAAGCACCCCAAGTTCCAGCCGGGCGACAAGGTCGTGGGCATGGGTGGCTGGCAGCAGTTCAGCGTGGTCGATGCCGCACAGCCTGGCGCGCTGCGCAAGGTCGACACCACCCACGTGCCGCTGTCGTACTACCTGGGCGCGGTCGGCATGCCGGGCGTGACCGCCTGGTACGGCCTGGTGAAGATCATCAACCCGAAGGCGGGCGACACCGTGGTGGTGAGCGCGGCCACCGGTGCCGTGGGCAGTGCCTTCGGCGCGCTGGCCAAGGCGCGCGGTTGCCGTGCGGTGGGCATCGCGGGTGGTCCTGACAAGTGCAAGTACGCGGTGGAAGAACTGGGGTTTGATGCCTGCATCGACTACAAGCTGCACAAGGACGCTTACTCGCTGGCCAAGGCCTTGAAAGACGTGTGCCCCAAGGGCATCGACGGCTATTTCGAAAACGTGGGTGGCATGGTGCTCGACGCTGTGTTGCTGCGCATGAACGCGTTTGGCCGCATCGCGGTGTGCGGGATGATCGCCGGCTACGACGGCCAGCCGCTGCCGCTGGCCAACCCCGCGCTGATCCTGGTGAACCGGCTGAAGATAGAAGGCTTCATCGTCAGCGAACACATGGAAGTCTGGCCCGAGGCGCTCACCGAGCTGGGCACGCTGGTGGCCACCGGCAAGCTGCGCCCGCGCGAAACCGTGGCCGAGGGTTTGGCTGCGGCACCCGAAGCATTCATGGGTTTGCTCAAAGGCAAGAACTTCGGCAAACAACTCGTCAAACTTGTGTGACCCCCCGCGCCGCCTGCGGCGTCACCCCCCGGGGGGCGCCACTGGCGGCCCGGCAAAGCCGGTTCCGCGGTGGCCTGGTCTGAAGCCACCGCTCTCGTTGGAGGTGTTGTGATGAACGCAACGCACGAAGTGTTCAACCAGCCTGAGCCGCTGGTTGATACCAACCTGTTCGCCGCCAACCGGGCCATGCGGGCCGCGCTGGCGTTCAACGCGCCGGCGCTGGACACAGCGCCGTTGCATGCGCTGGGCGCTGTGGTGGGCAGTGGCGAGATGCAGGCGCATGCGCGGCTGGCGAATGTGCACACACCGCAGCTCAAGACGCACAGCCGCTTTGGGCAGCGGGTGGATCAGGTGGAGTTTCATCCGAGTTACCACGTGTTGATGACCGAGGCTGTGGGCGCTGGGTTGCATGGTGCGGCTTGGGGTGAGGGCTCCCCGAGTCCCCACCTCTTGCGCGCCGCCGGCTTCATGCTCTTCACCGAGCTGGAGCCCTCCATCCTCTGCCCCATCTCCATGAGTTACGCCGTCGCGCCCGCGCTCAAGGACAACCCCGCGATCTACCAGGACTGGGCGTCCGGCCTCACCAGCCGCGCCTACGACCCGGCCCTCAAGCCCTGGCACGACAAGACCGGCCTGACCATGGGCATGGGCATGACGGAGAAGCAGGGCGGCTCCGACGTGCGGGCCAACACCACGCGCGCCGAGCCCACCGGCAGCGACGCCTGGGGCCAACGCTTCAGCGTCACCGGTCACAAGTGGTTCTTTTCGGCGCCGATGTGTGACGCTTTCCTGATCCTCGCGCAAACCGCCAGCGGACTGAGCTGCCTGTTTTTGCCGCGCGTGCTGCCCGACGGGTCGATGAACCAGATCTTCATCCAGCGCCTGAAAGACAAGCTCGGCAACAAGGCCAACGCGAGTTCCGAGGTGGAGTTCGTGGGCGCCAGCGCCTGGCTGGTGGGCGAGGAGGGGCGGGGCATTCCGCAGATTTTGGCCATGGGCACCATGACGCGGCTGGACTGCGCGCTGGGCACCAGCGGCCTGATGCGCCATGCGCTGAGCATCGCGCTCAACCACACGGCCCAGCGCAAGGCCTTCGGCAAAACACTCATCGACCAGCCGCTGATGAAGAACGTGCTCGCCGACCTGGCGCTCGAATCGGAAGCCGCGACCGCGCTGGCCCTGCGCCTGGCGCGCAGCTTCGACTGCACCGGCGACGCGCAAGAGCAGGTGATGCAACGCTTGCTCACGCCGGTGGCCAAGTTCTGGATCTGCAAGCGCGGCAGCCACTTTGCCCAGGAGGCCATGGAGTGCCTGGGCGGCAACGGTTATGTGGAAGAGGGTGGCGAGGGCGTGATGGCGCGCATCTACCGTGAGATGCCGCTGAATTCCATCTGGGAAGGCGCGGGCAACATCATGGCCATCGACCTGCTGCGCGCCCTGCGCAAGGCCGACGCGGCGGCCGCGCTGGCGCAAGAACTCGCCCCCGCCAAAGGCATGCACCCCGCGCTGGACCGCTTGGCCGCGCAACTGCCGATCCGCGTGGAAGAAATGGCCAGCGAAATGGAAGCCCGCCGCCTGGCGCAAGACGTGGCGCTGGCCGTGCAGGCCGCACTGCTGGCACAGACAGCACCCGCCGCCGTGTTCAGTGCGTTTTGCGATTCGCGCATCGGCGGTGAATGGGGCCACAGCTTTGGTTCGCTGGGCGCCGGTGTCGACTTCGACGCCATACTCAAGCGCGCGCAACCCTCATGAACCGGCCCACCCCCGTTCGCTCTGAGCCTGCCCTTCGACAAGCTCAGGACGATCGGAATACCAACACCCCCGTTCGGGCTGAGCTTGTCGAAGCCCTCGCCAGCACCTGGGCCAGCCCTTCGACAAGCTCAGGGCGAACGGACATCACATCACCCGGAGACCTCTGAACCATGCCCGACCTCATCCTGCACCACTACCCCACATCCCCGTTCTCGGAAAAGGTGCGCCAGATCATGGGCTTCAAGAAGCTCAGCTGGCAGAGCGTGAACATCCCGCGCATCATGCCCAAGCCCGATGTGATCACCCTCACCGGCGGCTACCGCCGCACGCCGTTTCTGCAGATCGGCGCCGACATCTATTGCGACACCGCGCTCATCTGCGACGTGCTCGAACATATCCAGCCAGAACCCACGCTGTATCCCGAGCACCTGAAGGGCATGGCGCGCGTGTTGTCCCAGTGGGCCGACAGCACACTCTTCTGGGCCGCCATGGGCCACAACCTCAGCCCCAAAGGCGCAGCCGCGCTGTTCGCCGGCCAGCCGCCCGAAGCGGCCCAGGCCTTCGCGGCCGACCGTGGCGCCATGCGCGCGGGCATGACCAGCCTGCGCCCGGGCGACGCAACCGCCGCCTACAAGAGCTATTTGCGCCGCCTCTCGACCATGGTGGAAATGCACCCCTTCTTGCTGGGTGATGCGCCCTGCGTGGCCGACTTCGCGGCCTACCATCCGCTGTGGTTCAGCCGCGTGGTCAACCCGGCCATGGCCGGCATCCTGGACGCCACGCCCCACGTGATCGAGTGGATGGACCGCATGGCCGCCATCGGCCACGGCCAATTGAGCAAGCTCACTTCCACCGAGGCCATTGCCATCGCGGCAGCCGCCCAACCCGCGCCGCACACCGACGACACCTTCCAGGACGACCACGGCATCGCGCTGGGCAGCCGCGTCACCATCAACGCCGAGACCTTTGGCCAGGAACCCACCGAAGGCATCTTGCGCGCCGCCACCCGCACCCGCTACACGCTGGAGCGCACCGACGAACGCGCCGGCCTGTTGCATGTGCACTTTCCGCGCATCGGTTTTGTGTTGAGGGAAGTGCGCGCTTGAGACCCGAAGGACCCACGCACTGGCGCTGCCTCCCGTTCGATGCGCTGTCTGCCCGCACGCTCTACCGCCTGCTCGAACTGCGCAGCCAGGTGTTTGTTGTCGAACAGAACTGCGTGTTCCAGGACATGGACGGCGCCGACGCGCAGTGCATGCACGTGCTCGCCGAAGCCCACCAACCCGACGGCATCGAGCTGATGGCTTACGCGCGGCTGGTGCCGGCCGGGCTGAAATACGCCGAGGCCAGCATCGGCCGCGTGGTCACGAATCCGGCCACACGCGGCAGCGGCATCGGGCACGTCTTGATTCGCCAGTCGGTGCAGATGCTGCACGGACTGTGGGGCGCGCAGCCCATCCGCATCGGCGCGCAGGCGCACCTGCAAGGCTTTTATGGTCAACACGGGTTCCAGCCCGCGGGACCGATCTACCTGGAAGACGGCATCGACCACATCGAGATGGTGCGGGCCGCCTGAGATTTTTCACACCCACCGAGAGACATCCATGATTCAAGACTTCCAAGGCAAAACCGCGGTGCTCACCGGTGCGGGCTCGGGCTTCGGCCTGGAGTGCGCGCGGATCGGCGCGAAGCTGGGCATGAACCTCGTGCTGGTCGACGTGCAGCAGGACGCGCTGGACCGGGCCACGGCCGAGATCACCGCCACCGGCGCCCGGGTGCTGTCGCGCAAGGTCGACGTGTCGAGCACCGAACAAATGGAAGCACTGGCCGCCGATGTGGAGAAAACCTTCGGCGCGCCGCACTTCGTGTTCAACAACGCGGGTGTGGGCTCGGGCGGTCTGATCTGGGAAAACTCGGTGAAAGACTGGGAGTGGGTGCTCGGTGTGAACCTCTGGGGCGTGGTGCACGGCGTGCGCCTGTTCACGCCCATGATGCTGGCCGCCGCGAAAAAAGACCCGGCCTGGCGCGGCCACATTGTCAACACCGCCAGCATGGCCGGCCTGCTGACGCCGCCCAACATGGGCATCTACAACGTGAGCAAACACGCGGTGGTGAGCCTCACCGAAACGCTGTACCAGGACCTGAAGCTGGTGAGCGACCAGGTCAGCGCCAGCGTGCTCTGCCCGTACTTCGTGCCCACGGGCATCAGCCAGAGCCACCGCAACAAACCGGCCGAACTGGCCATTGAGCCGGCCACACAAAGCCAGCTGATCGGCCAGGCCCAGAGCGACAAGGCCGTGAGCTCGGGCAAGGTCACCGCCGCGCAGGTGGCGCAGCTGGTGTTCGACGCCATCACCGCCGACCAGTTCTACATCTTCAGCCACCCCCGCGCGCTGGGCAATGTGCGGGCGCGCATGGAAGGCATCGTGAACATCACCAACCCGGCCGATCCCTTCCACGAGCGGCCCGAGATCGGTGTGGCCTTGCGCGCGGCGCTGCGCGCGGTCTGAAGAAGCCATGGGTGAGGGCGGCCACGCGCTGTTTGACACCGCTCTCGGTGTCTGCGGCATCGCGTGGGGGCCGGGTGGCGTGGTGGCGGTGCAGCTGCCTGAGGCCGACGCACAGCGCACGCGTGTCCGCTTGCTGAAAGGCCTCCCGCCGATGCCCGAGGTGGATGTTCCGCCCGCACCGGTGCAAGCCGCCATCGATGGCGTGCAAGCCCTGTTGAACGGCGAAGCGCTCGACCTGCGCGAGGTGGCACTCGACATGTCGCGCCTCACCCCGTTCCAGCGCGACGTTTACGCCCTGGCCCGCGCCATCCCACCTGGCCAGACCCGCACCTACGGCGAGCTCGCGCGCGAACTGGGCGACGTGGGTTGGTCGCGTGCCGTGGGCCAGGCCCTGGGCCACAACCCGTTCGCGCCCATCGTGCCCTGCCACCGCGTGCTGGCGGCGGGCAACAAGCCGGGCGGTTTCTCGGGCGGGGGTGGTGCCATCACCAAGCTGCGCATGCTGGCGATCGAAGGCGCGCGGCCCTCGGGCTCGGCTTCGTTGTTCGACGAGTTCCGTTAAATTGCCAAAGTGCAGAGAGTGGTCTGATGCGGGGCTGACATGGGTGACGCCTAGCCACCGTGTATTTTGAGAAAAAGGGAGTGAACGGTATGGGGCGAACTGACGAAAACGGCTACTGGATTTATGAGCTGCCAGACATGAAGGTATGGGATCGTCCTCCCACTATGGAAGTGGGTGATGCGACAGAAGAAGAAATCTTCATGGAAGTGGGCCGAACTACCAGCGCATGGGAAAGTTTGGAGTGGATGCTAGCAACCCTGTACAGCGAAATATTGGGCTCCCACAGTTACGCAGCGGCGCGATCATATGGAATGGTGACCACGGCACAGGTTCGGGCGCAAATGCTCGCCGAGGTCCTCGCAATTGCTCAGAATGAGGACCAAACCAAGACTTGGGGACGCATAGGTGAAGCCGTCCAGCTGCTCAAACATTATGGAAAAGCTTCGACTCTTCGAAACCACATAGCGCATGGGTTGGTCGTTGGCATTTCGAATGGCGTAAGTCGTCCTAGTTTTTATCTGTCTCCTGCTGGATACATCACAAAGCAAACAACCTCGCAGTTCGAACGAAAGCAAAGCGATGGAGCTGACTCTGGTGCCGCCTTGGTAAGTGACTTTGGGTACAAGTACGCGTACACATCGACGCAGATCCGAGTCTTCAGAGAGAACGTCCATGAGATCTCTGGTTTTTGTTCTGCGCTGGTGGACTCCTTGCGCCAACATTGGCACGAGAGATCAGTGAGTGGCGGATCAAACGCGGCAGGACGAATATTGCTCGTTAAGTCTTCACCAGTTCGCTGATGTGAAGGTCAACGCCACTGGTAGGGGTGGCGTCGAGGTGGCCTTGTTCCCGATCTACCGAATCTCTCCAAGAAGAGATTGATCCCGATTGCGTCCCGCCAAGTCGCTCACAGGTCAGGGTGCAGAAGACGCGTCGAGTTGCGCGACATCACCTTGACGCCGCCTCGCCGCATTCCCCAGCACCAGCGCGCGCCCGGCAAACAAGCCACCGGCGGCTTCCATGTCCATGCGCTCGGCGTCGCGGCGGCGCAGGTGCTCCATCACCTCGTCGGCCTCTTCTTCGGCGGCTCCGAGGGTCAGCACGGCCTGGCGGCCCATGGCCATGGCGGACTCGAAGGTCTCGCGCACGAGGTAGCCCACGTCGGCCTTGCGCAGTTCCAGCACGTGTTCGCGGTCGAAGGCGCGCACCAGCAGTTCGGCTTGCGGAAAGTCGGTTTTGGCCAGTTCGGCAATGCGGGTGGCAGCTTCCTTGTTGTCCAGGCAAACCAGGATGGCGCT
>JBKBWW010000093.1:0-14430 GCA_046314475.1 Hydrogenophaga sp.
GTTGCCGGGCACCTTGCCCAGCATGGCCTTGGCTTCGTGGCCCACGGCCTGGATGGTCTTCTTGCCCTGGGGCCCGCCCTCGTGGCGGATCGAGACCACCGAGGGTTCATCGAGCACGATGCCCTTGTTGCGGACGTAAATGAGGGTGTTGGCGGTGCCGAGGTCGATGGCCAGGTCGGTCGAGAATTGCCGACGGAAAGCTTCAAACATGGTGGATGGATCCTGTGGGGCCGGGGCGTGGCATGGCGCGCTCCAAGCCGGAAATGAGGCCGAATGCGGGACCTGGGATGGAGCCAGAAGGTAGGCCGGACATCGGTTCTAAGTGTTTGATTCCAAGGCAAAAACCGTGGCGGCACGGGGTCTGCCGTTAAACCTTGGATAATACCGTATCCCCTGTGCACAACTGCACGCAAGCTGGCCCCATTTCTGCGATTTACACGGCGTTTCAGCGCCTTTGGCCGCCCTTGGGGCACCGCAGATCCCAACTTCCGGAACCACCTCGACATGTCCCTGACCCTGTCCGACATCGGCCGCATCGCCAACCTGGCGCGGCTGGAGCTCACCGAGCCGCAGAGCGAACGCATGCTGACCCAGCTCAACGGTTTCTTCGATACCGTGGAGCAGATGAACGCGGTGGACACCACCGGCGTGGAGCCGCTGGCCCACCCCACCGCCGTGATCGACCACGTCTCGCTGCGCCTGCGCCCCGACGTGGCGAGCGAGCCCAACAACCGCGAAGCCAATCAGAAGAGCGCCCCCGCTGTTGAGCGCGGCCTGTTTCTCGTGCCGAAGGTGATCGAATGAAAGCGCTTCACGATTTGGGCGCGCTGGAGCTCGCCGCCGCCATTGCCAACAAACAAACCAGCAGCGTCGAAGCCGCGCAGCACCTGCTGGCCCGCGCCAAGCAGTTCGCGTCTTTGGGCGCCTACCTCGCCTTCAACGAAGAAGCCACGTTGGCCCAGGCCGGAGCGGCCGACGCGCGCATCGCCGCCGGCGAACGCACGCCCCTGCTGGGCGTGCCGCTGGCGCACAAGGACATCTTCGTCACCAAAGACTTTCCCACCACCGCCGGCTCGAAGATGCTGGCGGGCTACCAGAGCCCGTTCGACGCGACCGTGGTGCAGCGCCTGGGCGCGCAGGGCGCCGTGTCGCTGGGCAAGCTCAACTGCGACGAGTTCGCCATGGGCTCGGGCAACGACAACTCGGCCTTCGGGCCGGTGCACAACCCCTGGGATGCCACGCGTGTGCCCGGCGGCTCGTCAGGCGGCTCGGCCACGGCCGTGGCCGCGCGCCTGATCCCGGCCGCCACCGGCACCGACACCGGCGGCTCGATCCGCCAGCCCGCCAGCTTCACCGGCATCACCGGCATCAAGCCGACCTACGGACGCTGCTCGCGCTACGGCATGGTGGCGTTCGCCTCCAGCCTCGACCAGGCTGGCCCCATGGCGCGCAGCGCGGCCGACTGTGCCGCCTTGCTGACCGCGATGGCCGGCCCCGACATAGACCGCGACTCGACCAGCCTCGACCACCCTGCCGAGGACTACAGCGCCGCGATCAGCCGCCCGCGCGAAGGCGCGACCGCCGCCCAGCCGCTCAAGGGTCTGCGCATCGGGCTGCCCGCCGAGTTTTTTGGCGCGGGCTGCGCGCCCGATGTGCTGGCCGCCGTGCGGGCGGCGCTGGTCGAGTACGAAAAGCTCGGCGCCACGCTGGTCGACATTTCGCTGCCCCGCACCGAGCTCTCGATCCCGGTCTACTACATCATTGCGCCCGCCGAAGCGTCGAGCAACCTGAGCCGTTTTGACGGCGTGAAGTTCGGCCACCGCGCCGCCAAGTACGACGACCTGCTCGACATGTACAAGAAGTCCCGCAGCGAGGCTTTTGGTCCCGAGGTGCAGCGCCGCATCATGATCGGCACCTACGTGCTGAGCCATGGTTACTACGACGCGTACTACCTCAAGGCCCAGCAGATCCGCCGCCTCATCGCGCAAGACTTTCAATCCGCCTTCGAGCATTGCGACGTGATTGCCGGCCCCGTGGCGCCCACCGTGGCGTGGAAGATCGGCGAGAAGAGCGACGACCCGATGGCCAACTATTTGGCCGACATCTACACGCTGTCCACCAGCCTGGCCGGACTGCCCGGCATGAGCGTACCGGCGGGTTTTGGCGCCGCCAACATGCCGGTGGGCCTGCAACTCGTGGGAAACTACTTCAAGGAAGGCGAGCTGCTGCACGCGGCACACGCCTTCCAGCAGGCGACCGACTGGCACAGCCGTTCGCCTTCGGGATTCTGATCATGAGCAACACACCCAAATCCCTTCTGGTGCAAGGCTACGAGGTCGTCATCGGCTTCGAAACCCACACCCAGCTCGCCACACAGTCCAAGATCTTCAGCCGGGCACCCACGGCCTTTGGCGCCGAGCCCAACACGCAGGCCTGCGCGGTCGACTTGGCGCTGCCGGGCACGCTGCCGGTGATGAACCAGGGCGCGGTGGAACTCGCCATTCGCCTGGGGCTGGCGCTGGGTTCGCACATCGCCGAGCAGAGCGTGTTTGCGCGCAAGAACTACTTCTACCCCGACCTGCCCAAGGGCTACCAGATCAGCCAGTTCGAGATCCCGGTGGTGCAGGGCGGCGAGGTGTCGTTTTTTCTGGGAGATGAAAAGAAGACCGTGCGCCTGGTGCGCGCGCACCTGGAGGAAGACGCAGGCAAGAGTCTTCATGAAGACTTCATTGGTCAAAGCGGCATCGACCTCAACCGCGCCGGCACGCCGCTGCTGGAGATCGTGACCGAGCCCGACATGCGATCGAGCGCCGAGGCCGTGGCCTACGCGAAGGAACTGCACAAGATCGTGACGTGGATCGGCATCTGCGACGGCAACATGCAGGAAGGTTCGTTCCGCTGCGACGCCAACGTATCGGTGCGCAAGCCCGGTGCGCCGCTGGGCACACGCCGCGAGATCAAGAACCTGAACTCGTTCAAGTTCATGCAGCAGGCTATCGACTACGAGATCCGCTGGCAGATCGAAGAGATCGAAGACGGCCGCGCGATCCAGCAGGCCACGGTGCTGTTCGACCCCGACAGCGGCGAGACGCGCTCCATGCGCACCAAGGAAGACGCGGCCGACTACCGCTACTTCCCCGACCCGGACCTGCCGCCGCTGGTGATTGCGCGCGAGTGGGTGGAGCAGGTGCGCGCCGGCATGCCCGAACTGCCGCGCGCCATGGCCGAGCGCCTGGTGCGCGACTACGGCCTGCCCGAGTACGACGCCACCACACTCACGCAAAGCCCGGCCATGGCTGCCTATTTCGAGACCGCGGCGAAAGCCAGTGGACAGGCGAAGCTGGTGAGCAACTGGATCATGGGCGAGGTCTCGCGCCGGCTCAACGCTGACGAAGGCGACATGGCAACGGTGCCCGTGAGCGCGGCGCAGCTGGCGGCGCTGATCGGACGCATTGCCGACGGCACCATCAGCAACAACGCCGCCAAACAGGTCTTCGACGCCTTGTGGACCGGCGAGGGCAGCGAGGTCGACGCCGTCATCGAAGCCAAAGGCCTCAAGCAGATGAACGACACCGGCGCGCTGGAAAAAATCATCGACGAGGTGATGGCCGCCAACGCCGAGAACGTGGCCCAGTTCCGCGCCGGCAAGGAAAAGGCCTTCAACGCGCTGGTGGGTCAGGTCATGAAGGCGAGCAAAGGCAAGGCCAACCCGCAGCAAGTCAACTACGTGCTGCGCCAGAAACTTCAGTGAGTGAGTGAGCGGGTGAGGGGTGCCCGCCGGCCCGCAGTGGGCCTCAGCGGTTGACGGTGGCGGCGTTGCTCGCCGCCGCCGTGGGCGACCACAGCTGGCGCAGCTTGGCGAGCTCTTCGTCAAAGCGCTGGTTGATGCGCAGCTTTTCCTGGGCCTGCTCTTCCAGAAAACGCTTCTGCACCACCATCTGCTTCTCGCTGTCTTCGAGCTTGCGGCGCAGCCAGAGCGGCGCCTTGCTCGGATCGCCCTGGTAGAACTCCATCTCCGCGTCCACCTCTTTGCGCTGCAGCAGCAGCGCCGCTTCGCGCTTCTTCACGGCCGCCATCACATCGTCGATCTGGGCCAGGGCTTCGGCGCGCTCCTTGTCGTGCACCGGCTGGTTGGGGTAGCGGATCAGCAGGGCACGCTCGCGGCGTTTTTCTTCTGCGGCGCGGGCCTTGATCTCGTTTTCCGCGCGTTGTTTGTTCTCGAGCTTGGCGCGTTCGTCGGCGGTGTAGCTGGGTGGCACCACTTGGCGGACGATGCCGGTGTTGCCCAGTTTGTGCTGCTCACGGTCCAGGCATTCCACGATCGGGCGGTCGGAGGTGATGCGTCTGCCTTTGCCGTCGGTGCAGGTGTAGATGCCCTGGGCCTGCGCGCTGGCCGTTGCTCCCCAGAGTGCTCCCGCCACCAGCGCGCAGGCGCCCAGCCGCAGGGCGCTCGGCAGAAGAGGGGTCAACGGGCGGGCAAGGTTCATGGTGTGGGGTGTCAGTTCACGCCGTAGCGCAGGCGGTAGGCCTGCACCCGCTGGCGGTGCGCATCGAGCTCCCCCCCGGTGTGAACGCTCAGATACTGCAGCAAATCCGCCAGGGTGGCAATTGCACAAACTTGCAGGCCGAGCTGTTGCTGCACATATTGCACCGCACTGTGATCCACGTCTCGAACCGAGCCGTCCGGGCCGGTCTCGGTGGCCTTTTCCTGGCGGTCCAGCGCGATCGCCACCGCGTGCGGCGTGGCGCCGGCGGCGCGGATCAAGGCAATGGACTCGCGCGCGGCGGTGCCGGCGGACATCACGTCGTCAACGATCAGCACGCGGCCCTGCAGCGGCGCGCCCACCAGCGTGCCGCCTTCGCCATGGTCCTTGGCTTCCTTGCGGTTGTAGGCAAAGGGCACGTTCAGGCCCAGGCGCGAGAGCTCGATGGCGAGTGCGGCGCCCAGCGGAATGCCCTTGTAGGCCGGGCCGAAGATCATGTCGAACTCGACGCCGCTGGCGATCAAAGCCTTTGCATAGAATTGCGCGAGCCGCGCGAGCTTGGCGCCGTCGTCGAACAGGCCGGCATTGAAGAAGTACGGCGAGAGACGGCCCGCCTTGGTCTTGAATTCGCCGAAGCGCAGCACGCCGGCATCCACACAGAATTGCACGAATTCCTGCGCGAGCGCAGCGTCCGGGGCGCCCGCGTGGGTCGCGCCTGTATCCAACACCATGGGGGTTTCCTTGTTCAAACTGACCAGCCTCAACCTCAACGGCATCCGCTCCGCCACCACCAAAGGCCTGGAGACTTGGCTCGCCGCGCACCAGCCGGATTGTATTTGTGTGCAGGAGGTGAAGGCGCAGGAGCTGGACGTGGCCGGACGATTCGAGCAGCTCGCCGGTCTGCGCGGGCACTTCCACTTTGCCCAGAAAAAGGGCTACTCGGGCGTGGGCGTGTACACCCGCCACGAACCCAGCGACGTGATCACCGGGTTCCGGTGCGAGGAGTTCGACGCCGAAGGCCGTTACACCGAGCTTCGCTTCGACACGCCCGGGCGCAAGCTCTCGCTGATCAGCGCGTACTTCCCCAGCGGTTCATCGGGCCCGGAACGGCAGGAGGCCAAGTACCGCTTTCTGGCGGCGTTTCACCCGCACCTGATGGCGCTCAAGGGCGAGCGCGAATTCATCCTGTGTGGTGACGTGAACATCGCCCACCAGCAGGCCGACCTGAAGAACTGGCGCAGCAACCAGAAGAACAGCGGCTTCCTGCCCGAAGAGCGCGCCTGGATGACCACGCTGCTCTCCGACGGCGGCCTGGTCGATGTGTACCGGCGCCTGCAGCCCGACACGACCGACACCTGCTACACATGGTGGAGCAACCGCGGCCAGGCCTACGCGAACAACGTGGGCTGGCGGCTCGACTACCACCTGGCCACGCCGGCGCTTGCGGCGCTGGCGCGCACGGAACACATCTACAAGGACGTGAAGTTCAGCGACCACGCGCCGATCACGATCGGGTACGACCTGAGTCTGTGAGGCTCAGACCGCGCAGGCCGGTGCGGTGAATGCCTCGTGCCCAGTCTGGTCGACCCGGGCCTTGCCCGCCGCCACCGGCACCACGGCGGTCGCACCCACACCGTTCTTCACCGCCACCACCTCGGCCATGATCGAGAGCGCGATCTCGGCCGGGGTCTTGCTGCCGATGTAGAGGCCAGCTGGTCCGTGCAGTGATTGCAACGCCTCCTGCGACAGATCGAAGTGCTCGTGCAGCCGCGCCTTGCGCAGATCGCTGTGGCGCCGCGAGCCGATGGCGCCCACGTAGAAGGCGTCGGACTGCAGCGCGTCGATCAGCGCCAGGTCGTCGAGTTTGGGGTCGTGTGTCACGGCCACCACGGCGGTGCGCGCGTCGGGCTTCAGGCGCAGGATCAGGTCGTCCGGCATCTCCTGGCTGAACACCACACCGTCAAGCTGCCAGCTCGCGCGGCTCTCTTCGCGCGGGTCGCACACGATGACTTCGAAGCCCAGGCCCAGCGCCATCTGGCACAGGAAGCGCGAGAGGTCGCCCGCGCCGATGACGATGAGCCGGGCTTGTGGCCCGAGGTGGGTGGTGAGTTGCTGGTCGTCGAGCAACGGCAGGCCATCGCGACTTCCTTCGTTCAGTGTCACCTCGCCCGTGGTCAGGTTCAGCGCGCGCTCGGTACTGCGGCGCTGCAGGCAGGCCTGCAGCAACTCATCCAGTCGGCTGCGCGCCGAGACTGGCTCCAGCACCAGCTCCACCGTACCGCCACACGGCAGGCCGAAGCGGTGCGCCTCGTCGGCCGAGATGCCGTAGCGCAGCACGGCGGGCGTGTCGGTGGCGCAGGCCGCCTGCACGCCGCCTTCGCGGATGCGGTGGATCAGGTCGTCTTCGATGCAGCCACCCGAGACCGAGCCCACCGTCTCGCCACGGCCGTTGATGGCCCAGGGCCAGCCCGGTGGCCGGGGCGAGGAGCCCCAGGTGCGCGCCACCGTCACCAGCACCACCGGCAGGCCGGCGCCGTGCCAGCGCACCGCGGTGCGCAGCACGCGCGTGTCGAGGTCTTCCATGAATGGGCTCCGGGCGACCTCAGGCGAGCTTGAACGGCAGCTCGCGCAGCGGCTTGCCGGTGAGCTGCGCGATGGCGTTGGCGAACGCGGGCGCCAGCGGCGGCAGGCCGGGCTCACCGATGCCGGTGGGCGCGTCCGCGCTGGGCACCAAGTGCACGTTGATCTCGGGCATGTCGGTGATGCGGGCCACCGTGTAGTCACCGAAGTTGCTTTGCTCGACCACGCCGTCTTTCAGCGTGATGGCCGAGCCGGGCAGGCACATCGACAGGCCCATGACGGCCGCGCCCTGCACCTGCGTTTCCACGCTCTTGGGGTTGATGGCCAGGTTGCAGTGCACGCCGGCGGTGGCGCGGTGCAGCACGGGACTGCCGTCCTTCACCGAGGCTTCCACCACATAGGCCACGACCGAGCTGAACGATTCGTGCACCGCCACGCCCCAGGCGCGCCCGGCGGGCAGCTGCTTCTTGCCGTAGCCACTCTTGTCCACGGCGAGCTGCAGCGCGGCGCGGTGGCGCGGGTGCTTGTCGCCAAACAGGCGCATGCGGTAGGCCACTGGGTCCTGCTTCGTGGCGCGCGCGATGTCGTCGAGCAGCGTCTCCATGACGAAGGCGGTGTGGGTGGAGCCCACGCTGCGCCACCACAGCACCGGCACGTTGACCTTGGGGTGGTGCACCGTGAGGCGCATGGGCAGGCCATAGGGTTCGCGCATGCCTTCGGTGGCGGTGGCGTCGATGCCGTTCTTGACCATGCCGCCCTCAAAGAAAGTGCCCGTGATGATGGACTGGCCCACGAGCACGTGGTCCCAGGCCAGCACGTTGCCGCGTTCGTCAAAGCCGATGCGCGCGGTGTGCAGGTGCATGGGCCGGTAGTAGCCGCCCTTGATGTCGTCCTCGCGGCTCCAGACCATGCGCACCGGGGCGTTGATGCCGGCGGCGCGCGCGGCCTTGGCGATCTCGCAAGCTTCGACCACGTAGTCGCTGCTGGGCAGGCCGCGCCGGCCGAAGCCACCACCGGCCATCTGCACGTTCATCTTGACCTGCTCGGGCTTGAGGCCCAGCACGCGCGCGGCCGCTGCGGAATCCACGCCCGGGAACTGCGTGCCGACCCACAGCTCGGCGCGGCCTTCAGACAACTGCACCGTGCAGTTCAGCGGCTCCATGGGCGCATGGGCCAGGTATGGGAACACGAACTCGGCTTCGATCGTGCGCGGCGCGTTGGCCAGCGGGGCCATGTCGGCATCAAACGCGCGCGGGCCGGGTTGTTTGGCCAGCTCGCGGTACTGCACGAGCTGGCGGGCGCTGTCGACCTTCTCTACCGCCGAGTCGTCCCAGGTCAGCTTGAGCGCGTCGCGCCCCTGCTTGGCGGGCCAGTAGCCGTCGGCGATCACGACCACACCTTCGGCACCGCGGTCCAGCGGCACGCGCAACACGGCCTTCACACCCTTGACGGCGCGCGCCGCGCTGTCGTCCAGGGTCTTCACTTTCGAGCCGAACACGGGCGGGTGCGCCACCAGCGCGGTGAGCTGACCCGGACGACGCACGTCGATGCCGAAGTCCTGCTGCCCGCTGCTTTTGGCGCGCGCGTCCAGGCGGGTGGTCGCCTTGCCGATGATGCGGAAATCCTTCGGGTCCTTGAGCACGACCTTCTCGGGCACCGGCAGGGCCATGGCGGCCTGGGCGAGTTCGCCGTAGCCGGCCTTGCGTCCGCCGGGGCCGATCACGGTGCCGGCCTGCGTGCGCAGGGTGGACACGTCCACGTTCCAGCGCGCAGCCGCCGCCGACAGCAGCATGGCGCGGGCACGCGCACCGAGTTCGCGGTACTGCGTGTAGCTGTGTTTGATGGCGGTGGAGCCGCCGGTGAGGTGGATGCCGTACAGCGGGTCCAGGTAGGCCGCGTCGGCGTTGCCGTGCTGGCTGCGCACCTTGCTCCAGTCGGCGTCCAGCTCCTCGGCCAGGATCATGGGCAGGCCGGTCTGCACACCCTGGCCGAATTCGAGCCGGTTGATGGTGACCGTGACCCAGCCGTCGGGTGCGATCTGCACGAAGGCCAGCGGCTGTTCGGTGGGCTTGAGGCCGGTGGCCGCGGGGGCGGTTTGGGCGGAGGCCAGGTGCGGGAAGGCACCGAGCGCAAAGCTGCCGGCACCCACCACTTTCAGGAAGCTGCGGCGCGGCAGCGTGGTGGGGGTGTCTGCCTGATCGCGATCGAGGATGTATTGCAGGGCGCGCGGCAGCTCGGTGGGATCGATGTGGTTCAGCATGGTGTGTTCCTTCAGGCGAGGGCTTTGGCGGCGTCGGTCACGGCGGCGCGGATGCGGGCGTAGGTGCCACAGCGGCACACGTTGCCAGCCATGGCAGAGTCGATCTCGGCAGGGGTGGGTTGTTTGCCCTTGGGCAGGGATTTGAGGAACGCCGTGGCGCTCATGATCTGGCCGCTCTGGCAGTAGCCGCACTGCGCCACGTCGTGGAGCACCCAGGCCTTGTGCACCGCCGCGCCCACGCGGTCGCTGCCGTTGGTGGCCGCTTCGATGGTGGTGATCTTCTTGCCCTCGGCCGCTGCAATCGGCGTGATGCAGGAGCGGATGGCCTGGCCGTCCAGGTGCACGGTGCAGGCGCCGCACAGCGCCGCGCCGCAGCCGAACTTGGTGCCCGTCATGCCCAGGGTGTCGCGCAGGGCCCAGAGGATGGGGGTGCCGGGGTCGACGTCGACCGTGTGGGTTTTGCCGTTGACGTTGAGGGTGCTCATGGGATCGGTTCTCCGTGGGGTGGGCGGGGATCTGCAAGGGATCGGTGACCGGAAGTGTCGGGGCCAGGCGTCGAAAGCGTTTGCCGTTTTTGACGCTTGTTTTGCCTTTTTCGATGTTTTTCCGGTTTCAGACGCCTGGCTCGAATTCACCGGCTATACAGTCGGGCATGTCCATTGAAACCTTGGCTCACGACATCGGCCGGATTGCCCGAATCGATGGCGACCACACCACCGCCATCCCCCAGCTCTCGCTGCACCGGCGCAGCGGCAAGACCGACCCCATGCCCTGCATCTATGGCCTGGGCCTGGCCGTTGTGGCGCAGGGCGGCAAACAGGTGACCGTGGGTGAGCAGGTGCTGGACTACGGCATGGGCCAGTCGCTGCTGATCACCGCCGACCTGCCCGTGGTGGCGCATGTCACGCGGGCCGACCTTGCCCGGCCGTTCATGTGCTTGTTCCTGGCGCTGGACGCGCGGGCCCTGATGCGGCAGGCCGCCGAGATGGACCTGCCGCCCGTGCCGCGCGAAGAAGCGCCGCGCGCCATTTCGCTGAACACGCTCGATGCGTCGCTGCTCGATGCCGCCATTCGCCTGGTGCGCCTGCTGGACGAACCCGCGCTGGTGGCCTCGCTGGCGCCGCTGATCCAGCAGGAGATCATGGTGCGGCTGCTGTCCGGCCCGCACGGGCCCTACTTGCGCCAGCTCGTGTCAGCGGGTTCGCCCAGCCACCAGATCGCACAGGCCATGGCCTGGCTCACGCAGAACTACGTGCACGACGTGCTGATGGACGATCTCGCTGCGCGCGTGCACATGAGCCCGTCCACCTTCCGGCTGCACTTTCGCCATTTCACCGGCATGAGCCCGCTGCAGTACCAGAAGCACCTGCGGCTGCAGCAGGCGCGCCACCTCATGCTCCACCAGGCGCTGGACGCCGGCAGCACGGCGGCTCGCGTGGGGTACGAGAGCGCTTCGCAGTTCAGCCGCGACTACAGCCGCCTGTTTGGCGCGCCGCCGCAGCGCGACATCAAGCGCATGCGGCACCCGTCGGCAGCGCACTGAGCGCCCGCGCATCCGTGGCCGGGGCGGCGGGCGGTGTAGGCTCCTCGACACCGCAGTTCGCACGCCCATTCCATGAAAGCCTGGTTTTTGAGCTTTTTCACCGGCCAGGCCGCTGCCCCGGCGTCGCTGCCGATGCCGGTCGAGCCGGCTGCCGTGCCTGCGTCGACGAATTTGCTCGCCCAGTCCTGGCAGCTGCGCCGCCCGGGTTTTGATGCCGCCCTGTTGGCCTGGATGGTGCAGGGTGAACACGATCCCGCGGACAGCCTGGGCGCACGCGAGCTCGTGGTGCTGCAAGCCCTGGAGGCGCGCGCAGCCGACACCACCGCCAATTTGTTGCCGCGTGCCGCCGGTGTGGTGCCGGCCTTGCTCGCCCGGCTGCGCTCGGACAGCAGCTCGCTCGGTGAGCTGGTCGAGCACGTGTCGCGTGACCAGACGCTGGTGGCCGAGGTCGTGGCCATGGCCAACAGCGCTTTCTACCGCCGCGAACGGCCGGTGATGGAGCTCGGCCATTCGATCCAGATGCTCGGTGTCGGGGGCCTGCGTGCAGCGATTGCCCGGGTGGTGCTCAAGCCGATGCTGGACGGACGCAGCGGGCCGCTGATCCGCCGCGCCGCGCCGCGCTTGTGGCAACACACCGGTTTCAAGACCCAGCTGGCGGCCGAAATCGCCCGCAGCCAGGGGCGCGATCCCTTCGATGCCTACCTGTTGGCCCTGCTGCACGACATGGCGTGGAGCGTGGTGCTGCGCGAACTCGATGGCGCCACAGGCTGGCGCCTGAGTGCCCCCTTCGTGGCCGCACTTGGCCAGTGGCGCGACCGTCTGGCCAGTCTGATCGCCCAGCAATGGCGGCCCCACGGTCCCTGGGTGCCGGCCGCCGCCGAACTGGCGCAACAGGGCCTGGGCGCGGGCTCGGGCCCGGACGTCTTGAACCTTTGCACCGCCGACCAGTTGGCCTGGCTGCTGTGCGACCCGGACCGCGCCCGCGCCCGCACGCTGGCGAAGCCGTTGCTGGCCGCGGCTCTGCCGCCGGTGCGTGCGTGCTTCGACGAGCTGGACGCCACGAGCGCCGTACCCCACTGAGTTCGCCGAAGGCGCGCGGTGCACCCGCCGTGCTCAAGCCACGCCAAACAATATATTGACAGATAGATTGTCTTTGAATAGACTGTGCGGCATCGACGAACCGGAGAAACCCCGCGATGAAAAACGCCACCCTCGACCTTGAAGACATGCAGGCGTCCGCCGCCGAAGCCTGCCGGCTCATGAAGGTGCTGTCCAACCCGGACCGCTTGCTCATCCTGTGCCAGCTCTCCCAGGGCGAACACCGGGTGGGTGAGCTGGAGGCGTTGCTCGGCATCGTGCAACCCACCCTGTCGCAACAGCTGACCGTGCTGCGCGAAGAAGCGCTGGTGAGCACGCGCCGCGACGGCAAGAACATTTATTACCTGCTCGACAGCCCGCGCGCACTGGCCGTGATGCAGGTTCTGTACGCCCAGTTTTGCGGCACACCGAGGAAAAAATCATGACCATCGATTGGGCCAACTTCACCCCCTGGACCTCGTTGTCCGGCGGCATTCTGCTGGGCGTGGCCTCGGCGTTCTTCATCCTGGTCAACGGCCGGGTGCTGGGCATCAGCGGCATCCTGGGCGGCTTGCTCGCGCCGAAGTCGGGCGACGCCGGCTGGCGCATCGCCTTCCTGCTCGGCATGCTGGCCGCGCCGCTGGTGTACGGCCTGCTCGCACCGGCCGGCTTCGTCAAGGCGCCCACCATCGACGCGGGTTTCGCCACCATCGTGGCCGCCGGTTTGCTGGTCGGCTTGGGCACGCGCTATGGCTCGGGCTGCACCAGCGGACACGGCGTGTGTGGTCTCTCGCGCCTGTCGCCGCGCTCCCTGGTGGCCACGTTGGCCTTCATGGGCGCTGGCTTTGCCATGGTCTTCGTGGTTCGCCACGTTCTTTGAGGAACCACCCATGAACCGCATCACCGAATTTTTCGTCGGCCTGCTCTTTGGCCTGGGCCTGTTGCTCTCCGGCATGACCGACCCGGCTAAGGTGCTGGGCTTCCTGGACCTGTTCGGTAACTGGGACCCGTCGCTGGCCTTCGTCATGGGTGGCGCCATCGCCGTGGGCTTCTTCGCCTTCGCGCTGGCCCGCAAACGCACCACCAACTTCCTCGGTGGCGCCTTGCACTTGCCGAAGTCCACGCAGATCGACAAGCGCCTGGTGCTTGGCGGCCTGACCTTTGGTGCCGGCTGGGGCCTGGCCGGTTTCTGCCCCGGTCCGGGCATCGTGTCCATGGCCTCGGGTGAGGTGAAGGCCGCGGTGTTCGTGGCGGCCATGCTCGTGGGCATGGTGCTGTACGAGGTGGCCGAGCGCACCCTGCACCGCCCGCAAACCGCGCACTGACGCAGCGGCCATGACGACAAGCTGGCGCCAATGGTTGCCCTCACTGCCCGTGCTGCAGTGGGGCCGCCAGTACAACCGCGACACGCTGCTCGGCGATGGCGTGGCGGCGCTCATCGTCACCGTCATGCTGATCCCGCAGAGCCTGGCCTACGCCATGCTCGCCGGCTTGCCGCCCGAGGTGGGCCTGTACGCCAGCGTCGCGCCGCTGCTGCTCTACGCCGTGTTCGGCACCAGCCGCGTGCTCGCCGTGGGGCCGGTGGCGGTGGTCTCGCTCATGACGGCCGCGGCCATCGGGCAGCACGCCGTGGCCGGCACGCCCGGGTACTGGGCGGTGGCGATCACGCTGGCCTTTCTCTCCGGCGCCTTGTTGTTGCTCATGGGTGTGCTGCGGCTGGGTTTTCTCGCCAACTTCTTGAGCCACCCGGTCATCTCGGGTTTCATCTCGGCTTCGGGTTTGCTGATCGCAGCGAGCCAGCTCAAGACCCTGATGGGCGTGAAGGCCGAAGGCCACAACCTGCTCGAACTCGGCCACTCGCTGATCGCGCAGTTGGGCCGCACCCACCTGCTCACGCTGGCCATCGGCGTCCTCACCGTGGCGTTTCTGTTCTGGGTGCGCAGCGGCCTCAAACCCCTGCTCGTGCGACTCGGGTTTCAAGCTCGCGCGGCCGATGTCATTGCCAAGACCGGACCGGTGGCGGCCATCGTGGTCACGGCTTTGCTCACCTGGGCCCTGCAGTGGCAAAACCAGGGCGTGAAGATCGTGGGCACAGTGCCGCAAGGCCTGCCCCCGCTGACCTTGCCACTCTTCGACCTGGGCCTGTGGCAATCGCTGCTGGTGCCCGCGCTGCTCATCAGCGTGGTGGGGTTTGTGGAGTCGGTGTCGGTCGGGCAGACGCTCGCGGCCAAGCGGCGCCAGCGCATCGAGCCCGACCAGGAGCTGGTGGCGCTGGGCGCGAGTAACCTGGGCGCGGCCTTCACAGGCGGCTTCCCGGTCACCGGGGGATTTGCACGCTCGGTGGTCAATTTCGACGCGGGAGCGCAGACGCCAGCGGCCGGCGTGTTCACCGCCATCGGCATCACGCTGGCCTCGCTCTTTCTCACGCCCGCGCTGTATTACCTGCCGCAGGCCACGCTGGCCGCCACCATCGTGGTGGCTGTGCT
>JBKBWW010000094.1:0-14415 GCA_046314475.1 Hydrogenophaga sp.
GGCCAGCCGAACCCTTACGCCTGAAGATCTCCGTTCACCGCAAACCCCACCGTTCACCCTGAGCCTGTCGAAGGGTTCTTGCGATGGTGGTGAGCGAGGGCTTCGACAAGCTCAGCCCGAACGGAGATTGGCTCAGCCCGAACGGGGTTGGTGTTCCGATCGTCCTGAGCTTGTCGAAGGGCAGGCGGTGATCCGCAGCGGGATCGTCACTGGCCCGTCGTTGACCAGGTGCACCTTCATGTCGGCGCCGAAACGGCCGGTCTGCACCACCGGGTGTGCTGCCCGCGCTGACTTCACAAACGCGTCGTAAAGCGCCTCACCGAGCACCGGCGGCGCAGCGCCGGTGAAGCCAGGCCGGTTGCCGCTCTTCGTGTCGGCGGCCAGGGTGAACTGGCTCACGATCAACAAGCCACCCGCGATGTCCTGCACGCTTCGGTTCATCTTCCCGGCTTCGTCGCCGAAGATGCGCAGCTTCAGGATCTTGGCGAGCATCCTCTCGCCCACGGCCTCGGTGTCGTCGGGCTCGGCGCACAGCAGGACCAGCAGGCCGGGACCGATCTGTCCCACCACCTCACCCGCGATCTCCACACGGGCCTCGGCCACACGTTGCAACACGGAAATCAAATCAGATCCTTTTCATCGTCAAAGTGCGCTTCCACATCGCTGGGCAGCAGCTGGATGGTGGCGCGCAGCCCCGGCACCGCGCTCATGAGCGCCTGCTCCACGCTGGCGCGCACGGCAGCAGCCCGGCCCAGCGACCAGCTCGACGGCATGTGCATGTGCAGGTCGACAAACCGCCGCTGGCCGGCCTTGCGCGTGCTCACGTGATCAAACCGGATGATGCTGGCCTCACCCTCGGCCGACGCAAAGACGTCCAGCGTCTCATGGATGGTGGCCATCACCTCGGGCTCCAGCGCTTCGTCCATCAGGCCTTGCGACGAGCGCCACATGAGGTGAAAACCCTCTTTCAGGATGTTGGCCGCCACGCCCATGGCCACCAGGGGGTCGAGCCAGAGCCAGCCGGTGAAGTGCACCAGCGCAATACCAATGACCACGCCGGCGGATGTCCACACATCGGTCACGAGGTGCTTGGCGTCGGCCTCCAGCGCGATCGAGCGGTGCTCGCGGGCGGCGCGAAACATCACCCAGGCCAGCAGGCCGTTGAGCGCCGAACTCAGCACCGACAGCGCCAGGCCCCAGCCCACCTGCTCGATGGGCTGCGGATCGAACAGCCGGTGCCCGGCAACCCAGATGATGCCCAGCGCCGCCGCGATGATGAGGATGCCTTCGAAGCCGGACGAGAAGTACTCGGCCTTGTGGTGGCCGTAGGGGTGGTCCTCGTCGGCCGGGCGCGCCGCGATCGTCACCATCACCAGGCCGAAGATCGCGCTGGCCAGGTTCACCAGCGACTCCATCGCGTCCGACAACAAGCCCACCGAGTCGGTGATGAGCCAGGCGCCCGTCTTGAGGGCGATGGTCATCAGGGCCACCACCACCGAGGCCATGAGCAGGCGTCGGGGCGTGAGCAGTCGGGCGTGGGCAGGGGTCATGGCCGGATTGTCGGGCACCTGCCTTGTGTGAAGCTGAAGGGCAACGACCGTCCAGACGCGAGCGGTGCCAGAATGACCTGACACACCGCGCCCATGACACCCACACCCACCCCCGCCGCAACCCCCTCCTCCCCCAGCTTCTGGCTCGGCGAGACCGATGTCTGGCTGCTGGCCGAAGGCAAGCACCTGCGCCCCTGGCAGAAGCTCGGCGCCCACGCCACCACGCTGGACGGGCAGAGCGGCACCGCGTTCGCCGTGTGGGCACCCCACGCGCGCCAGGTGGGCCTGGTGGGCGACTTCAACCAATGGCTCCCTCAGCCCATGCGCCTGCGCCCCGAGTGCGGCGTGTGGGAGTTGTTCGTGCCCGGCGCGGCCGTGGGCGACTGGTACAAATTCGACGTGCAGGGCAGCGACGGACGCCACGTGTTCAAGACCGACCCCTACGCCCGCGAGACCGAGCTGCCGCCGGGCAACGCGGCGCGCGTGTGTGAACCCCTGCGCCCGCCGGCCGACCGTGGCGGTGCGGCGCACGAACGCCCCAACGCGCCCATGGCCATCTACGAGGTGCACGCGGGCTCGTGGCGCCGGCCCGACGGGCCGCACACCGTGCCCACCTGGGACGACCTCACCACCCACCTCGTGCCCTACGCGGTGGACATGGGCTTCACCCACCTCGAATTGATGCCGGTGAGCGAACACCCGTTCTACGCCTCGTGGGGCTACCAGCCCACCGGCCTGTACGCGCCCACCGCGCGCCACGGCTCACCCGAGTCGTTCCGCCGCTTCGTGCAGACCGCGCACGCCGCCGGCCTGAAGATCATCCTGGACTGGGTGCCGGCGCATTTCCCCACCGACGAACACGCGCTGGCCCGCTTCGATGGCACGGCGCTGTACGAACACGCCGACCCGCGCGAGGGTTTCCACCGCGACTGGAACACGCTCATCTACAACTTCGGCCGCTTCGAGGTGCGCAACTTCCTGGTGGGCAACGCGCTGTTCTGGGTCGAGCAGTACGGCGTTGACGGCCTGCGGGTGGACGCGGTGGCCTCCATGCTCTACCGCGACTACAGCCGCCCGGCCGGCGAATGGGTGCCCAACGAACACGGCGGGCGCGAGAACCTGGAAGCCATTGCTTTCCTGCGCGAGGTGCACGAGGTGCTGCACCAGGAAGCGCCCCGCGCCACCACCATGGCCGAAGAATCCACCGCCTTCCCGCGCGTGACCGGCCCGGTGGCCGAGGGCGGCCTGGGCTTCGACCACAAATGGAACATGGGCTGGATGCACGACACGCTGTCGTACTTCGCGCTCGACCCGATCCACCGCCGCTGGCACCACCACAAGCTGACGTTTGCGATGATGTACGCGCACACCGAAGACTATGTGTTGCCGCTCTCGCACGACGAGGTGGTGCACGGCAAGGGCTCGCTGCTGAACAAGATGGCCGGCGACCGCTGGCAACAGCTGGCCAACCTGCGCGCGCTCTACGCCTGGATGTACGCGCACCCGGGCAAGAAGCTGCTTTTCATGGGCGCCGAACTCGCCCAGCCCACCGAGTGGGACCACGACGCCGAGCTGCCCTGGCACCTGTTGAACGACCCGGCGCACGCCGGCGTGCAGCACCTCGTGCGCGACCTCAACCACGTCTACCGCAGCGCCCCGGCCCTGCACGCGCGCGACACCGATCCCTACAGTTTCCAGTGGCTGGTGGTGGACGACGCCGACCACTCGGTGCTGGCCTTCGCCCGCTACGGCCACGCGCTCGAAGACACGGTGGTGGTGATCGCCAACCTCACGCCCATGGTGCGCCACGGCTACCGCGTGGGTCTGCCGCACGGCGGGCACTGGCAGGAGCGGCTCAACACCGACTCCAGCCACTACGGCGGCAGCAACGTGGGCAACCACGGCCAGGTGCTGGCCGACGACATGGCGCAGCACGGGCAGCGCTGGTCTGCAGCCTTCACGCTGCCACCGCTCGCCGTGTTGTGGCTCCAGCCTCAAGCGCAGTGATGACCCTCGGTGCTGTTCCTGCGATGGGCGCGCATCCACGCCACCAGGGCGGCGTCGACGGCGTGCACTTCTCGGTCTGGGCACCTGACGCCCACGGCGTGGATGTCTGCCTGTTCGAGCCCGGTGCGCTGGCCGAACACCGGCGCGTGGCGCTGCAGCCCGCTGGTGACGGCATCTGGGCGACCTTCGTGCCGGGCCTTGCCGCCGGCCAGCTCTACGGCTTGCGCGCCAGCGGCCCGTGGTTGCCCGAAGCCGGCCACCGTTTCAATCCCGCGCACCTGCTGCTCGACCCGTGGGCACTCGCCCTGGTGGGCGACACAGAACGCCTGGCCCTGCAAACCGGCCACGCCTGTGCCGACCCGCTGCACCCCACGCAGGCCTGGAACGAACACCAGCCCGACCCGACCGACAACGCCGCCCAGATGCCGCGCTGCGTGGTGGTGGACGCGCAGGTCGAGCTGGCCGCGGGCCGGGCCATCGCGCCCCGCCCCGCCGTGGCCAGCGACCGCGTGGTGATCTACGAAGCGCACGTGAAGGCCCTCACCCGCCTGCACCCCGCGGTGCCCGAGCACCAGCGCGGCACCTATGCGGCCCTCGCCCACCCCGACGTGGTGCAGCACCTGCAGCGCCTGGGCATCACCACCGTCTGCCTGCTGCCGGTGCACCAGCACATCAACGAGCGCCACCTGATCGCGCGGTCCTTGAGCAACCACTGGGGCTACAACACGCTCAACGCGTTCGCGCCCGAGCCGGCCTACGCCGCCCCTGCCGCCGACACCACCGCCGTGCGCGCCGAGTTCCGCCACATGGTCGACACCCTGCACCGCGCGGGCATCGAGGTGGTGCTCGACGTGGTCTTCAACCACACGGCCGAGAGCGACCTCGACGGCCCCACGCTCAGCTGGCGCGGGCTGGGCCAGAACCGCTGGTACGCCATGGGCGAGCACGGTGTGCCGCACAACTTCACGGGTACCGGCAACACCCTGGCGTTCAGCGAACCGCGCGTGCAGCAGTGGGTGCTGGACAGCCTGCGCTGGTGGGTGCAGGCGTTTGGCGTGGACGGCTTCCGCTTTGACCTCGCGGTCTCGCTGGGCCGCGACGCGGCGCTGGGCCATGCCTTCAACCCGCGCAGTGCCTTGCTGAGCGCCATGGCGCACGACCCGGTGCTGCGCCACGTGCGCCTCATCGCCGAGCCCTGGGACGTGGGGCCGAACGGTTACCACCTGGGCGGTTTCGAGGCCGGCTGGCTGGAGTGGAACGACCGCTTCCGCGACGGCGTGCGCGCCTTCTGGCTCGGTCACCACGGCACGCGCGGCGAGCTCGCCACCCGGGTGTGCGCCAGCGGCGACGTGTTCAACCAGCGCGGCCGGCTGCCCACCGCCAGCGTGAACATGGTGACCGCGCACGACGGCTTCAACCTGGCCGACCTGATCGCCCACCAGCACAAACACAACGCCGCCAACGGAGAAGACAACCGCGACGGCCACGGCCACAACCTCAGCGCCAACGGCGGTGTGGAAGGCGCGACCGACAACCCTGTGGTGCTGCACCGCCGAGGCCTGTGGCGCCGAGCGCTGCTGGCCACGCTGTTCTGCGCGCAGGGCACGCCGCAACTGCTGGCGGGCGACGAGCTCGGCCACAGCCAGCAGGGCAACAACAACAGCTACTGCCAGGACAACGCCACCACCTGGCTGGACTGGGCCCACGCCGACACCGAACTCGCCAGCTTCGTGGCCCGCCTCGCGGCACTGCGACGGCAGCACCCCGGCCTGCGCCACGCGCGCTGGTTCGAGGGCGTTGGCAACGAGCCGGACATCGCCTGGCTCGACACCGACGGCCAGCCCCTGCGGCCTGAGGCCTGGCAGGCCCGCGATCGCCACACGCTCACGGCCTTGATCACCGTGGGCGAACCGGGCGCGGCACCCACCGAACGCCTGCTGCTGGTCTGGCACGCCGACCACGGCCGCGCCCAGCTGCAACTGCCGCCCGGCGACTGGTGCGTGTTGCTCAACAGCGCGCGCGCACTGGTGGTGCTGCCAGGTGAGACAGGCGACACGGTCGCCGGCCACCTGCCGCTGAACGAGGCCAGCGTGTGTGTGCTGGTCCAAGGCTTGCATGCACCCGACGGCACCCCCTTGGGCCTCGCATGAACACCGCCATCCACCCCTTCCTCTCGCGCCGCACCAGCGGCGTGCTGCTGCACATCACCAGCCTGCCCGGCCCCAACGGCTCGGGCGACCTCGGCATCGGCGCGCGCCACTTCGTGGACTGGCTGGCGTCGGCAGGCCAGTCGATGTGGCAGATCCTGCCGCTGTCGCCGGCCGGCCCGGGCAACTCGCCCTACCAGAGCGTGTCGGCGTTTGCCGGCAGCCCGCTCATGGTGGACCTGGACGACCTGGTGCAGATGGGCTGGCTGCCCTGGATGCCGACCCAGGGTTTCGACCACCACCGCTGCGACTTCGCCCGCGTGGCGCCCTGGCGCATGGCCAGCCTGCGCAAGGCCTGGGACGGCTTCAGCCAACGTGGCAGTGAGGAATGCCGCGCTGCGCTGGCGGCCTTCTGCACCGAACACGCGCACTGGCTCGACGACTACGCGCTCTTCATGGTGCTGAGCGAACGCCACATCGGCAGCTGGCCACAGTGGCCCGCGCCGCTGGCCCAGCGCGACCCGGCAGCGCTCGACGAGGTGCGCCAGCACTCGCCCAAGGCGCTGGGTTTCTGGCAGTTCGTGCAGTGGCGTTTCTGGGTGCAGTGGCAGGCGCTGCGCGACTACGCGCGCAGCCGCGGTGTGCAGATGGTGGGCGACGCACCGATTTTTGTGGCGCACCACAGCGCCGACGTGTGGGCCCACGCAGAAGAGTTTCTGCTCGGCGACGACTTCGAGCCCGAGGTGGTGGCCGGTGTGCCGCCCGACTACTTCAGCGCCACCGGGCAGCGCTGGGGCAACCCGCTCTACAACTGGCCGGTGATGGCGCGCAGCGGTTACCGCTGGTGGAAAGACCGCGTGGCGCACCTGTTCCAACAGGTCGACGTGGTGCGGCTGGACCACTTTCGCGGCTTCGAAGCGCACTGGGAAATCCCGGCGAGTGAGCCCACCGCGGTGGCCGGGCAATGGCAAAGCGGCCCGGGCCTGCCGCTGTTTGCCGCCTTGCAGGAAGCGCTGGGCCCACTGGCCATCATTGCGGAAGACCTGGGTCTCATCACGCCCGAGGTCACCGCGCTGCGCGAGGCCTGCGGTTTTCCGGGCATGCGCATCCTGCAGTTCGCCTTTGGCGGCGGGCCGGGCAACCCCTACCTCCCGCACAACCTGGAACGCAACTGCGTGGCCTACACCGGCACGCACGACAACGACACCACCCTCGGCTGGTGGCGCGCCGCCTCCGCGCACGACAAGGCTGCCGCGCGCGCCTACCTCGGCCCGACAGTGGACACCGAGCCGCACTGGACGCTGATCACCGCGCTCTCGCAGTCGGTGGCCAACACCCTGGTGCTGCCGTTCCAGGACGTGGTGGGCCTGGACGGCAAACACCGCATGAACACACCGGGCCAAGCCACCGGCTGCTGGGAATGGCGCTTCGACTGGCGCCAGATCGATCACCGCCCGGCAGAACGCCTGCTCGCCATGACACGCGCACACGGCCGAATACCCTAGTCAATCGGTTTGTTCACGCGAACCCGTCACGATCCGTCGAGAGTCAGTGCGCAGCAAGACGCACCCGCCCACCACCACCGGAGACAAGCATGGAAAAGACATCCCCCCAGCAACTGGCCCGACGCACCATCGCCCTGGTGCTGGCCGGCGGACGCGGTTCGCGCCTGCACGCCCTCACCGACCGGCGCTCCAAACCGGCGGTGTACTTCGGTGGCAAGTTCCGCATCGTCGACTTCGCGCTCTCCAACTGCCTGAACTCGGGCGTGCGCCGCATCGGCGTGCTCACGCAGTACAAGTCGCACAGCCTGCTGCGCCACCTGCAGCGCGGCTGGAGTTTTCTGCGCAACGAATTCAACGAGTTCATCGACCTGTTGCCGGCCCAGCAGCGCATGGACGACGAGAGCTGGTACCTCGGCACGGCGGATGCGGTCTACCAGAACCTGGACATCCTGCGCGCGCACAAGCCCGAGTACATCCTGGTGCTCGCGGGCGACCACATCTACAAGATGGACTACGCCACGCTGATCGCCGACCACGTGGCGCTGGGCAAGAAGTGCACCGTGGCCTGCATCGAGGTGCCGCTGGCCGAGGCCACCGCCTTCGGCGTGATGGACATCGATGCCGAGCGCAACATCGTGCACTTTCTGGAGAAACCGGCCAAACCGCCCCACATGCCGGGCAAGCCCGACGTGGCGCTGGCCAGCATGGGCGTGTACGTGTTCAACACCGAGCACCTGTTCGAAGCGCTCAAGCGCGATGCGAGCACCCCCGGCTCCAGCCGCGATTTCGGCAAGGACATCATCCCGGCCATGGTGGCGGCCGGCGACGCGGTGGCGCATCCGTTCGGCCTGTCGTGTGTGAAGAGCTCCCCCGAAGCACCCGCCTACTGGCGCGACGTAGGCACGATCGACGCCTACTGGGCCGCCAACCTCGACCTCACCAACACCATTCCCGAGCTCGACATGTACGACCGCGAGTGGCCGATCTGGACCTACCAGGAGCAGCTGCCGCCGGCCAAGTTCGTGTTCGACGACGACGGCCGCCGGGGCTGTGCGGTGGACTCGCTGGTCTCGGGCGGCTGCATCATCTCGGGCGCGCTGGTGCGCCGCTCGGTGCTGTTCTCGCGCGTGCGGGTGCACTCGTATGCGTCGGTCGAAGAATCGGTGATCCTGCCCGAGGTCGACATCGGCCGCGGCTGCGAGCTGCACAAGGTGGTGATCGACAACGGCTGCGTGATTCCGCCCGGCATGAAGATCGGTGTGGACGCGGCGGAAGACACGCGGCGCTTTTTCCGCACGCCGAGTGGCGTCGTGCTGGTGACCCGCGAAATGTTGGAAAAACTCGAATGACCCTGAAGGTTCTTTACGTCTGCTCCGAGGTGTTCCCGCTGCTCAAGACCGGCGGGCTGGCCGATGTGAGCGCGGGGCTGCCGCCCGCCCTGCAGGCCCTGGGCGCCGATGTGCGCCTGTTGTTGCCCGCCTTTCCCGGTGTGGTCGCGGGCGTCACACCCGAAGGCCCCACGCTGCTGGTGCCGGCCGGCGGCAGCAGTGGTCTGCCCGCCGGCCTGGGGCCGCAGCCCGCCAGCGCACACGGCCCCACGCCGTGGCTGCGCGCCGGGCGCATCACCGACAGCGGCATGCCCGTGTGGTTGCTGCACGCGCCCGGCCTGTACGAGCGCAGCGGCAACCCCTACCTGGACGAACACGGCCGGCCCTGGCCCGACAGCGCCGAACAGTTCGCCTGGCTCGGCTGGGCCGCGGCCCACCTGGGCACCGGTCTGGACACCACCTGGCTGCCCGATGTGGTGCACGGCCACGACTGGCACACCGGCCTGGCGTTTGCCTACCTGCGCGAACTCGCGCGCACCGCCGAGCACCGGCCCGCCAGCGTGTTCACCATCCACAACCTGGCTTACCAGGGCGTGTTCAACGCCGGCCTGCGCCCGCGCCTGGGCCTGCCCGACACCCTCTTCCATTTGCAAGGGCTGGAGTTCCACGGCCAGATCAGCTTCATGAAAGCCGGGTTGAAGTACAGCGACGCCATCACCACCGTGAGCCCGACCTACGCGCGCGAGATCACCGGGGCCGAACAAGGCTGCGGACTCGACGGCGTGCTGCGCCAGCGCCAGGCGGACCTGCACGGCATCCTGAACGGCGTGGACGACGCGGTGTGGAACCCGCTGACCGACCCGCTGGTGCACCCCGGGTTCGATGCCGACCACCTGCAGGGCAAAGCCCAGGCCAAAGCCCGGCTGCAAGCGCGCATGGGCTTGGCGCCCCGGCCTGACGCCCTGCTGTTCTCGGTGGTGAGCCGCCTCACCGAACAGAAAGGTCTGCACCTGCTGCCGGCGGTGGTGGACGAACTGGTGGGTCGCGGCGGACAACTCGCGGTGCTGGGCTCGGGCGACACCGCCATCGAACAGGCCCTGCGCGACTGTGCCCAGCGCCACCCCGGCCAGGTGGCGCTCACCGTGGGTTACGACGAAGCGCTGGCCCACAGCGTGATCGCCGGGGCCGACGTGATCCTGCTGCCCTCGCGGTTTGAGCCCTGCGGCCTGACCCAGCTCTACGGCCTGCGCTACGGCACGCTGCCTTTGGTGCGCGCGGTGGGTGGGCTGGCCGATACGGTGGTCGACTGCAGCCTGGAGAACCTGGACGACGGCAGCGCCAGCGGTTTTGTCTTCCACGAACTCGATGTGGCTGGCCTGCTCACAGCCCTGAGACGCGCCTTTGCACTGCAGCGCCGCCCAGCCGACTGGCGCGCCGTGCAGCGCCACGCCATGGCGCTGCGCTTCGGCTGGGAGCGCGCGGCGGGCGAGTATCTGGCGGTCTACCGCTCGGCGGCGCCCGCCTGAGCAGCACGCCAGCACGCTTATTGCTTCAGCCCTTCTGCCCCCAACACACGCCCCACCGCCATGTCCAACACCGACCCTGTTCCGTTCGAATACGACCACCTCGACAACGGCGTGGACGCCCTGCGCAAGTCGATCTCCAACCGCCTGGTCTATTCGGTGGGCCGCGACCCGCGCTCGGCCACGCAGCGCGATTGGTTGTTTGCCCTGTTCCACGCGGTGCGCGACCGCATGATGCACCGCTGGCGCGAGACCCTGGCCACCTCGCAGGACAGCGACGCCAAGCGCGTGTACTACCTCTCCATGGAATTCCTCACCGGGCGCGCACTCACCAACGCGCTGCTGTCGGTCGGCATCCTGGACGACGCGCGCACCGCCTGCACCCAGCTCGGGGTCGACTTCGATGCGCTGATCGATCTGGAAACCGACGCGGGTCTGGGCAACGGCGGCCTGGGGCGGCTGGCGGCGTGTTTCCTCGACTCCATGGCCACCGTGGGCGTGCCGGGCATGGGCTACGGCATCCGCTACGACTACGGCATGTTCGCGCAGCGCATCGTGGACGGCCGCCAGATCGAAGAGCCCGACTACTGGCTGGTCAACGGCAACCCGTGGGAATTCATGCGCCCGGAGTTCAGCTACACGGTGCAGTTCGGCGGGCGCCTGGTGCAGGCCGACGAGCAGGTGCGCTGGGTCGAGACCGACGATGTGATCGCCACCGCCTACGACACCGGCGTGCCCGGCCACGAGCTCAGCAGCGTGGCCACCATGCGGCTGTGGACCGCGCGTGCCACCAGCGGCATCAACCTGGACGCCTTCAACAAGGGCGACTACATGCGCGCGGTGGAGGCCAAGAACGAGTCGGAAAACGTCTCGCGCGTGCTCTACCCCGACGACAGCACCGAGCACGGCAAGGAACTGCGCCTGCGCCAGGAGTACTTCTTCGTCAGCGCCTCGCTGCAGGACATCGTGCGCCGCTTCAAGAAGCACCAGGGCGACTTCGCGCTCTTCGCCGACCGGGTGGCGATCCACCTCAACGACACCCACCCCGCGCTGGCCGTGCCCGAGCTCATGCGCCTGCTGGTGGACGAACAAGGCCTGGAGTGGGACACCGCCTGGGGCATCTGCAAAAAGGTCTTCAGCTACACCAACCACACACTGATGCAGGAGGCGCTGGAGACCTGGCCAGTGGAGTTGATGGGCCGCCTGCTGCCGCGCCACCTGCGCATCATTTACGACCTGAACGCGATTTTTCTGGCCGAAGTGCACGAGCGTTTTCCCGGTGAGAACGACCTGCTGCGCCGCGTTTCGCTGATCGACGAACGCGGCCAGCGCCGCGTGCGCATGGCCTACCTCTCGGTGCTGGCCAGCCACAAGGTCAACGGTGTGTCGGCCCTGCACAGCCAGCTGATGGTGCAGACCATCTTTGCCGACTTCGCGCGCCTTTACCCCGAGCGCTTCTGCAACAAGACCAACGGCATCACGCCGCGACGCTGGCTCTCACAGGCCAACCGCCCGCTGGCCAGCCTGATCGACGCGCGCATCGGCACCACCTGGCGGCGCAACCTGGACGAGCTGGCGCAGCTGCGCCCACTCGCCACCGATCCCGAATTCGTCAGCGCCTTCCAGGCCGCCAAGGCGCAGAACAAACACCGGCTGGCCGAGCGCATCGCGGCCGAGACGGGTGTGATCGTGAACCCGAACAGCCTGTTCGACGTGCAGATCAAACGCATGCACGAGTACAAGCGGCAGTTGCTCAATGTGTTGCACGTGGTCACGCGTTACCAGCAGATCCTGGCCCACCCGCACGCCGACTGGGTGCCGCGCACGGTGATCTTTGCCGGCAAGGCGGCTTCGGCCTATTTCATGGCCAAACTCGTCATCAAACTGATCAACGACGTGGCGCGTGTGGTCAACCACGACAAGCGCGTGGGCGACAAGCTCAAAGTGGTGTTCATCCCCAACTACCGCGTGTCGCTGGCCGAGGTGATCATTCCCGCGGCCGACCTCTCCGAGCAGATTTCCACCGCCGGCACAGAGGCCTCGGGCACCGGCAACATGAAGTTCGCCCTCAACGGGGCGCTCACCATCGGCACCTGGGACGGCGCCAACATCGAGATCGCCGAACACGTGGGGCTGGAGCACATCTTCATCTTCGGTCACCGCACCGAGCAGGTGGCGGCGCTGCGCGCCAGCGGCTACAACCCGCGCCGCTACTACGACCACAACTACGACCTCAAGACCGCCATCGACCGCATCGCCGAAGGCGCCTTCAGCCCCGAGGAGCCGGGGCGTTTCCACGACATCACGCGCACGCTGCTGGAGTCCGATTACTACCTGCTGCTGGCCGACTACACCGATTATTTGGCCACGCAGCACAAGGTGGACGCGCTCTACCGCAACCCGGCCGAATGGACCCGGCACGCTGTGATGAACGTGGCCGGCATGGGCGCCTTCTCGTCGGACCGCACCATCCGCGAGTACGCCAGCGAGATCTGGAACGTCAAGCCGCTGTTCCCCTGAGCGCTGGCGCGCACGGGGCGCGTGCCAGAATCCGCGGCATGCGGCAGCCCTGGCGTTTTTCGTGGTGGTGGGTGGTCGGCGGGGCCATGGTTGCCCTGGCCGGCGCGGCCGCCATCGCACGCCAGTCGCTGGAACAACAACGCGCACTCTTCGAGACCGATGCGCGCATCGTGCACCGGCTGCTGAGCCAGCAGGTGGTGCAGCACGACGCGATATTGGCCACGCTGGCACTGCTGCAACCCGCGCCCGCCGCACCGGGCACAGGCTCACCCGAGCAGCGCCTGCCGGCGCTCTACCCGCGCATCCTCTCGGTACACCGCAGCGACGCCACCACCCCCTGGCCCGACCCCGCACTGGCCGAGGCCGAGCGCTTGTCTCGCCAGAGCGGCCGCGCCGCGCTGGCACCGCTGGATCTGCAAAGTGGCCGGTACCGGCTGGTGCTCGCCTCCGAGCCCGCGAGCTACGCGCTCACCATCGACCTGCAGGCCCTGGTGCCGTGGACGGAGTGGCCGATGGCCCCCGAGACGAGCGCGGTGCGGGTCGAACTGGTGCACGCGGGCCAGCGCCACGTGGTCCAGCCGGGCCGGCTGCAGGCGGGCGCTGGTTCGCGCTTCGAGTTCCACAAGGTGGTGGCGGCCGAGAGCCAGCCTTTCGACGTGGTGGCCACACAAAGCGTGGGCTGGCGCCAATGGCCCTGGGCCCGCATGCTGGCCTGGACGCTCGCGGTGGCCGCGTTGCTCGCGGCGGTGCGGCACCTGCAGCGCCAGCGCCTGGCGCGCCGCCGCGCCGAAGAGCTGCTGCGCCTGGGCCAGGTGGCGCGGCTGAACACGCTGGGTGAACTGGCCGCCGGCATGGCGCACGAACTCAACCAGCCGCTCACCGCGGTGCTGGCCAACACACAGGCTGCGCAGCGCCTGCTCGACGACGACCCGCCCGAACTGGCCACCGCGCGCAGCGCCATGGCCCAGGCCGCCGCGCAGGCCCGGCGCGCCGCCGAGGTGGTGGGCCGGCTGCGCCGCGCGGTGGAGCGGCCCGACAGCGGTGGCCAGCGCCAGGCCGTGGACGCGGTGGAGGCGGTGCGCCGCGCGCTGCACCTGCTGGAGCCGGAGTGCCAGCGGCGTGGCGTGGTGCCGGCCCTCGAAGGTTTGCCAGTGCTCAACGTCATGGCCGACCCGGTCGCCCTCGACCAGATCGTGCACAACCTGATCCTCAACGCGCTGCAGGCGCTGGAGCAGGTGCCCGCCTCGCAGCGCCGGCTCACGCTCAGCTTGCGCGCGGTCGATGGCCTGGGCGAACTCACGGTCGCCGACAGCGGGCCGGGCATCGCGCCCGACGTGCTGCCGCGCCTGTTCGAACCCTTCTTTTCCACGCGCGAAGGCGGGCTGGGTTTGGGCTTGAGCCTGTGCGAGACGCTGGCCAGCGGCATGGGCGGATCGCTCTCGACCGCCAACGCAGCCACCGGCGGCGCGGTGTTCCGGCTGCGACTGCCACTCGCCAACGGCCAGTCATGAGCATGGACACCCTTTCTCCCACGGTGCACCTGATCGACGACGACCAAGCGGTGCGCGACAGCCTGGCCTTGCTGATCGGTACCGTGGGCCTGCGCGTGCAGCCCTGGAGCGACCCGCAGGCCTTCCTGAGCACGTTTGACCGCGAGGCCATCGGCGCCATCGTGCTCGACGTGCGCATGCCCGGCATCAGCGGCCTGAGCGTGCTCGACACGCTGGTGGCGCAGGGCGTGGACCAGCCGGTGATCATGCTCACCGGCCACGGCACGGTGGACATGTGCCGCCGCGCGTTCAAGGCAGGCGCGGCCGAGTTCCTGGAAAAGCCGG
>JBKBWW010000095.1:0-14311 GCA_046314475.1 Hydrogenophaga sp.
ACGCCCAACACGCCCACGACTGGCTGGCCGACAAGGCACAGGGCCCCTTGTGGCTCTGGGGCATGCGCAGCGGGTGCCTGCTGGCCAGCGCGCTCGCGGCCCGGCTGCCCCAGGCCCCGAACCTCCTGCTCTGGCAAGCCGTGATCAACGGCCAGCAGATGCTGCAGCAGTTCTTGCGCCTGCACGCCGCCGGCCAATGGCTGGGCGAAGGCAACAAAGGCGAGACACCAGCCAAAGCGCTGGCGGCCGGCCAGCCGGTGGACATCGCCGGCTACACACTCACCCCGGCCCTGGCCAGCGGCCTCGGCGCCGCACGCATGCTGGCCATGGCCACGCCAACCCCAGGCAGGCTGGTCTGGCTGGAAACCACCACCCAGCCCGAGCCCGCCCTCGGCCCCGCGTCCACCACTCACCTGGACAGCTGGCGCGCAGCGGGCTGGGAGGTGAATGCCCAGGCCGTGAGCGGTCCGGCGTTCTGGCAAACCGTGGGCACCGACGAAGCCCCCGCCCTGATGGCCGCCACCCTGAAGGCGTTGACCACCGCCTCGGAACCCGCCGCATGACCATCAACGAACGCAGCGTGTGGTTGCACGGCGATGGCTTCAACATGCTGGGCATCGTCAGCCTGCCGCCCGCAGGCCAGCCCGTGCAAAGCACCGGCGTGGTCATCGTGGTTGGCGGCGCCCAGTACCGCGCAGGCAGCCACCGCCAGTTCACACAGCTCGCCCGCTTTCTGGCCGAGGCCGGCTTCCCGGTGCTGCGCTTCGACCTGCCCGGCATGGGCGACAGCCCGGGCGAACTGCCGTCGTTCGAAGACACCGCCCCCCACATCGCCGCCGCCATCGACGGGTTCCGGCTACAACACCCCGGCGTAGAACGTGTGGTGCTCTTGGGCCTGTGCGACGGCGCGGCAGCCAGCCTGCTCTACGTGGACGCCACCCACGACACGCGTATTGCCGGCCTGACGCTGCTCAATCCCTGGGTGAGGAGTGCGGTGAGCCTAGCTCAGGCGCGGGTCAAGTACTACTACTGGCAAAGGCTGCGCGAGGCTGACTTCTGGCGCAAGTTGCTGCGGGGCGGCGTGGGATGGGGTGCGCTGCAAAAGTTTGGTCATAACGTTCGAAGCGCTCAAGCCAGCGGCGCAACAGATGCTGGTTTTCAGGACCGCATGGCGCGGGGCTGGTTGGGGTTCGGCAAACCCATCTTGCTGCTGTTGAGTGAAAGGGACCTGACCGCTCAGGAGTTTTTGGAGAACGCCAACCGGAGCGCAGCGTGGGCTGGGTGGAACAGCCAAGCCAGTGTTCTCCACCACACCCTATTACAGGCAGACCATACCTGCTCCTCGCGGGTGTCCGCTCACCAATTCGAAGAACTGACCAGCCATTGGTTGCAGCTGCTGTCCTGAACCAGCCCGGGGAACCATGAGCCCGTCCAGCATGAAAAGGGCTGGCAAGCGCCAACCCTTTCACCTGCAGCCAAGGCTCAGAGAAGGCGTCAGGCTTTCGCTGCACGGCGGCGGGCCGCACCCACGCCAATCAGGCCAATGCCCAGCAGAGCCAGCGACATGGGTTCAGGCACGTCGTTCCTGATTTCCTTGATCAACTTTCGCTCGATGGCGGCAGCGAAGTCGGTGAAGTTGGCAACATCAATCACGAAACCGCCACCCCCTTTGACAAAGTCGTTGTAGTAGTTCGTGACTGCAAGAGGGCCAATGGCTAAACCGTTGATGGTGTCAACTCCAGCCGTCAAGGCGAAGTCCCGACCATTACCTCCCACGCAATTACCATCATTGCATTCGCCGTCACCCGAAACATCCATAACTTGTCGAATAGATTCAAAACCGTTGGTCAGTAGGCCACCAGTTTCAGTCCCAAATAAGCCAGCACCATACTGCATGGCAGTTTGGATAGCGGTTTGTCCGCTAAATGCACGAGTGACGGCACCAATGCTGGCGGCAAACCCGTTGGCCGAACCGACGCTGTCAATGAGTGTCCATCCCACCTTTTGAGACTGCTGACCCGAACCAGACCACTCGACATAAGTCACAGCAATTGCGCCCCCTTGGCTTCCCAGGATCGCGTTTTGAACAGCGGCACTCTGAAACGCTGACACATATCCTCCCTTCTGCAGCGCGTACTCGGTGCTATCCACGCTGCCAGACACATCGATCAACAACACAAGCTCAAGACCCACGGGGACGGCCGACGCCGGTGCCGCAGCAAGCATAGCGACTGCCCCGCATACCGATGCCAATAACTTCTTCAGCATGATTCCTTCTCCTCGGTTAAGCCGGCGGTTTGCCGTGCGGGGAAGAACATGCATATGGCGTGCCAAAGATCAATAATCATTGATTTTGTTGAAAATTCCCGCAGATACCCTAGTCAGTTGGGTTAACTTTGTCAAAAAGACCGACAGAAAGTCGGGCCATGCCAACGCTCAATGAGTTTTGTCAGTCACGAGCAACTTGTTCGTTGCCCTCATGGCACTAGGACCAACGGCTGTTTGCCCGCTACCCGCGCTACGGCTACCGGCGCATTCGCATCTTCCTGCTTCGCCAGGGCTTGGAACTGCGCCTGACCTGCCCTGTAGACGTACCAATCAGAAGTGGAAGTCCGGGTTCAAGATTACTCGATGGGTGTCTGGGTTGATGTGGGTACCCGCGAAACAGCGCAGCGCGGTCCAGGACACGGGTGACGTACTGACCCGAGATGCCGAAGTCCACCACGATGTCCACACTCTCGTGGCTGAAGTCGTCGGCCACCGTGAGGTACTTCAAACGCCTTCCGCCCGAGAGGCTGTCGCTCACAAAATCCATGCTCCAAACCTCGTTGACCGTGCGTGCCAGCTGCAGCGGCACACGCTCATTGATAGGCCGTTTGCTCTTCTTGCGCCGGCGCACGGCCAGATTGGCTTGCCGGTAGAGTCGGTACACACGCTTGTGATTGACGCCGGGAAACTGCGGGCGCAACAGGTCGTGGATGCGCCGGTAGCCAAAGCGGCGACGCACGTGCGCGATCTCCACGATCTTCTCGTGCAGATCCAGCGTGGCCTGGTCGGCCTTTGGTGGATGGCGGTAGCTGTCGCGGGAGAGCCCCACAAGCCTGCACGCACGGCGTTCGGACAAATGGTGCTCGCTCACCATGCGCCCAACCGCCTCACGCCTGGCCTGTGGGGCTAGCGCTTTACCCCCAGAACGCTCTTGAGCGCGTGCATGTCCAGGTGGGCTTCGGCCAACAACCGCTTGAGCTTGGCGTTCTCGGATTCCAGCTCACGCAGGCGCTGGGCCTCCGAGACCTGCATGCCGCCGAACTTGGCGCGCCACTTGTAGAAAGTGGCATCGCTGAAACCGCCGTTGCGGCACAACTCCTTGATCGGCATGCCGGCCTCGGCCTGCTTGAGGAAGCCGATGATTTGTTCCTCGGTGAATCTGCTCTTCTTCATGTCCGTCATTCTCCTGGTGGTTGACGGACTTCACTAACTTCAGCCTGGTACGGCTGGTGGGGGGGCAGGTCACCCCCATTGACCCCAAGTCCGACACTGAACTACCCAAGAGCGCCACGGGCTCGGCGGTGGCCGTCTGGATCAACGACGTAGGCAACCTCATGAAACTGAAAAAGGTCAGATGAGGAATGCAAACGTCACAGGTACGCGACCTTCATTGACTGTCGACATAATTGACAGAGTTGCTCAGAAAACAGTACAAGTCCTTGATTTCATTGCCTGGCACGGTTGTCGCTTACTACCGTTACAAGCCGTAAACCGCGGTGGAGTCTTCAAGGAGTTTTTCAATGCGCTTCGTCAAATCTCTCGTCGCAGCCGCCGCCCTCGCGGTTTCTGCCTCCGCTTTCGCCACCCCGGTGTCGCTCGGCGGTGAGTCCCCAGACCTCCAGAGCATCATCAATGGTCTCTACACAGCAGGCACCCCTGTCTCTTCTGCCCCAAATGTGAACACCAATCAAGCAGCTGAGGTCGGTCAGTTTCAGATCGAGGCGTCCGGCGGCTCAATTGCCACGATGATCATCGAAATTGCTGGATTGGCAAATTCCAATACGTTTGGTGTTTATGACATCAACGACACCTCGAAATATCTTCAGCTCTTCACAGGTGTCGCTCAGTCGGGCTATTCCAGCACTTTGAAAGTGAATTTGGTCGGCGGTCAGTACAAGTTTTCCTCGACCACCTACGATGCGCTGGGTGACCAGATTGGCTTGACCATCTCCAACATCTTTTCAAGCGCGACCTTCGGCTACTACTTGGGCGCAGGCGGCAGTACGCCAACATATTTTTCTCAGGCTGAGCAAAATGGCGGCAACGACCACATGGTCGCCTTCAAGGGTGACGAAGACAAGATTCAATTGCCCAACGGCCTGCCAGCAGTGTGGGGCTCTTCGAGCTACATCTTGGCTTGGGAAGATTTGCCCCTGAGCAATGGCGATCGCGACTACAACGACATGGTCGTGTACGTGGAATCCGTCACTGCGGTCCCTGAGCCAGGCTCATTGGCCCTGCTGGGACTGGGCCTTGCCGGTCTGGCCGCTGCTGCTCGCCGCAAGCAAAAACAAGCCTGATTGTTCTTCGGAGCGTTCAGCATAGAAAGGGTGGCTCTTTGCCACCTTTTTTTGTTTGCACTCGTCTGAGAGTCTTGCCGGGCTACCGGTCAACACAACTGTCGCTCGGACACCCTTGGAGTTGCCCCATTTCACTGAATGGCTATGGGTTTGATTTTCAATCCGTTTGGGGAGGCCGCTCAGCACGCGCACTGGCTCGGTCGTGGTCCTCGCATCGGGGCGACCGGCCCCATTCAAAGTTCAGGCGTGAGGGGCAATCCAAGCCGCTGTGGCTGCACCCTGGCCATCCCAGCCTTTAATCCACTCGAGCAAGGCCATGCAAGTCTGCTGGCCCTTGCTCTGAAAACCGTGGCATTCGAAGAGCGCGCCCTTCAGGCTGGCAACGCAGCTCAATCTCATACGTTCTCCACTGCATCGATCCCTCTTCCACCCCGGACTTCCACCCTTGATTGGTGTGGCAAAAGGGACTTGGTGGATTTTCGACTTCTTCAGTACAAAGTTTGATGAGTTCACCACGTCGGTTTCGTCGCCAAAAAGGCGTTGAATCCTTATACATCAACGTGATTTCTGCACCACAAGCCCCATTTTTCGTTCATTTGTCCAGGGCTTGCTTACATTTTTTTGCAGCATCAAAGTATAAATAGCGGCAAGGCCTCTACTGGAGCGATTGCCATGATTCTCTCCATCACCATCGTCGCCAGCTTTGCAGCTAGTATGACTTCGATCTCCTACAAAACGCCAACCACCAGCGCTTGCTGGAAGCCATCTGAATCTGGTCAGCATCTGGGCCAGTCGTAGGTCATCCTGTCTACCAGCAGGTTCGGAAGAGCAAGGGATCTCGCCATGAGCCGAAGCACTATGTCGCCCGTGCACGCGGGGTCGCTGTCCGATCTTTTCGTTCCCACAGGTGATTTGGTGGGGAGTGAGCGTCAGCGCATTCTTGTGCCCATGCCCGAGGATCTGGAGAGCCAAGCCAGACAACTGTGCACGCAACGGGCACTGATTCCAGACACGCTGTTTGTTGCTGCCTGGTTGCAGGTCCGGCACGCATGGCTTGGTGGTGAGGTCGCCAACCTGACGGAGTGCTCAGCGACAGACGCGGGTGTTCGCACGGTCTGTGCGTCCAAGCACGAACCACACATCGACATGCCCGTGTCGGAGTGGCTTGCGGCAGTGGATTCGGGGCGCCGGGCTGCCCAACTGGAGGGCAACTCGCCAGAAGCAAACTCGACCGAGATGGATGACGTCCTCTGGGTCAATGGGGGCTTCGACATGCCAACTGCCGCGGGACTGAACCCATCGCTGACCATGGGCGTCTCTGCGGATACCCTACCGACCTTGGTTATCGATTTTTCCAAGGCCCTGCTCGACGAGGCACAGGCGCACACGATCGCGTCGGCGATCTTCAGCACCGCGAAATCGATCCTGCGTTCGGCAGATGGTCGTTTGGGGGAGGTTGAATCCATCGACACCGCAGAGAAGCGCGCGCTTCTTTCAATCTGCTCGCCCCCGATGTCGAGCCACGACCCGGCCCTCACGGTGCATGGTCTTTTCAGTGATCAGGTCGCACGTTCGCCAGAAGAAGTTGCCCTGTGCCATCAAGGTCAGACGCTGCGCTACAGCGAGCTTCATCACAGGTCTGATGGCTTGGCAAGCGCGCTCCAATCTGCCGGTGTGGCGCCCGGCTCGGTCGTTGGCGTTGCACTGAAAAGAACCTGTGACTCCATCGTCGCCCTGCTGGGCATTTTGAAGTCGGGAGCTGCCTATCTGCCACTTGACATGGCCTTCCCCGAGGAGCGACTCGAGTTTATGGTGAAAGACGCGAATGTCTGTCTCATCATCACCCAGGCCGAGCACATCGGTTCGTTGCCGAAGGCTGTGCCTGCCCTGCTCATCGACGCGATGGCGCCAGCTGCTGCCGAGATCACCCGACCAGATATGGCATCTGTTGGAGGCCAAAGTCTTGCCTACATCATGTACACGTCCGGGTCGACAGGAACACCCAAGGGCATCGAGATCACCCACGACGCGATCATCCGACTGGTCAAGGATTCGGACTACATCGATCTCACCGCGACTCAGACGGTATTGCATGCGGCCCCATTGGGGTTCGACGCCTCAACGCTTGAAATCTGGGGGCCACTGCTCAATGGGGGCCGCTGCGTCTTGCACGACGAAGAGCTGCCCACGGCGCGTGGCCTGGGGCACACCATTCGAACCGGGAAGGTGACAACGGCTTGGCTCACCGCCGCGTTGTTCAACGCTGTGGTGGACGAGGATCCAAGCCAACTGAGTGGGCTCCATCAGTTGTTGATTGGGGGCGAGGCGTTGTCGGTACCCCATGTTCAGCGAGCCTTGGCCGCATTGCCAGACACGCAGCTGATCAACGGCTACGGGCCCACCGAGTGCACCACGTTCACGGCCACATTCCGCATCCCCAAGGACCTGCCGCCAGGCACCCGATCCATCCCCATCGGCAGACCCATCACCGACACGTCCGCCTACGTCCTCAGCCCGTCCATGGCGTTGCTGCCCATGGGTCTGGTGGGCGAACTGCACGTGGGGGGTCGCGGTCTGGCGCGCGGGTACCTTGGACGCGACGATCTGACGGCCGAGCGGTTCGTCCCCAATCCCTTTGGAGTACCAGGCGAACGCCTGTACCGCACCGGCGACCTTGTGCGCTTCCTCAGCGACGGCAATCTTGAGTTCATCGGTCGAGCCGATGGTCAGGTCAAGATCCGGGGGTTCCGGATTGAAGTGGGCGAGGTTGAGGCAGCGCTCTCCGGTCACCCCTCGGTCAAGGCGTGCAAAGTTCTGGCCGCCAAAGATTCCACCGGCAACGGGCGCCTGGTGGCCTACCTGACAGCTCACGACCAGGAAGTGCCCAGTGCAGAACTTCGGGGTCATCTGGGCAAGCACCTTCCCGACTTCATGGTGCCGAACGCGTTTGTGTGGCTGGCTTCGTTTCCGATCACGGCCAATGGCAAGCTGGACACGCGCGCCCTGCCCCAGCCCTCGTCAGAACGACCAGACCTCGCACAGCCCTACCGGCAGCCCACTGACGATCAAGAGCGCAGCGTGTGCCAGGTGTTTGCCGAGGTCCTGGGGATTGCCCGTATCGGTCGCACCGACAATTTCTTCGAGCTTGGGGGCCATTCACTGCTGGTATTGAAGGCACTCGCCAAGCTTGAGGCCTTGAGTGGAATCAGGCTCACGACCAACGCCTTCTTCCGTCAACCCACGCCAGCCGCGCTGGCTAGGGAAATGAGAGGCGAGGTATCCGACACACAGGTCGATGAACTTCGGCTGCCCGCTCGTTCGAGCGATCTGCCTCGGCCCGATCAAGAGCCAATTGCGATCATTGCCATGGCGGGGCGTTTCCCCGGTGCGAGCGATGTGGAGCGCTTCTGGAGCAACCTCTGCGCAGGTGTCGACAGCATCACCTTCTTCCAGAACTCGGAGCTCGATCCCGGCCTGCCCCCCGAGGTCACATCAGACCCTTGCTACGTGAAGGCGCGAGGCGTGATCGACGGGGTGGACATGTTCGACGCGGCCTTCTTCGGCATTTCGCCCCGGGAAGCTGAGCTGATGGACCCCCAGCAGCGCATCTTCATGGAGCTCTGCTGGGAATGCCTTGAGCGTGGCGGCCATGCGCCGGATTCAGCCGAAACGCCGGTGGGCGTGTTCGCGGGCATGTACAACGCGACCTATTTTCAGCGCCATGTTCAGACGCGGCCCGATCTGATCGAGAAGCTCGGTGAGTTTCAGGTGATGCTCGCCAACGAAAAAGACTACATCGCCACGCGGGTGGCCAACCGCCTGAACCTCACCGGGCCCGCCGTGAGTGTGCACACCGCATGCTCGACGTCGCTGGTGGCCATCACCCAGGCATTCAACAGCCTGCGTGCGGGACAGTGCGACATGGCACTGGCGGGAGGCGCATCCATCACCTGCCCGCCTCGCAGCGGCTACCTCTATCAAGACGGCGCCATGCTGTCTCCTGACGGACGTACCCGCAGTTTCGATACGCAGGCACAAGGGACGGTGTTCAGCGATGGCGCCTCGGTGGTGCTGCTCAAACGACTGGGCGATGCCATCGCAGATGGAGACACTGTTTTTGCCGTGATCCGCGGTGTGGCCGTCAACAACGATGGTCGCGACAAGGCCAGCTTCACCGCACCCAGCATCGACGGGCAAGCCGCCGTCGTGGCCAGCGCGCTCGATGCAGCGGGCGTGGACCCGCGCAGCATTTCGTATGTCGAAGCGCATGGAACGGCGACGCCGCTGGGCGATCCGGTTGAAGTGGAGGCTCTGACGCGCGCGTTCCGCCGCAAGACCAGCGACATTGGCTTTTGCCACATCGGCTCGCTCAAGAGCAACGTGGGGCACATGGTCATCGCTGCCGGCGCGGGCAGTGTCATCAAGACCGCACTGTCTATGGCAACGGAACAACTGCCCCCCAGCATTCACTACACATCGCCCAATCCAAAAATCGATTTCGCCAACAGCCCCTTCGTCGTCAACGACCAGCTGACGCCCTGGCCAAGGTCACATCAACCCAGAAGAGCGGGCGTCAGTGGCTTCGGTGTCGGTGGCACCAATGCCCATGTCGTCATGGAAGAGGCTCCCGCTGCGGAACTGTCGCCCGCTGCCGAGGGACCTCAACTGCTGCTGCTGTCTGCCAGGACGGAGACCGCACTCGACACCATGGCGCTCCAGCTGGCGGACCACCTCGGACAACATGCGGACAGCAATCTGGCCGACGTGGCGCACACCCTTCAGGTCGGCCGCAGCCGGTTCGCACACCGCCTGTGCGTGGTGGCGGATTCGACCCAACGCGCCAGCCTGGCGCTGCGATCGGCCGAAGACGCACAGAGGGCGCGACGCTCCGTGGGTGCGGCTGTGCCAACGACGGTCTGGCTGTTTCCAGGTCAGGGGTCGCAGTATTCGGGCATGGGCAGCGGCTTGTATGCCAGCGACCCGGCTTTTCGCGCCGCCTTTGACGAATGCACAGAGGCCTTGCAGGGCGTGCTGCCGTTTGACCTCAAGGCGCGCATCTTTGAAGGCGCTGCGGACGCGCTGCTCGGCACGTCCACCACCCAACCGGCGATCTTCTGCCTGGAGTTCGCGCTGGCCAAAGCCTGGCAGGCCCGGGGCGCCATGCCCAAGGCGTTGATCGGACACAGCGTGGGCGAGTTCGTCGCGGCGGTGATCGCCGGCGTCATGGAGTTGCGCGATGCAGCGCGCCTGGTGGCCAGGCGCGGCGCGTTGATGCAGGCGTTGCCGACGGGCAGCATGCTGTCGGTACGGCTGAGCGTCGACGATGTCTTGTCGAGGCTGCCCCCGGAACTTTCACTGGCGGCAGAGAACGGACCGACCGCCTGTGTGGTGGCCGGCGCCTCGCCAGCCGTTGAAGCCTGGGCTGGCGATCTTGAGCGCGATGGCGTCGTGGTTCGCCTGCTGCAGACATCGCATGCGTTTCACTCGTGGATGATGGACCCAGCGGTCGAGCCTTTTGAGCATGAAGTGCGCAAGATCCAGCTGTCGGCGCCGCGCATTCCCATCGCATCAACGCTCACGGGCACCTGGTTGACCGATGAGCAAGCCCAGGACCCGGGCTACTGGGCGAGGCATCTGAGAGAGCCCGTGCGCTTCTCGCCGGCGCTGCGCACCGTGCAACGGGCGCACACCGCCGTTTTTGTCGAGGTGGGCCCGCGCGGCACGTTGTCGACATTGGCCCGCCAGCACACGGCGGCAGGCCAAGGCCCCACGGTCGCGATGGCAAGCCTCGCTGACTCACCCCAGACCGAAGCCGCGCACATGGCACTTGCGCAAGGCCGTCTGTGGACCTCGGGCATTGAACTGCCCGCCTCCGCCGCCGCGCCCTCCATCGGACGGCGCCGCATCAGGCTGCCCACTTACCCGTTTGAAAGAAAGCGCTTCTGGATCGAAGCGGGGCCGGCGGCATCCCCACCAAGGACCGCTGCCACCTTCACTTCAACGGGTGTCGATCACAAAGCATCGCCGGGCGCGACTTCAAGCTCGACACCCGCCTCCAATGTCCACCCCGAGAGTGTCAACATGGCCACCTCCCCGCACGACCTTCCCCCATCCGCAGGCCCTGCCTCGCGCCGCTCCGCACTGGTCACCCGCTTGCAGACACTGTTTGAAGAAGTCGCAGGCACCGATCTGGTGGGCGCGGATGCCTTGGTCAGCTTCGTTGAACTGGGCCTCGACTCGCTCACCCTCACGCAAGCCGCGCTGCAGATCAAGAAGCGGTTCGGCGTGCCCGTCACCTTCAGGCAATTGATGGAGGCGTACCGCAATTTCGACGCGCTGGCACATTTCCTCGACGCGACGCTGCCACCCGACCCCGTGGAAGCGCAATTGGCGAACACCGCAGCGCAGTCCGCATCTGCGCCCAAGCTCCCGGTGAACCAGCCCCTCTCGTTGGCGGCGCCTGTGCCAGCCGGTGGTGATCTGGTGCAGCAGGTCATTGCGCAACAAATGCAGCTGATGGCGCAGCAATTGGCCCTGCTGAGTGGGCAAACGGTCGCTCCGCTCCCGCAGCAGACCACCGCGCAGCCGACATCGCATGTATCCTCGCCGCCGGCATCACAACCAGCCGCGCAGACCGCCTCGCCGGCGGCAGATGCCGATGACGCCGGCACGCGCCGTTACGACGTCAAGAAGGCCTTTGGCGCGATTGCGCGCATCCACACGCAACCGTCCGAGATGACGGAGCGCCAGCGCGCCCGTCTGGATGCCTTCATGCGCCGCTATGTCGAGCGCACACGCAAGAGCAAGCAGTACACGGAACAACACCGCAGCCACCTGGCCGACCCCAGGGTGGTGAATGGCTTTCGGCCAATGACCAAGGAAATCACTTACCAGATCGTCATCGAGCGCAGCAAGGGTTCGCGCCTGTGGGACATCGACGGTAACGAGTACGTGGATGTGCTCAACGGCTTCGGTATGAATCTCTTTGGTTGGCAGCCGGCCTTCGTGCAGGAGGCCGTGCGCAAGCAACTGGAGGACGGCTATGAAATCGGCCCGCAACACCCGCTGGCCGGCGAAGTGGCCGACCTGATCTGCGAACTGACCGGCTTTGACCGCGCCGGCCTCTGCAACACCGGCTCGGAAGCGGTGATGGCCGCGGTGCGTATCGCCCGAACGGTGACGGGCCGCAACACCGTCGTGCTCTTCACCGGCTCGTACCACGGAACGATGGACGAGGTGTTGGTGCGTGCTGGCCGGGGTGGCAAGGGCATTCCTGCGGCGCCAGGGATCATGTCCGGCGTCTTCGGCGACGTGCGGGTGCTGGAGTACGGCACACCGGACGCGCTGGAATTCATCCGAAGCCATGCCGATGACATTGCCGCGGTGCTGCTGGAGCCGGTGCAAAGCCGGCGGCCGGAATTCCAGCCCAGAGAATTCCTGAAGGAGCTGCGAGGCGTTACCGAGCGCAGCGGAACCTGCCTGATCTTTGACGAGGTCATCACCGGCTTCCGAAGCCATCTCGGTGGCGCCCAGGCCCTGTTCGGGGTTCGGGCAGACCTGGCCTGTTACGGCAAGGTCATCGGGGGCGGCATGCCGATTGGCGTGATTGCCGGCAAGCGCGATTACATGGACGCACTGGACGGTGGCGCCTGGCAATTCGGTGATGACTCCATCCCCACCGTGGGGGTCACTTATTTTGCGGGCACGTTCGTGCGGCACCCGCTCGCGCTGGCCGCGGCCAAGGCGGCCCTCACACATCTCAAGCAGCAAGGCCCTGAACTCCAGACGCGGCTGAACACCAGCACAGCAGCGATGGCCGATGAGCTCACGGCATTCTGCCGTGAGATGGGTGCCCCGCTGGAGGTTCGGTACTTCGCGTCGTTGTGGCGGGTCGCGTGGCTGGAAGACCATCCCTTGCAGGATTTGCTGTTCCCCATGATGCGAAGCCGTGGCGTGCACATTCTGGACAACTTCCCCTGCTTCATGACCACGGCGCACACGCCAGAAGACATTGCGTCCATCAAGTCGGCCTTCAAGGAGTCGATCGCCGAACTGCAAGCCTCCGAGTTTCTCCCTCGGCGGGGTTCAGAAGCCGTGCTGGCCGATGCAAAAAGGCCACCTGTGGCCGATGCAAAACTGGGCAGAGACAAGGAAGGCCGGCCGGCCTGGTTTGTTCCCGATCCCAGTGCACCGGGCAAATACATGAAGGTGGATGCCTGATGAACCACCCTGCCCTGGAGCCGGCAGAATTCGATCCGTTCGCGGGCGATGCGCTTGAGCGCGTGATACCCACGAGCGAAGCGCAGCGCGAGGTCTGGCTGGCCGACAAACTGAGCCCGCAAGCCTCACTGGCATTCAACGAGTCGGTCAAGCTGCGCTTGAGTGGTCCGCTTGACACAGCGGGCCTTCGGGGCGCACTCGATGCCCTGGTGAAACGACACGAAGCCCTGCGCTGCACCATCGGACCTGACGGCACGGACATGCTGGTCAGCGCGGCGGGTTCGATGTCCCTGGCTGTGGTGGATCTTCGAGGGCTGGCTCCTGAAGAAAAACAACACCAACTCGACAAGGCCGCTGTTGAAGCGGTTGAAACACCGTTCTCGCTGGAGCAAGGTCCGCTGTTCCGGGCGCGCCTGTTTCAGCTGGAGGACGCCGAACACCTGCTCCTGATGACCGCCCACCACATCGTGTGCGACGGATGGTCCTGGGGGCTAATCACCGAAGATCTGGGTGCGTTGTATGCCGAGCAACGCGGTGAAGCACCGGGTCCCGACCCAGCGCCCAGCTACGCCGACTATGTGGCCTGGGAAGCGGCCCAGGCCAGCACGCCCGAGATGGCGGAACACCAACGCTTCTGGCTCGGGTGCTTTGCCGGCGCATCGCTGCCGAGCCTGGATCTGCCAGCAGACCGGCCACGTGCACCCGTGCGCACATTTGATTCCAGGCGAATCGATCACGTGCTGGACGCCGATCTGGTGGCCCAGGTGCGTCAGCTGGGTGCCAAAGCCGGCGCCAGTGTTTTCGCCACCCTCTTCAGTGGCTTTGCGGCCACCTTGGGTCGCCTGAGCGGGGAGGACGATCTGGTCATCGGCGTGCCCGCAGCGGGGCAATCCGCCAGTGGCATCACGGGCCTGGTGGGCCATTGCGTCAACCTGCTGCCGGTGCGCACTGCGGTCGACACCGGCATGCCGTTTGACGCCTACGTGAGGCGATCTGGAACGGCTCTGCTGGACGCCTTTGATCACCAGACCCTGACGTATGGAACGCTGCTGCAAAAGCTGCCCGTGCGCCGCGATCCCAGCCGTCTGCCGCTGGTGAGCGTGATGTTCAACGTCGATCAGGCGGTCAAAGGCAGCCACAGCGCTTTTCCGGGCTTGAGCGCCGAGCTGACCGCCAATCCGCGCCGGTTCGAGAACTTCGAACTGTTTGTGAATGCTGCGCAGGAGAACGGCGGCCTTCGCCTCGAATGCCAATACAACACCGATCTGTTCGACGCGGCCACTGTGGAGCGCTGGATGGGCGCTTACGAGGCACTGCTGCGCGCAGCCGTGGCCTCACCAGGTCAGACCATCGGACAGCTGGACTGGCTGACACCGTCGGAGACGACACGGCTGCATGCGTTGCAGCCCGTGCGAACGCCCCTCCCCGCCGGCGAATTGATGCATTCGGCGTTTGTTCGCCAAGCGGCCCTGTCGCCCGACCGGGTCGCCCTTCGCGACGGCGACGCCCTCCTCACCTACCAG
>JBKBWW010000096.1:0-12624 GCA_046314475.1 Hydrogenophaga sp.
CCTTCGGTGGTCATCGGTTTCATGACCATCCAGCCCATGCTGTTTGGTGAGTTCTTCAAAGACGCGATCTTCATCAATGCGGCGGCTCACCCGGCCATGGTCCGGTTCGCCGAGATCTTCCATGGCCCGCTGTCGATGGCGGCCCATGCCTTGTCCACGCCGCCGCTGTACCTGGCCCTGGCCGGTGCCGTGAGCGCCTGGTACATGTACCTGATCAACCCGGCCGTGCCGGCCGCCATCGGCCGCGCGCTGCGCCCGCTGGTCGTTGTGCTGGAGAACAAGTACTACATGGACTGGTTCAACGAGAACGTCTTGGCCAAGGGCGCGCGCGGTCTGGGTATTGGTCTGTGGAAGGGCGGCGATCGGGGCGTGATCGAAGGCGGTGTGGTCAACGCCAGCTGGAAGCTGGTGGGCCTGGTCTCCGGCGTGGTGCGCCGCGCACAGACCGGGTACCTGTACCACTACGCGCTGATGATGATCGTGGGTGTGCTGCTGTTCATGACGTACTTCGTCTGGCTCGCCAAATAAAACAAGAGGAAGAAGAACATCATGGGTTTGCTGAGCCTTGCCATCTGGACGCCGATCGCTTTTGGCGTCGTGCTGCTGGCCTTGGGCCGTGACGACCAGGCGCCCATGGTGCGCTGGATCGCGTTGGTGGGTGCGGTGGTGGGCCTGGCGGTCACCGTGCCGCTCTACACCGGCTTCAAGCTCGGCACCGCCGCGCTGCAGTTCGTTGAAAAAGCCCCCTGGATTCAGAACTTCAACATCCACTACCACCTCGGTGTGGACGGCATCTCGTTGTGGCTGATCCTGCTGACTGCGTTCATCAACGTGGTGGTGATCGTGGCCAGCTGGGAATCGATCACCACCCGCGTGAACCAGTACATGGGCGCCTTCCTGATCCTCTCGGGTCTGATGATCGGTGTGTTCAGCGCGCAGGACGCGATGCTGTTCTACGTGTTCTTCGAAGCCACGCTGATCCCGATGTACCTGATCATCGGTATCTGGGGCGGTCCGAACAAGATCTACGCGGCCTTCAAGTTTTTCCTGTACACGCTGATGGGCTCGCTGCTGATGCTGGTGGCGCTCATCTACCTGTACACCGTGTCGGGTGGCAGTTTCGCGCTCGCCGACTGGTACAAGCTGCCCCTGAGCGGTACCGCGCAGACCTTGCTGTTCTTTGCCTTCTTCGCAGCATTTGCGGTGAAGGTGCCGATGTGGCCGGTGCACACCTGGTTGCCAGACGTGCACGTGGAGGCCCCCACCGGTGGCTCGGCCGTGCTGGCGGCCATCATGCTCAAGCTGGGTGCTTACGGCTTCCTGCGCTTCTCGCTGCCCATCCTGCCCGACGCTTCGCATGAATGGGCCTGGCTCATGGTCGCGCTCTCGCTCGTGGCCGTGATCTACGTCGGTTTGGTGGCCATGGTCCAGCAGGACATGAAAAAGCTCGTGGCCTATTCGTCGGTCGCGCACATGGGCTTCGTCACGCTCGGCTTCTTTGTCTTCAGCGACCTCGGCGTGTCGGGCGGCATCGTGCAGATGATTGCGCACGGCTTTGTGTCGGCCGCCATGTTCCTGGGCATCGGCGTCTTGTACGACCGCGTGCACTCGCGCGAAATCGCCGACTACGGTGGCGTCGTCAGCACCATGCCCAAGTTCGCCGCGTTCGCGCTGCTCTTCACCATGGCCAACTGCGGCCTGCCAGGCACCGCCGGTTTTGTGGGTGAGTGGATGGTGATCCTGGCAGCGGTGAAGGCCAACTTCTGGATCGGTCTGCTCGCAGCGTCCGCATTGATCTTCGGTGCTGCGTACTCGCTGTGGATGTACAAGCGCGTTTACCTGGGCGCCGTGGGCAACGACAACGTGAAGAACCTGATCGACCTCAACGCACGCGAATTCCTGGTGATGTCGGTGCTGGCTGTGGCGGTGCTCTTCATGGGCGTGTACCCCAAGCCTTTCACCGACGTGATGGACGCCTCCGTGGCCGAGTTGCTGCGCCACGTGGCCACCTCGAAGCTGCCCCTGTGAGCTGGGCTCGCCACACGACACAAGAGAACGAACAATGATTGACAAGCTCAGCTGGGTCGCGGCCTACCCAGAAATCCTCCTGCTGACGATGGCGTGCGTGATCGCGCTGGCCGATCTGACGGTGAAGACGCCTCTGCGTGGTGCCACCTACGCGCTCACGCTGCTGTCGCTGGGCGCGGTGGCCTTCCTGCTGGCCATGGCGGCCTGGTCGGGCACCACCACCCTGGGTTTCGGCGGCATGATCGTCAGCGATCCCATGGGCAACTGGCTCAAGTGTTTTGCCACCATCGCCATGATGGTCACGCTGGTCTACGGCCGCGGCTACGCGGGCCAACGCGACATGCTGCGCGGCGGCGAGATGTTCACGCTGGCCATGTTCGCGCTGCTGGGCATGTTCGTCATGATCTCGGGCCACAACTTCCTGGTGATCTACCTCGGCCTGGAGCTGCTCACGCTCTCCAGCTATGCGCTTGTCGCACTGCGCCGCGACGACACGCAGGCGACCGAAGCGGCCATGAAGTATTTTGTGCTCGGCGCGCTGGCCCGTGGTTTCCTGCTCTACGGCCTGTCCATGGTGTACGGCGCCACCGGCTCGCTGGCGCTACCCGAGGTGATGCAGGCCATCGCCGGTGGCGACGCCACCCTCAAGGGCTCGGCGCAGGTGCTCACGCTGGGGTTGGTGTTCGTGGTCGCCGGCCTGGCCTTCAAGCTCGGGGTGGTGCCTTTCCACATGTGGGTGCCCGACGTCTACCACGGTGCGCCCACCGCCATCACGCTCATGATCGGCGGCGCGCCCAAGCTGGCCGCCTTCGCCATCGTGATCCGCCTGCTCGTCGAAGGCCTGCAGCCGCTCGCGTTTGACTGGCAGCAGATGCTGGCGGTGCTGGCTGTGATGTCGCTGCTGGTGGGCAACTTCGCCGCCATCGCGCAGACCAACCTCAAGCGCATGCTGGCCTTCTCCACCATTGCACAGATGGGCTTCATGCTGCTCGGCCTGCTGGCCGGCGTGGTGAATGGCGACACCGGCAACATGGCCAACGCCTACGGCTCGTCCATGTTCTACGTCATCACCTACGTGTTGACCACGCTGGGCACCTTCGGCGTGATCCTGCTGCTCTCGCGCAGCGGCTTCGAGTCCGAGAACATCAGCGACCTCGCTGGCCTGAACCAGCGCAGCCCGCTGTATGCCGGCGTCATGGCGATCTGCATGTTCTCGCTGGCCGGCGTGCCGCCGTTGGTGGGCTTCTACGCCAAGCTGTCGGTGCTGCAGGCGCTGCTGGCGTCCAGCGGTGCGTTCTATGTGGGCCTCGCGGTGTTCGCGGTGATCATGTCGCTGATCGGCGCGTTCTACTACCTGCGCCTGGTCAAGGTCATGTACTTCGACGCGCCCACGCAGACCGCCGACATCGAGGCGGGTCTCGACGCTCGTTCGGTGTTGTCGGTCAACGGCGCGCTGGTGCTGTTGCTCGGCATCCTGCCCGGTGGCCTCATGGCCTTGTGCGCCCAGGCCGTGGCGGCGCTGCTCGCCTGACGCACGCGGCCCTGTTCCGGTGAACTTCGCCGGTGGGGCCGGCTCACACCCCCCACCATGAACCACAGTTTTTCCGTCTGGCTGGTGTTGATCGCCGCGCTGGTGGCCGCCAACCTGCCCTTCGTCAACGAACGCTGGCTGGCCGTCATTCCGCGCAGCCTGCCCAAGACGCTCTGGATGCGGTTGGGTGAGATGGTGCTGCTGTACTTCATCGTTGGAGGTCTCGGCCTCGCGCTGGAACAGAGCGCCGGGCAGATCGCGCCGCAGGGTTGGGAGTTCTACGCCACCACGGGCGCGCTCTTCATCACGCTGGCGTTCCCCGGTTTCGTTTACCGCTACCTTTACCGCCACCGAGGATGAACGAAGACAGCCACCTGCGAGAAACGTCTCTGTCGCGCACCGAGCTGTTGCGTGGCAACTTCCTGCACGTGGTGCGCGACACAGTGCGCATGCCCGATGGCGCCGAGGCCACGCGCGAGTACGTGTTGCACCCGGGCGCTGTCATGGTGATTGGCCTGCTGGACGACGGTCAGGTGGTGCTGGAGCGACAGTACCGCCACCCCATGCAGGCGGTGATGATCGAGTTTCCCGCCGGCAAGCTCGACGAAGGCGAAGACAGCCTGGTGTGTGCGCGGCGCGAACTGCTGGAGGAAACCGGCTACAGCGCGCGCGAGTGGGCTTTTGCCGGCCGATTGGCTCCTACCGTGGCGTATTCCGATGAAACCATCGACATCTGGTTTGCGCGCGGCCTCACGTTGGGCGAACGCCAGCTCGACGACGGCGAGTTCCTCGACGTGTTCACCGCGACGCCCGCCGAGTTGCGGGCCTGGTGCTTCCGCGGCGAGGTGATCGACTGCAAGACGCTGATCGGGTCGATGTGGCTGCAGAACGTGCAGAGCGGTGAATGGGCACTGTCATGGAGCGATGCCGCGGTCTTGCCTTTGGCGGGACAATCCACCCCATGAAGGTCCTCAACCTGCAATGCGCCCACCAGCACGAGTTCGAGGGCTGGTTCGGCTCCGAAGACGACTTCGTGGACCAGCTCGGCCGCGGCCTGGTCACCTGCCCGCTGTGTGGTGATGCGCACATCCACAAGATGCTCTCGGCGCCGCGCCTGAACTTGCGATCGGGCCGCAGTGATCTGGAAACCCCGTCGACCACTTCCGTGCCCATGAGCAACCACGCTGCGAATCCTGAACTCGCTGCCATGCAGGCACGCATGCTCAGGGCGCTGCGCGATGTGGTGGCGCAGACCGAAGATGTGGGTGAACGCTTTGCCGACGAGGCGCGCGCCATGCACAGCGGCGAAACCGAGCACCGCAACATCCGTGGGCAGGCCAGTCCCCAGGAAGCCTTGGCGATGTTGGAAGAGGGCATCGAGGTGATTGCGCTGCCCATGCTGCCAGCGGTCAAGGAAACCCTGCAGTAGCGCCTGCGCATCGGCTCTCCATCCCCCAAGTCAACCCCGCACTGCGGGGTTTTTTCATGGCGAAGTCACGCGCGCAGGCGCATCATGCGTTTTGTGCATGACGGCATGGCATGGGTCCATGCAATCCTTTTCTGGGGCCGTTTTGCAGTCGGGGGCGCTCCTAGAATCGCGCACACCTTCCCCCGCCAACGATCTTTCCTGACTGGATGTCCACCATGAACGCGAGTTTTCAGGACCTGTATTTCGCAGCCGCCGACCCCGAAGAATTGCGCGGCCGCGACCCCGCCTTGCTGCAGACCATGGCCGCTGCGCACCAGGCCCTGCTGGGCGCGTCGGCGGCGGGTGAGGTGCGGGTGCAGATTCTCGAACTGCCGAGGGACAAGCCCGGCGACAGCGGCACGCACCTGCTGCAGATCGTGCACCCCGACATGCCTTTTCTGGTGGACTCGGTGGGCATGGCGGTCAACCGCAGTGGGCGCACCCTGCACTGGATCGTCCACCCCTTGCTGCGTGTCACGCGCGACGCGGCCGGCCATGTCGCGCAGATCACCGGTGCCGCACAACAGGGCGGCGGCGAAGGTCAGGTGGTCTCGTGCATCCTGGTCGAGTGCGACCGGCTCGCGTCCGCCCCCGAGGGTGTGGCGCTGTGCAAGGCCATTGAAGACACCCTGCAGGACGTTCGCCTGGCCGTGCAGGACTGGCGCGCCATGCTCTCGCGCGTGCAGGTGCTCAACGCCAGCTTCACTGCGCTGGACGCGTCGGTGGCCGACGAAGCCAAGGCCTTTTTGACCTGGCTCGAACAGGGCCACTTCACCTTTCTGGCGGCCGAAGACTACAAGCTCAAGGGGGATGTCCTGGTGCCTGTGCCCGGCAGCGCGCTGGGTTTGCTCAAGGCGCCCGGGGCGCAGGTGCTGCCGGCCCAGCCCGCGGCGGCCTTTCTGGCCAACCCCGACCTGGTGATGTCCACCAAGGCCATGCGCCGCTCCACCGTGCACCGCCCGGCCTGGATGGACGCCATCAGCGTCAAGCGGCTGGACGCTGCGGGCAAGCTGGTGGGCGAGAGCCGGTTCCTCGGGCTGTACACCTCGGCAGCCTATGCCGCGTCGGTGGAGCAGATTCCGGTGGTGCGCCAGCACGTGGCACAGGTCATGGCCCATGCCGGCGTGGTCACCGGCAGCCACGCCCACAAGGCCTTGCAGGCGATCCTGGAGACCTACCCACGCGACGAGATGCTGCAGATCGATGCCGCCACGCTGGAGCAACACGCCATGGGCATCCTGCGCCTGCAGGAGCGCCAGCGCGTGCGCCTGTTCATGCGCCGCGGCGCCTTCGGCCGCCTGGCATCGCTGCTGGTCTACGTGCCGCGCGATGTGTACACCACCGAGCTTCGCGTGAAGCTCGGTGCCCTGTTTACCGAGGCCTTCGACGCCGAGTCGATCGAGTTCACGCCCATGCTCACCGACAGCGCGCTCGCGCGCATCCACTACATCGTGCGCGCCAAGGACAAGTTGCCCGCGCAGGTGGACCTGGCCGCGCTCGAAGCCCGGGTGGCCGAGGCCTGCAAGCGCTGGGTCGACGGCGTGAACGCCGTGCTGCTGGGCCAGACAGGGCGCAGCGCCAGCGGGCTGGAAGCCCTGGTGGCGGCTTTCCCCACCGCCTACCGCGAGCACTTCGACGCCGACACCGCCGCCAGCGATGCGGCCGCGCTCAGCGGCCTGAGCGAACAGCAGCCGCTCGCGCTCAAGCTCTACCAGCGCCAGGAGCAGGTGCGGTTCAAGACCTACGCCACCCAGAAGATCACGCTGTCCGACGCCATGCCGGTGATGGAGTCGATGGGCGCGCGCGTGCTCGACGAGCACCCCTACCACCTGGCCGCACCCGGCTACTGGATCCACGACTGGGGCCTGCAGTTCGCCCAGCCGCTGGATGTGGACCGCCTCAAGTTCCGCTTCGAGGAACTGTTCCAGGCGGTCTGGCGCCAAGAGGTGGAGAGCGATGCGCTCAACCGCCTGGTGCTCTCCACCGAGCTCGATGCCCGCGCCATTTCCGTGTTGCGCGCCTACGTGCGCTACTTCAAACAGCTCGGGTTTGCCTTCAGCCAGAGCTACATCGAAGACACACTCAACAAAAACCCGGCGATTGCGCAGGGCCTGGCCGAGCTGTTCGCCATCCGCTTCGACCCGGCGAAGGCCGACCAGCGCGCCGAGCGCATCAGCGCCAAGGTGCAGGCGCTGGAGGCGCAACTCGCCGAGGTCGCCAGCCTGGAAGAAGACCGCGTGTTGCGCCAGTTCCTCAGCACCATCCAGGCCACGCTGCGCACCAACGCCTACCAGCGCGGACGGGATTGCATGAGCTTCAAGCTCAGCCCGCGCGACATCCCCAACGTGCCCGAACCCAAGCCCTTGTTCGAGATCTGGGTGTACTCACCGCGCGTTGAGGGGATTCATCTGCGCGGCGGCAAGGTCGCGCGCGGGGGCCTGCGCTGGTCCGACCGGCGTGAGGATTTCCGCACCGAGATCCTGGGCCTGGTGAAGGCGCAGATGGTGAAGAACACGGTGATCGTGCCCGTGGGCTCCAAGGGCGGCTTCGTGCTCAAGAAGGCACCGCCCGCGAGCGAGCGGGAGGCCTATCTGGCCGAAGGCGTGGCCTGCTACAAGACCTTCCTCTCGGGCCTGCTCGACATCACCGACAACCTGGTCAAGGGCGCGGTGGTGCCGCCGGCCGATGTGGTGCGTCACGACGAGGACGATCCCTACCTGGTGGTCGCCGCCGACAAGGGCACAGCCACCTTCAGCGACATCGCCAACAGCGTGAGCGCGGCCTACGGCTTCTGGCTGGGCGACGCGTTCGCCTCCGGCGGCTCGGTCGGCTACGACCACAAGAAGATGGGCATCACCGCGCGCGGCGCGTGGGAATCGGTCAAGCGCCATTTCCGCGGCCTGGGTGTGGACACGCAGACCCAGCCCTTCACCGTGGCCGGCATCGGCGACATGTCGGGCGACGTGTTCGGCAACGGCATGCTGCTGTCCACGCAGATCAAGCTCGTGCTGGCCTTTGACCACCGCCACATCTTCATCGACCCGAGTCCCGACGTCGCTGCCAGCTTCGCCGAGCGTGAACGCCTGTTCAAGCTGCCGCGCTCCAGTTGGGACGACTACGACAAGGGCCTCATCAGCGAGGGCGGCGGCGTGTTCCCGCGCAGCGCCAAGTCCATCCCGCTGAGCCCGCAGGCGCGCGCCGCCATCGGCACCGATGCCACCGCCATGGCGCCCAACGAGCTGCTCAACGCCATCCTCAAGGCGCCGGTGGACCTGCTTTACAACGGCGGCATCGGCACCTATGTGAAGGCCAGTTACGAGAGCCACGCCCAGGTGGGCGACAAGGCCGGTGATGCCTTCCGCGTGAACGGCAACGAGCTGCGCTGCAAGGTGTTCGGCGAAGGCGGCAACCTCGGCTGCACGCAGAACGGCCGCATCGAATTCGCCCATGCCGGCGGCCTGATCTACACCGACGCCATCGACAACTCCGCCGGCGTGGACTGCTCCGACCACGAGGTCAACATCAAGATCCTGCTGGGCGCCGTGCAGGAAGCCGGTGGGCTCACGCTGGAGAGCCGCAACGACCTGCTGGCTAGCATGACGAATGAAGTCGGTCTGCTCGTGCTGCAGGACAACTATTACCAGACGCAGCAGATCGAGCTGGCTGCCACCCGGCCTGTGTACCTGCTCGACGGGCAGCAGAACCTGATGCGCTGGCTGGAGCAGATCGGCCTGCTCAAGCGCGCCATCGAATTCCTGCCCGCCGACGAGGAACTGGGCAAGCGCAAGCGTGAAGGGAAGGGACTCACCCGCCCCGAGAACGCCGTGCTCATGGCCTACGCCAAGATGAACCTGTTCGACGAGCTGTGCGCCAGCAGCCTGCCCGACGACCCGTTCTACGCTCGCGTGCTCACGATGTATTTCCCCGCGGTGCTGGGCGAGCGCCATGGCGATTTCATTGCAAAGCACCCGCTCAAGCGCGAGATCATCGCCACCTTCATGACCAACACCGTGGTCAACCGCGTCGGTGCCACCTTCGTCAACTTCCTGGCCAACGAGGCCTCATGCACCGCAGCCGAGGTGGTCAGCGCCTACACGCTGGCGCGCGAGGTGTTCGCGCTGGAGCCGATCTGGGACCAGATCGACGCGCTGGACAACAAGGTCACGACCGAGCTGCAACTGAGCCTGCTCACGCAGCTGGCGGCCATCGCCCAGCGCGCCAGCCGCTGGATGCTGCGCCACCGCGGCCAGGGTGACCTGCCCACGCTGATCGCCAAGTACCGCCCAGCCGCCCGCACGCTGCGCGAGCACGTCGAGCAGTGGCTGCCCGCCACCGCTCTGGCGTCATGGAAGGCGGCGAGCGCCCGTCTGGTGCAGGCCGGTGTGGACGCCCAACTCGCCGACGACCTCACCGTGCTCGACCACCTGTACCCGGTGCTTGACTTGGTCGATGTGGCGGCCAAGGCGGGCAGCACGCTGGAGCAGGCGGCGCGCACCTACTTCGCGATCGAGAACACGCTCGGACTGGACCGCTGGCGCCAGCGCATCGGCCAGCTGCCAACCGATTCGTTGTGGCAGTCGCAGGCCCGCGCCAGCGCGCGTGACGACGTGTATTCCATCGCAGGGCAACTGGTGCAGTCGCTGCTGAGCAGCCGGCAGACACTGGCCGAGTGGCAAGAGAAAAATGCCAAGGCCATCGAGCGCGTCAATGCCATGCACGAGAGCATTGCCAACCTGGCGCCCGATCTCGCGCCCGTGTCTGTCGCCTTGAGGGAGCTGCGCCAGCTCGGCTAGGCGATCACACCTGGAACTGCAGTGCGGCCAGGCCGGCGTAAACGCCACCCTGCGCCACCAGCTCGGTGTGTGTGCCTTGCTCCACCAACCGGCCGTGGTCCAGCACCACGATCAGGTCGGCTTGTTGCACGGTGGCCAGGCGGTGCGCGATCACGAGTGTGGTGCGGTCCTTCATGGCCGATTCCAGCGCGGCCTGCACCATGCGCTCGCTCTGCGCATCCAGCGCGCTGGTGGCCTCGTCAAGCAGCAGCAGCGGCGGATTCTTGAGCATGGCGCGCGCAATGGCGATGCGTTGGCGCTGGCCACCCGAGAGGCGCACACCCCGCTCGCCCAGGAAGGTGTCGTAGCCCTCGGGCAATTGGTCGATGAACTCGTCGGCAAACGCTGCAGCAGCGGCGGCGCGCACCTCGGCATCGCTCGCGCCGGGCTTGCCGTAGCGGATGTTCTCCATCGCGCTGCTGGAGAAGATCACCGGGTCTTGTGGCACGATGCCCACGCGGTTGCGCAGGTCGTGCAGGCTCATCTGGTGGATCGGCACACCGTCCAGCCGTATCGTGCCCAGGGCCGGGTCGTAGTAGCGCAGCAGCAGTCCGAACACGGTCGTCTTGCCCGCGCCGCTGGGGCCCACCAACGCCACCGTCTGCCCGGGGTGCACTGCCAGATTGAAACCGGCCAGCGCGGCCTGCGCTGGACGCGAGGGGTAATGGAAAGTGATGTCGTCAAACACCAGCGAGCTGCCGCCTTGCGGCGCGGCGGCTTTCAAAGGTTGTGCGGGTGACTGCACCGGTGAAGCACTGGCCAGCAGCTCCATCAGGCGCTCACTCGCGCCGGCGGCGCGCAGCAGGTCGCCATAGACCTCGCCGAGCACGGCCACTGCGCCGGCCAGGATGATGATGTAGAGCACCGTTTGCCCCAGGTGGCCGGGGGTGATGGTGCCGGCCAGCACCGCCTGCGTGCCCTGGTACAGGCCCCACAGCAGCAGGCCGGCGGTGGTGATGATGATGAAGGCCACCAGCACCGAGCGCGCGCGCGTGCGCTTGATCGCGGTGTCGAAAGCGAACTGGGTGGACGCGTTGAAGCGTGCCGCTTCGCGGTCTTCGGCCGTGTAGCTCTGCACCACCGGAATCGCGTTGAGCACCTCGGCCGCGATGGCGCTGGAGTCGGCCACACGGTCCTGGCTGGCGCGCGAGAGCTTGCGCACCCGCCGGCCAAACCACATGCTCGGCAGCACCACCAGCACGATGATCAGCAGCACCTGCAACATCACATAGGGGTTGGTCCACACCAGCATGACGAGTGCACCAATGCCCATGACGGCGTTGCGCAGGCCCATGGAGAGCGAGGAGCCCACCACCGTCTGCACCAGTGTGGTGTCGGTGGTCAGGCGCGAGAGCACCTCGCCGGTTTGGGTGGTCTCGAAAAACTGCGGGCTCTGACGCAGCACATGGCTGTAGACCGCATTGCGCAAATCGGCCGTGACGCGCTCACCGAGCCAGCTCACCAGATAAAAGCGCATGGCCGAGAAAAAACCGAGCGCCACCGCCACACCGAACAAGGCCGCGAAATGGCCACGCAGCGCCAGCGCCTGCTCGCCGCGCCCGGCCGGGGCCAGACCACTGTCGATGAGGAAACGCAAGGCCAGCGGAAACGCCAGCGTGGCGGCTGCGGCCAGCACCAGAAACAGGATCGCCAGACCAATCTGCAGGCGGTAGGGCCGCAAAAAAGGCAGCAGGCCGCTGAGCGATGTGGGGGTGGTGGCTTTGGGACGGTCGGAGGGGGAAGGGGAGCTCATGCAGGCGAGTGTGCCGGGTTTTGAGCGTGCCCGTTTTTCGTGGCCACAGGGGCTGCGTACATCTGCCAGGGGTAGGTCATTGGTACAAATCGTTGGTGCTAGGATCGCGGCCAAATTTTCAACACCAGGAGGGACGGGGATGGCACAACACAGCGAATTCGAGGCGACGGAGTTCTTGTCCGACAGCCGATCTCCCCGGGCCGACCCGGCACACACCTTCGACATCCGCTTCACCGGCTCGGGCAGCGAGTATTTCCGCATCTGGATCGTCAACCTGCTGCTGACCCTGGTCACCTTCACGCTCTATTGGCCGTTTGCCCGCGCGCGCCGCCTGGCCTATTTCCAGAACAACACCCTGGTGGGCAAGGACCCGCTGGGCTTTCATGGCGATCCGTGGAAGATGTTTCGTGGTTACCTGCTGATGCTGCTGTTCGGTGTTTCGTACTGGGCCGTGTCCAACTTTGCGCCGGCCTTCGCGTGGCTGCCCCTGCTGGTGCTGGCGGTGCTGTGGCCGGCGCTGTGGCGCGCGTCGTTGCAGTTCCGCTTGCGCAACACCAGCTGGCGCGGTGTGCGCCTGTCGTTCGAGGGGGATCTCAAGGGCGCGTACCTGTGCGTGCTGCCGTTCTTCATTCCGGTGGTGCTGATCGGGATGGTCATGGGCGTTGTCGCATCGGCCACCCAAGGCGCGGAAGAGGGCGAGGCTGGCGCTGTGTTTGCTGCAGCCACTGGCCTGATGGTGCTGGCGATGTCCGCCGTGTCGCCCTGGTTGCTGTCGCGCATCAAGCAGTACCAGCATGGCGGCTACGCGTTTGCGCAGGAACGCACACGGCTGAAGGCCGGTGTGGGGGCCTTCTACGGTTTCTCATTCCGCGTGGCGGGGGTGTCCTTGCTGTGCACCGCGCTGCTCTCCGGTGTGGGGGCCATCCTGGCGGTGGCGCTGGGTACCTCCGGGGGCGCGGCCATGATCGCACTGCCTTTTGTGTTGGCATTGGCCTACCTGGTGTTTCCGCTG
>JBKBWW010000096.1:12634-14159 GCA_046314475.1 Hydrogenophaga sp.
CTGGTGCTCATGCCGTACACCACCTCGCGCCTGCAGAACCTGCTGTGGTCCCACACCCGCAGTCCGCGCATCCGCTTCAACAGCCAGCTGATGTTCGCGCCCCTGGTGCGTCTGACCGCAAAAAACTGGCTGTTCATCGCCCTCACGCTGGGCCTGTACTGGCCGTTCGCCAAGGTGCACACCGCACGCATGCGACTCGAAGCCATGGACATTGCGGTGCAGGGGGATGTGAACGCCTGGCTTGCACGGGCACAAGGGGGCGACAAAGGCATCCTGGGCGACGCAGCGGGTGATTTCTTCGGCATCGACATGGGTCTGTGATGAACCCGGCGCCCCGGCTGAGCAGCACCTGGTTTGATGGCCGCAGCCCGCGCGCGCAGTCCTGCGAGCTGCGCATCGAAGGCCACGAACTCGTGCTCGTCGTGGACGCAGGCGAGCGCCGTTACCCGGTGCCTCAGGTGCGCTGGGCCGAACGCCGCTCGCACGGCCAACGCCAGAGCGAGCTGCCCGACGGCAGCGTGATTCAGCACGCCGATGCAGGGGAGTGGGACGCGTGGCGGCAGGCCAGCGGCCAGAGCGAGGGCGCCGTGGTGGGCTGGATGCAGAGCTGGCGCGCCACGCTGGTCGCCATGGGCGCGAGCGTTGTGTTTCTGGGTGCGGCGTGGACCTGGGGCGTGCCCTGGCTGAGCCAGGCGCTGGCGCAGCAGGTGCCGCGCTCGCTGGAGGCGCGCCTGGGTGAGCAAGGCCTGCAGCAGTTGGACCGCCTGTTCCTGCAACCCAGCGCGCTGCCCGCACAACAGCAGCAGGCCTTGCGCGAGCGCTTCGCATCGGCGGTGGAGCTCGCCCACCCGCAGGGCGACGCACCGGCTTGGCAGCTTTCGTTTCATCAGTCCAAGGCCTTGGGCGCCAACGCGTTCGCCTTGCCTGGCGGACACATCGTGATCACCGACGACCTGGTGAAACTGCTGGCCGATCAGCCCGATGCCATTGTGGGTGTGCTGGCGCACGAGCTCGGCCATGTGCACCACCGCCACGGGCTCGATCTGATGGTGCGCGCCAGCCTGATCAGCGCGCTGGTGGGTGTGGTGCTGGGCGATGCCAGCGGCTTCCTGGCCACCGTGCCCGCCACCCTGGCCACACAGGCCTATTCGCGCGACGCCGAGCGCGCCGCCGATGCCTTCGCCGCGCGGCTGCTCCACGAGAGCGGTGCTTCACCGTCGGTGATGGTCGCGTTCTTCGAGCGCATCCAGCAACAGGAGCAGCAGGGTGGTGAGAGCCCAGAAGGCGAAGGAGCCAATCTGCCCATCGCCATCTCCAGCCACCCGGAACACGTCGAGCGCATCCGCTTTTTCAAAGCGTGGCGGCCCGACTGAGGTGCCCGGGCGCAGCCACTACAACACCAGCCGCTGCGCGTACCCCGTCATCTCCAGATAGCCACGGCCCACGCGCTGGCCGTTGCTGTCGAACAGGTCCGACAAGCCTTCCCAGTACACCGTGCCGGTGCCCTGGCGGCTGTCGAGTTCCT
>JBKBWW010000097.1:0-14049 GCA_046314475.1 Hydrogenophaga sp.
CGAGGAGTAGACCGATGCGTGGTTGGAGTTGGGCTTGCGGCCGTTCATGACCTTGCTGTACTTGTCGGCCCAGGCGCGCGACTCGGCGTTCAGGTCCCAGTACCAGGCTTCGGTGAGGTACAGGCCTTGTGCCGTGGGCAGGCCGATGGCGTGCACGTCGGTCAACAGCATCAGCAGCGCGGCCAGGTTCTGTTTCTTGGTCAGGCCGAACTCGGCAGCGGCTTTCACGCTGCTCACGGTGTCGCCACCGGCGTTGGCCAGACCGACCACCTTGGCGCCGGAGGTCTGCGCCTGCAGCAGGAAGGACGAGAAGTCACCGGTGGACAGCGGGTGGCGCACAGCGCCCAGCACCTTGCCGCCCGCGGCCTTCACCACGTCGCCGGTGTCCTTTTCCAGCGAGTGGCCGAAAGCGTAGTCGGCGGTCAGGAAATACCAGCTGTCGCCGCCGTCTTTCACGATGGCCTTGCCCACCACGTTGGACAGCGCGATCGTGTCCATCAGGTAGTGGATGCCGGTGGTGGGTGCACAGTCGGCGTTGGTCAGGCGGGCCGATGCAGCGCCGGTGGTGATGGTGATCTTGTTCTTTTCCTTGCCCAGCGCCTGCACGGCCAGGGCCACGGCGGAGTTCAGGTTTTCCACCGAGATGTCCACGCCGTCGCGGTCGAACCAGCCCTGGGCCACGTTCTTGGCGATGTCGGGCTTGTTCTGGTGGTCGGCGCTGACCACCTCGATCGGCTTGCCGAACATGGTGCCGCCGAAATCGGCCACGGCCATCTTGGCAGCAGCCACGGCACCGGGGCCGCCGTAGTCGGCGTACACGCCCGACATGTCGGTGAGCACGCCGATCTTCACGGCGTCACCGGTCAGCTTGCCTTGCTGGGCCACAGCGAAAGACGCGCCACCCGCCAGCACGGTGGCAATGGCGGTGGTCACGGCGGTCGAAATCAGTTTGCGTTTCATGGGGAAGTCTCCTCTTGGTGGACGGGCGTCAAACGCCCAGATACTCATTGAGCATGTCGGATTTGCTCTCGAGCTCGTTCTTGTTGACCGTGGCCACGATCTGGCCGTGTTCGATCACGTAGTGGCGGTCGGCCAGCGGCGCGGCAAACCGGAAGTTCTGTTCGACCAGGATGATGGTCAGGCCCTTGGCCTTGAGCGCGCGGATCACGCGGCCCAGCGTCTGCACGATCACGGGCGCGAGGCCTTCGGTGATCTCGTCGAGCAGCAAGATGCGCGCGCCCGAACGCAGGATGCGCGCCATCGCCAGCATCTGCTGCTCACCGCCCGAGAGGCGCGTGCCCTGGCTGTGGCGGCGCTCCTTGAGGTTGGGAAACATGTCGTAGATTTCTTCCACGCTCATGCCGCCCTCGCCCACCTTGGGCGGCAGCATCAGGTTTTCCTCGCAGCTCAGCGACGAAAAAATGCCGCGCTCTTCAGGGCAGTAGCCCAGACCCAGCCGGGCTATTTTGTTGGTCGGCATCTGGATGGTTTCCACGCCGTCGATCTGGATCGAGCCGGTGCGTTTGCCCACCAGGCCGAGAATGGACTTGACGGTGGTGGTGCGGCCTGCGCCGTTGCGCCCCAGCAGCGTGACCAGTTCGCCTTCGCGAATTTCAAAGTTGACGCCGTGCAGCACATGCGATTCGCCGTACCAGGTGTTGAGGTCGGCGACCTTCAGCAATACCTTGCTCATTCCGTGGTCTCCACAGTGCCCACGTACGCTTCGAGCACGCGCGGATCCTTCGACACGGTTTCGTACGGCCCTTCGGCCAGCACCGAGCCACGCGCCAGCACCGTGATGGTGTCCGACAGGTTGGCAATCACGTTCATGTTGTGCTCCACCATCAGCACGGTGCGGTTGGCCGCCACCTTGCGGATGAGTTCGACCACACGGCCCACATCTTCGTGGCCCATGCCTTGTGTGGGTTCGTCCAGCAGCATCAGTTCGGGGTCCAGCGCCAGCGTGGTGGCGATCTCCAGCGCGCGCTTGCGGCCATACGGCAGCTCCACCGTTTGTGTGTTCGCGAAGCTGCCCAGGTCCACCTGCTCCAGCAGCGCCATCGCTTCGTCGTTCAGCGCAAACAGGCTGGACTCGGGCTTCCAGAAATGGAAGCTGGTGCCCAGCTTGCGCTGCAGGCCGATGCGCACGTTCTCCAGCACCGTGAGGTGGGGAAACACCGCCGAGATCTGGAACGAGCGCACCATGCCGGTGCGGGCCACTTCGGCCGCCTTGCGGCTGGTGATGTCTTCACCCTTGTAGAAGATCTGGCCCGATGTCACGGGCAGGAACTTGGTCAGCAGGTTGAACATCGTCGTCTTGCCCGCCCCGTTGGGGCCGATCAGCGCGTGGATGGAACCGCGCTTGACCTTGAGGTTGACTTTGTCAACCGCAACAAATCCCTTGAATTCGCGGGTCAGGTCCCGCGTTTCGAGAATGTAGTCCGTGCTCATGAATGTCGATCACCATCAAAAAACCCGCGGGCTGAGGGCCGGCGGGCCTGTTGGAAATCCGTGCTCCTGTGTCTATCGTTGTCGGCGTTTTGCACGACCGGTCAACGGCTGTTTGCGTTGCTGCATTGTTAGTGAACTTACAGATTTCTCAACCTAGGGAATTCACCCTGTTCGCACGCCTTTACAAGCGAAAAGGCGGGCTTCAGTTCACGCGGCCGATCTGCTTCACCACCTTGAGCATGGTGCCGGCGTCGTCCTTCACGAAACGATCGAACTCGGGCGCGTCCTGGAACTGGAACGAGGTGCCGGCGGTGGTCATGACCTGGATGGTGCGTTCGTCCCGCGTGGCGGCGCGGGCGGCTTCGCGCAGCTTGGCCACCACGTCGGGCGGTGTGCCGGCCGGCACGAAGATGCCCGACCACTGCGAGTAGGTGATCGGAACGCCCAGTTCCTTGAAACTCGGCACATCGGGCAGCAAGGCCAGGCGGCCTTCGCCCCAATGCGCGAGCGCCCGCATCTTGCCCGCCTTGATCTGTCCCGCCACGCTGGCCGGTCCACTGGCCACGGCGTCGATCTGCCCGCTGAGCAAGCCCAGCAAGGCCGGGCCGGCGCCGGTGTAGGGCACGTGCAGCATGAAGGTGGAGGTGGCCGATTTGAGTTGCTCCATCGGCACGTGCATGGTGCCGTAGTTGCCCGACGAGCCGAACGAGATGCGGCTCGGGTTGGCCTTGGCGTGCGCAATGAAATCGGCGTAGGTCTTCCATGGGCTGTCGGCGCGCACCACGAGCACCGTCGGGTCGGCCGTGATGCGGGCAATCGGCAACAGCTGGTTCAGCTCGAACATCGGCGCGCGGTTCAGGATCTTGTCCGCCTCGGGCAGCACCACCACCGACGACAAGGCCATCAACACCGTGTAGCCGTCGGGCGCGGCCTTGGCCACCTGCGCCATGCCGATGCCACCACCGGCGCCACCCCGGTTGACCACCACCACCGTCTGGTTGAGGTGTTTGCCCATGGCCTCGGCCACCGGCCGTCCCACGGTGTCGGCCACGCCACCTGGCGGGAACGGCACCACCATGGTGATCGGCTTGTTCGGAAAGGGGTCTTGCGCCAGCGCGGAAGCGGCGGCAGTGACAGCCACGGCGGCCAGGCAAAGGCTCAACAAATGTCGGTTCATGTGATGTGTCTCCGGTTGTTCTTTTTTCAGTGTCAGACGAAGGCGTTCTGCAGCGTGCCGATGCCGTCGATCTCGATGCGCACGACATCACCCGCACGCAGGAACACCGGCGGCTTCAGGCCCAGGCCCACGCCGGCGGGTGTGCCGGTGGCGATCACGTCGCCGGGGTAGAGCGTGATGCCGCGCGAGATGGTTTCGATCAGTGTGGGGATGTCGAAGATCAGGTCTTCGGTGCGGCCGTCCTGGCGCAGGCTGTCGTTGACCCAGCAGCGCACGCGCGTGTGTTGGCCGTCCAGCTCGTCGGCCGTGACGATCCACGGGCCCATGGGGCAGAAGGTGTCGAAGCTTTTGCCCATGTCCCACTGCTGGTGGCGCATCTGCACATCGCGCGCGGTCACGTCGTTGACGATGGTGTAGCCGTACACGTGCTTCATCGCGTCGCTGCGTGTGATGTTCTTGCCACCCACGCCGATGACCACGGCGAGCTCGGCTTCGTAGTCGATCTGCTCAGACACCGCCGCGCCCGGCAAGACCACGTTGTCACCGTTGGCGATCACGCACTCGGGCACCTTGGTGAACACGATGGGCCAGGTGGCCGGGTTGGCGTTGTTGTCCTTGAACACGGAAGCCTGCAGCTCCTTGGCGTGTTCGTGGTAGTTGCGGCCCACGCACCAGAGGTTGCGCCGGGGCAGCGGCAGCGGTGCCTCCAGGCGCACCGAGCCCAGCGCAATGGCCGGGCCGGTCAGCGCGGGCAGTGCCGCGCCGCCGGCGGCGGCTTCGATCAGCGGCAAGGCGCCGCGCATGGCTTGGGCAGCGTCCAGCGCAAAGGCCGTGACGCTCTGGCCTTCGGCTGCGACTTGCCCGACACGGCGTTGACCTTCATGAACAAACGTGGCGATGCGCACACAGACTCCTTTGAGTTAATACCAATAAGTACCAATAGATACCAGAATGGACCGATGGTAGACCACGCCAGCCCAAGCCCACAGCGGGTTTTCACCGATGTGCAGGGGCTCTCTGGCCGATGGCGGCGATTGGTCTGCTTTGGTATATTGGCTGCCACCATGACCATCTCGACCTCCCTGCGCGAAACCATCCTGACCCAGCTGCGGGACGGGCACTGGAAAGCCGGCGACCGCCTGCCCACCGAGCGCGAACTGGCCGAGGGCTACCGGGTGAGCCGCACCACCGTGCGCCGGGCACTGGCCGACCTGAAGCAACAAGGCCTGATCGAGCAGACCGTGGGCAGCGGCACCTTCGTGGCGCAGCAAGCCACGTCCAGCCTGGGCCGTCTGATGCAGCAAGACTCCGCGCAGCACACGAGCCCGGCCGAGCTCATGGAGGCGCGCCTGGCGCTGGAGCCGGCCATCATCGACCTGGTGGTGCGCAACGCCACCACCGCCGACTTCGCGCGCATGCTGGCCTGCTGCACCAGCGCCGAGCAGGCCACCAGCCTGGAAGAGTTCGAACACTGGGACGGTGAACTGCACGAGGCCATTGCCGATGCCGCGCACAACAGCTTCGTCTCCAGTGTGTTCAAGCTCATGAAGCAGGTGCGCGCCCAGGGCGACTGGGGCCAGCTGAAAAAGAAGAGCGTCACACCCGAGCGCCGCCTGGCCTACCAGCGCGAACATCGCCAACTGGTGGACGCCCTGCGCGACCGCGACGCCACCCGCGCCCAGGGCAATACGCTGGACCATCTGCTGCACGTGCGGCACAACCTGCTCGGCCACTGAGCCGCGCGCACCAAAAAAAAGCCACCCGAAGGTGGCCTTTTGGTTTGGAGAAAACGGGGATCAGAAGCGCATGCCGTACGCAACGCCCAGGCCGTTGATTTTCACGTCGTCTTTGTTGTAGTAGCTGGTCCAGTTGAGTTGGAGGTAGGAGGTCTTGGACAGGTAGACGTTGCCACCCAAGCCATAGGCCACACCGTTATCGGTGTCGCTCACGCTACCGAAAGCGTCTGACAAGGTGAGCTTGCTGCGCAGGTAACCCAAGCGAGCGAACAGCTCGACCTCGTCACTCACCTTCACGCTGGGGCGCACAAACACGCCCATGGTGTTGTTGATCTTGACGTTGACGCCCGTGGCGGCTCCGTTCCATTTGATTTCGCTGGACTTGGCACCCAGACCCAGGAGGCCCTCAACAGCCACGTTGGGATGAATCTGGTAGCCCACGATACCTGTGAGGAGAGCGGGTTTGGCCTTGAACTGGTCAGCAGCGTCTTCCACCTTGAAGGTCGTGGCCGCGTAGCCGATTTCTGCGTACAGCTTCGGGTCCGCTTGTGTCTGCGCCTGGCTGCCGACAGAGGCTCCCAGCAAGATTGCGGATACGAGTGCTTTGGATGCAAATTTCATTTGATTTCCCTTTAAAAATAAAGCCTTTAGTTTAATTAGAAGGCTCTATTTTTGAGCCGCGACCATCACTCGAAAGTGGTACTTCGTTGTGGCATTGCCACAGGCCGGCGCCGGGTTCGGTGGTGGCGGATGGGTTACTGTCCAGCCACCATGCCCGCCAACTACGCCCGCTACCTCATCGGCACCCAGCGCACCGCCGAATCCAACCGGGAATTGGGCTTTGTGCTGGCGTTCGTGGCCGGCGCCATCAACGCCGGTGGTTTCCTGGCGGTGAAGCAGTACACCTCGCACGTCACGGGCATGGTGTCCTCGCTGGCGGACAACCTGGCGCTGGGTCAGATGGGCCTGGTGGTGGACGCCGCCGTGGGCGTGCTGTCGTTTCTGCTGGGTGCCATGTGCTGCGCCGTCATGGTGAACTTCGCGCGGCGCCGGCAGCTCTCCAGCGAATACGCCTTGCCCCTGCTGCTGGAGGCGGCGCTCATCCTGTTTTTCGGGTTGCTGGGCGCGCAGCTGTCCACGTTTGAGGGCCTGCTGGTTCCCTTCACTGTGGTGCTGCTGTGTTTCATCATGGGCCTGCAGAACGCCATTGCCACCAAGCTCTCCAGCGCGGTGATCCGCACCACCCACATGACCGGCATCGTGACCGACCTGGGCATCGAGCTGGGCAAGCTCGTCTACTGGAACCGCAACCCCGAACACCCTTTGAAGGTGCGCGCCGACCGACAGCGCATGGCCGTGCTGGCCGGGCTGCTGGCCGCTTTCACCATCGGCGGCATCGCAGGCGCCTACGGCTTCAAGCAAGTGGGCTACGGCTTCACCGTGCCGCTGGCGCTGCTGCTGGCGGTGCTGGCGCTGGTGCCCACGGTGGACGACCTGCGGCGCCCCCGAAAAGCCGGGGGCTGACAAGGTTTTGCAACTTGGGTCCAATTGGCGTCATGAAATACCTGCACACCATGGTCCGCGTGACCGACCTTGAAGCCTCGTTGAAGTTCTACCGCGACGCGCTCGGCCTGGAAGTCGTGCGCATCCGCGAGGTGCCACAAGGTCGCTTCACGCTGGCCTTTCTTGCCGCGCCCGGCGACCACAGCGCACAGATCGAACTCACCCACAACTGGGACCCGGAGACCTACACCGGCGGTCGCAACTTCGGCCACCTGGCTTACCTGGTGGACGACATCTACGCCACCTGCGAACGCCTGCAAGCCCACGGTGTGGCCATCCTGCGCCCTCCGCGCGACGGCCACATGGCCTTCGTGCGCTCGCCCGACAACATCTCCATCGAGCTGCTGCAAAAGGGTGACGCCCTGCCCCCGAGCCAGCCCTGGGTGGACATGGCCAACAGCGGCAGCTGGTGAAGGCCGGGCAGCCCCACTGAGCGCGGGGGCAGGGTCCATCCCCATGACCGGCGTGCAGGTGGACTCCCTACTGAAGTGGCCTGCTGTACTCCTTCAAAGGAGACCTCCGTGAACAGCGCCCTGCGCGGCGACGAAAAGCTCAGCAGCCCCGCCAGCCAGAACGGCCCGGTGACCGTGCCGTTCACCAAAACCGGCGACAACACCTGCGTGGTGCCGGCCGGCGCGAAGCTCACGCCCGCTCAGCTCGCGGCCTGCAACATGGGCTCGTTCTACGTGAACGTGCACTCGAACGCCAACAAGGGCGGCGAGATCCGGGCACAGCTCAAGCCCTGAGCGCTCAACCCGGCGTGCGCCGCTGCCAGCAGAACCGGGGCAGGCCGATGCGGGTTTCTATCGAACCATTCCAGGGGGTTTCCAGCCCTTCGCGACGCAGGGCTTCGCAGACCCTGTGGCCCACCGCAATTGCGTCCTCTTCTTCGTCGCTGTCAATGGGGCCGAACGCCAGATACAGGCCGTCAGCGTCGAGCGCATGGTCGATGTCCTGGCTGTGAAAGAAGCAGAAGCCGGTGTACTGCCCCTCGGCCACACTCTCGTGCGCCAGCTGGTCGTTCACCCACTGCATGCCGTCTTCCAGGGTGTTGCCGGCGCATTGCAAGGCGAGGATGCCCTGCTCGTGCAGGCGGTCAAAAGCACGGTCAAGCCGGTCGCAGTCGGTCGTCTCAGGCCAGCCCGCTTCGGTGCGGCGCTTTTTGGCCAGTGTCTCGGCGGCAATGGCCTTGACCGTCTGAACATCGAACCCGGCTCCGTCTTCGGCGTTCCGGTCGATCATTGCGAAGATCTCTGCGGGTGAATCGAAGCCGTACCAAATGGCCTCGGTCACGTCGGCCAGCAGGTCCTCGGTGGTGTCGTCCAGGTCTTGCGTGTCGTCCCCGCCAGCCTCCTCCCCGTCCGGCAGGCAGGGATCGGGCGCCGGGTCCCGGGTGCCCGGGATGCGGCGCAGTCCGATCACCCCGGTCTTGCAGTCGAAGCACAGGAAGTGCGATCGGCCGTAGATGTTCAGCGTCTGACTGGCGTTCGGGTCGGTTGAACCACTGGGGAGAAATTCCGCATCGGCATGAATGTCGAAGCGCGCGTCGTGGGCGGCCGCCAGTGCGGTGCATTCGCGCAGCACCCGGTCGATCTCCACGTTGGCGGGCCGTTGGCCGACGAAGGTGACATGGAGCCCATACAAGCTCTGGTGGGGGCTGTGGTAGAGCTGGGTCTGTGCGCCCATGCGCTCGGCCGGCGGGAAAGCGAGATCGATGTACTTGAAGAACGATGGGGGCGGCGTGTTGGTCATGCTGCAGCGGTGTCAAGGATGGAGGGCAGTCCTTGACGGTGGCGCAGCGCGACCTCGTCGTTCAGGGACAGCGGCCGATGCTAATCACGGCCATCCCTTCGCACCAGCAGCCGTTGCCCATGGCCAACGGCTACTGCTGCTGCGGTATTGCGCCCCGCTCAGTGCTCGCGCAATTTCGAGCGCAGCCGCGCGATCGACTGGCTGTGCAGTTGGCAGATGCGCGATTCGGTCACGCCGAGCACGGCTGCGATTTCCTTCAGGTTCATGTCGTGTTCGTAGTACATGCTCATGATCTGCTGCTCGCGCTCGGGCAGCACGTTGATGGCGGCCACCAGCGCGGTGCGCATGCGGTGGTCCTGCAGCTTCGCTGACGGGTCGGCTTCGGTGTCGCCCATGTGCCGGTCCAGGAATCCATCTTCGTCATCGCCATTGCCGCTGATGTCTTCCAGGTACACCAGCTGGGTGCCGCGCACCTTGGCCAGCAGGTGCTGGTAGTCGGCGAGTTCCATGCCCAGCTCGGCAGCAATTTCCGATTCCTTGGGCACGCGTTGCAGCTTCTGCTGCAGGCGGCTCACGGCCTGCTCGATGTCTTTCTGGCTCTTGCGCGAACCGCGCGACATCCAGTCGCCCTCGCGCAGCTCGTCGATCATCGCGCCGCGGATGCGCTGGCTCGCAAAGGTCTCGAACTGAACGCCCTGCGTGGGCTCGAAGCGCGCAATGGCCTCGGTCAGGCCGATCATGCCGACCTGGATCAGGTCGTCGAGCTCCACGCTGGGGGGCAGCTTGGCGATCATGTGGTGGGCCAGCCGGCGCACCAGCGGGCTGTATTTGCGCAGCTGCTCGTCGCGGTTGAGCGTGCCTTTGGCGGTGTACATCTTCAGCTCCAGAGAGGTGTCGTCGGGGTCACGCGGGCCAGACCTTGGTACCCGTGCAGGCCGGTGTCGGCCATGGAGGTGATGGCACTGGCCTGGGCGCGGTGGCCCCAGGTGTGGGCGGGCCAGCTCTCCAGCTTCAGTCCCAGGTGTTTGGCGGCACAGTCGGTGACCGAGGTCACCAGCGGCTGCAGTGCTTGAGCACCGCCCGAGGCCAGCGGCGCCAGCACGGGCGCAAGACCCGCTGCGTGCAGCAGCTTCACAGCGCCGTACGCGTCGATGCTGGCCTGCGGCTGGTCGATCACCGGCACCATGGCGCGGGCGTTCAGCCCGGGCAGCAGGCTGGCCAGCCCGAAGGCAGGGGCGAACAACAGCACGATCACGCCCGGGGCGAACGGCGCCAGCAGGCGCGAGAGCGCCACCGGTGCGCCTGCAACCTGTGCGGTTTCCTGCAAGGCCTGCAGGCCACGCGCGCCGGGCATCACCAGCCAGTCGGCGAGGTCGTTGGGGTGTTCGAGGTGACCGATGGAAGGGTCTTGCAACGCGCGCAACAAGCCGAGGTGGCTGCCGGTCTGGCGCTGGGCACCGCTGGACTCGTTGGCGGTGCCGTCGACGATGACCACCGAGCGGCCCTGGTTGGCCAGGCAGCCGGCCAGCATGTAGAGCCACTCGTGGCCGCGTGCGGGTTGTGCAGGGCTGGCCACGGGCAGCAGGCTGGGCCCGCCGCTGCGGCTCTCGCCGCGCAGACCGGCGGCCTGATCGAAGCCGTGCTCAAACATGCGAAGCCCCCAGGTTCACGCTGCGGGTGTTGGTGGGGGCGAAGTAGAAGCCCATGTCGGTGGCCACCGGGTCGTAGGCCGATTTGCCCGCCGTGCCCATGGACATGCGCACCAGGGTCGAGGCGTCGGGGTTCTGCCAGTCTTCGGGCACGCGCTGGCCGTTGGCCACACCGCGCAGCGTCACCTGATGGCGGACCAGCGCGTCCAGCGCCGGGCCGAGCTTCACGGCTTCGTCCACCTTGGAGAGCACCACGCCGTGCAGCGAGCTGGCCTTGAAGGAGGTCAGGGTCTCGTCGAGCGTGTCGCCGTGGGAGCCGGCGTTGAGCACCAGGGTCTTCTTGACCTTGGGCATGTCCAGCACGTCGAGCATGTCCTGGATGCGCTGGTCGCGCTGGCCCAGGCCGGCGGTGTCGATGATCACCAGGCGTTTGCCCGAGAGCAGGTTGAGCAGGTCTTTCAGCGCGGCGCGATCGTGGGCCAGGTGGGCCACCACGCCGAGCATGCGGCCGTAGGCGCGCAGCTGTTCGTAACCCGAGACGCGGTAGGTGTCGAGCGTGATCATGCCGACGCTGGCGGCGCCGTATTGTTTGACGCACTGGGCGGCGAGCTTGGCTGCGGTGGTGGTCTTGCCCACACCGGTGGCGCCGATCAGCGAGACCACGCCGCCTTCGTCGCACAGGCCGGCGGTGGGCGCGCTCACCTTGAGGTTGCGCGTGAGCACGTCCATGAGCCAGCGGAAGGCTTCGGGTGCTCCCGCGTCCACCGGGACCCGGTCCAGCACGGCGCGGGCCATGGCGGGTGAGTAGCCGGCGCGGATCATCTTGAGCATCAGGTTGGACTGGATCGGGTTCTGCTTGGACGAGCCGAGCCAAGCCAGCGTGTTGAAGCGCTCTTCGATCATGTCCTTGAGCGCGGAGAGTTCCACCGCCATGCGGGTGTCTTCGTTGCTGGCAAAACGCACCGACGGCTGCGAGTCTTCCCAGGCGGGCTCTTCTTCGCGGGTGCGGATGGCGGGCTGACCCAGGCGGCTGCCAAAGGCGGCCTGCACGGGCTGGTTGAAGCGCTGCACCGGCACCACGATGGGCTCGGCAGCGGGCATCGGGGTGGGCGCCACCTGCACCGGCGCAGCCAGCACCGGGGCGACGCGCTGGGGTGCGGGCTGTTCGACGGGGGCCGTGTCCTGCAGCGACTCACGGCGCTTGCGCAGCATGCGTTCACGCACGTATTCCTGGAACGACAGCGTGCTCATGGCCAGGGCTTCGGTGTCACCTTCCACCGACTCCGGTGCAGCCTGCGTGGCTGCGGCCTTGGCGCGGGTGGCGAATGCGGTGGATGCTGTCGCAGGGCGGGTGGCGATCGGTGCCGGCGCGGCGTTGCTGTTGTCGGACAACGAAGCCAGGCTCTCCTCGGCCGCGGCCATCACCTCAAAACCTTCGCTGGTGGAGCGGGTCGAGAGGATGACGGCGCTGTCACCAAAGGCCATGCGGGCCTTGGCCATGGCTTCGCGGGAAGTGGGGGCGGTAAAGCGCTGGATGTTCATGCGAGTTCTCCAAGAATCGGGCCGATGCGGATCAGGTGGGTTTCAGGAATTTCGCTGTGCGCCAGCACTTGCAGGCGAGGCGCGGCACGGCGCAGCAGGCGCGCCATGGCGTTGCGGATGGCGTCGGGCACCAGCAGGCAGGCGGGCACGCCCTTCTCTTCCTGCTTGTTGGCGATGTCGGTGGCCGATTTGCTCAGCATGTCGGCCACACCGGGGTCGAGTGCACCGTTGGCCGCACCGCTCAGGGCCTGCATCAGCAGGCGCTCAAGACCCGGTTCAATGGCGATCACTTCCAGCTCTTTCACCGGACCGTAGATCTGCTGCACGATGGCCGGTGCCAGCGCCATGCGCACACGGCGGGCCAGTTCCTGCGGGTCGGTGGTGGCGGTGGCGTGCTCGGCGATCGCTTCGATGATGGTGCGGATGTCGCGCACATGCACCGACTCTTCCAGCAGCAGCTGCAGCACTTTCTGGAAGGTGGCGACAGAGATCATCTTGGGCACGACTTCTTCGATCAATTTGGGGGCCAGTCGGGTGACGTGTTCAACCAGGTCCTGGGTCTCCGTCCGGCTCAACAACTTGGCTGCCTGGACTTGCATCAAGTGTGAAAGATGCGTGGCCAGCACAGTCTCGGAATCAACCACGGTAAAACCGGCCATCTGCGCGTTTTCACGTTGCTTTTCCTCGATCCAGTGCGCGGGCAAACCAAACGCGGGGTCGGTGGTCGGGGTGCCGATCAGCGGCGTGCCCAGGCCACCCGGATCGATGGCCAGGAACATGCCGGGGAACACCTCGCCCTCGCCCACCACCACGCCGCGCAGGGTGATGCGGTAGGCGCTGGGGCGAAGCTCCAGGTTGTCGCGCACGTGCACGGCCGGGGGCAAAAATCCCACCTCTTGCGCAAATTTCTTGCGCACGCCCTTGATGCGGGTCAGCAGGTCACCCTGGCGGGCCTTGTCGACCATGGCGATCAGGCGGTAGCCCAGTTCCAGACCGAGCAGGTCCACCGGCTGCAGGTCGTCCCAGGTGGCTTCGCCGTCGCCCGGTGCGGCAGGCGCTTCGGGCTCGGCCACGGGGCGGGCGTCCACCCGCGTGCGCCACCAGGCGAGGCCACCAAAGATCGCGGCGAAGGTGAGGAACACCAGGTGCGGCATGCCCGGGATCACACCCAGCAGGAACATGACGGCGGCCACGATGCCCATGACCTTGGCGGAGATGAACATCTGCTGCATCACCTGTGCGCCCAGGTCTTCGTCCTTGCCCACGCGCGAGACCACCATGGCCGCGGCCACCGAGATCAGCAGAGACGGAATCTGCGCCACCAGCGCATCGCCCACCGCCAGCAGGATGTAGGTGCTCGCCGCCTCACTGGCCGACAGGCCGTGCTGCAACACACCCACCGCGAAGCCACCAATGATGTTGATGACCAGGATCAGGATGCCGGCGATCGCGTCGCCGCGCACGAACTTGGAGGCACCGTCCATGGAGCCGAAGAACTCGGCCTCGTCGCCCACTTCCTGGCGGCGCTTCTTGGCCTGCTTCTCGTCGATCAGGCCCGCGTTCAGGTCGGCGTCGATCGCCATCTGCTTGCCGGGCATGGCGTCCAGCGTGAAGCGGGCCGACACCTCGGCGATGCGCTCCGAGCCCTTGGTGATCACGATGAAGTTGATCACCACCAGGATGATGAACACCACCAAACCGACCGCGAAGTTGCCGCCGATGAGGAAATGGCCAAAGGCCTCGATCACCGCACCCGCCGCCCCCGGTCCGGTGTGGCCTTCGAGCAGCACCACGCGGGTGGAGGCCACGTTGAGCGACAGGCGCAGCAGCGTGGTCAGCAGCAGCACCGTGGGAAAGACCGAAAAATCCAGCGGGCGCTGCATGTAGGCGGCGACCATCATGACCACCAGGGCGAGCGCGATGTTGAGCGTGAAGAAAGTGTCCAGCAGCCAGGGCGGCAGCGGCAGCACCATCATCGACAGCACCGTCATCACCAGCATGGGGGCGGCCAGGCCGCCAGCGAGCGCGCCGTTGCGGCGGAACCATTGCTGCACAGGCTGCAGGGCGTTCATCGGGATTCCTCCGTGCGTGCTGTGTCCACGGCTTTGTGGTGGGGATCGAGTTCAGGAGGCACCTGCGGCGTGGGCATCTCGCCAGGCATGACGCCCTCGCCTTTCAT
>JBKBWW010000098.1:0-13398 GCA_046314475.1 Hydrogenophaga sp.
GGTACACGCGCGGGATCTGGAGCCACTTGACGTTCGAGGCGTCCACCAGCGCCGGCACATTGGCGCCGGGTGTGAGTTCAATGACGATGGGCAACCACTTCGGCGGTTTGCCCTTGGGTTCCACGCGGTAGCCCGCGAACCCGTCGGCCTCGGCCCAGGCCAGATAGGGGTCTTGCCCGTCAATCGCGCCCGGCGCGCTCCTGTCGATGCGGGTGAATTCGCCGGTGGGCAGCGGTGCCCACCTGGCGCTCATGCCCACTCCTTGAGAGCTTCCTCCCAGAGCCAGGCCACCAGCGGTGCGTTGCCCACACCCGTGGCGCCGGCCGATCGGGTGTAGGCGTGGCCGCTGGTGTGGTCCATCGACTGGTGCAGGCTGAAGTCCAGCGGTTCGCCGTTGGGGCCTTCGAACAGGCGGCCGTCAAATCCACGCTCGTGCACCTTGGTGCCGGTGGCGCGGGCCACCAGGAATTCGGCGAGTGCCGTGCCCAACAAGCGTCCGCAAGCGCTGTCCACCGGAAAGTGCACGCCGGCCACCACGCGATTGGTGGCGATGCGCGCGGCCAATCGCTGCAGCTGTTCGCGGCTTTCGGTGCCGTTGGGCGTGCCGTTCGTGGGCGACGCTGCGTTGAGCAGTGCCTCCAGCAGCACGGCAAAAGCAAACGCTTCGGTGGCGTGGCCGCTGGGCCAACTGCCGTGCCCCGGGGTTTCAATCATGGGCTGGATCTGCGGTGACATCGCCACCGGGCGCAGGCTGGCGAAGATGTGCTTGAAGCGCATCTCCACATGCACACACAGCGAGAACATGAGGTCCAGGAGCTGCAAAGTCTTTTTGTGGCGGTGCGCGGTGAGACCCACCAGCGAAGACCAGAACGCCACCGGCAGTCCCATCTGCGCCACGATCTCGGCCGCACGGTCGGCCCGCAGATCGGCGTAAGCGGCCACCAGGTCGAGTTGCTTCTTGAACTGTGGCTTGGTGGGTGCGCGCAGCTTGACCAGCGGTTTGCGCTGGATGTTGCTGGCCTGCAGGTTGGCGAACTCCAGCATCGCTTCTTTGGGGCCGCTGCGCGTTCTGAAGAGCAGGCCCTCGACGAGTTCGGTGAAGCACGCCTCCACGCGTGGTCCATCGGCCCACAGGGCCAGGTTGGCGGGCTTGTCGAAGGCGGGTTCGTTGACGTGCAGGTTCGCACCGGTGAACGGGCCGACGATGGCGGCGCGGCTGAGGAGCAGGGCGTCGGCGTAAACCACCGAATTGCTCGCGCCACCACTTGCGCCACCACTTGCGCCTCCGCTCGCACCTCCGCTCGCACCTCCACTGGCTCCTCCGCTGGCTCCTCCACTGGCTCCTCCGCTTGCGCCACCACTCATGATTGCTGCTCCTGTCTGGGTTGAGAAATTGAAACGGGTCAGTGTTGCAAGCCCATCTCGGCGAACACCTTGGCTCCGCGCTGGCGCAAACGGCTGTGGCTGCCAGCCGCCAGGTACTTGGTCAGCGTGAAATCGGGCTGCAGCTGCATGATCAACGCGAACGTCTCGCGCGCTTCTTTGATCAACCCCATCTCGAACTGCGCGATGAGCATGGCACGCAGGGTGGGCAAGTGGTAACGGTTCTTGGCGAGGGAGGAACGGCAGAGATCAACTGCTTGGGAGAGCCGTCCATTGGCCAAGTAACTGTTGGCCAACATCATCTCGAAGTAATACTTCTGCGGATCCAGTGGCGAGAGGTGCAGGGCGTTCTCGGCTTCCACCATCGAGTCCTCGGGTGTTCCCCACATCGTTGACCACACGCTGTTGTACAGCCAGGCCATGGGGTCGTTCGGGTTGCTCTGCGTGGCTTCCTGCAGCAGCCGATGCGATGCATCCACATCTTCTCCCAGGTGGCACAGCGCATGTCCCTTGATGGCCATGGCCAGCGAGCTGGCGGGTTCCAGATCAAGCGCGCGGTCGGCCGTGTCGATGGCGCGCTGGAAATCTTTGGCGGGCTCGCCCGAGAGTCCTTGCACCACCTGCATGATGTGCCACTTGGCCAGCCAGGCCCACGGCGTGGCCACGCGCTTGTGGCGGTCCACCACCGCTTCCAGCAACTGGTGGCTGCGCTGCAGATCTCGCGGTGTCGATCGGTGCATGAGGGTGATGCCACCCAGCAGCAACGCGTTGCTGTCCAGCTGCGGCAAAGGCAACACCAGCGTTCGCTGCACCACATCGTTCAGCAGAGCCCTGGAGCAGGCCGAGCACAGCGCGTCCAGCAGTTCGCTCTGCGTTTCCATCAGGTCGCGCACGTCGCCTGTGAGCCGATCGGCCCAGATCACTTCTTCGCGGCGGTTGTCCGTCAGCTGCGCCATGATCACGACCTTGTCGCCGTAGGTCACGTAACTGCCGCCCAACACGAACGTGGCTTCGAGGTGCCGACCGATTTCTCCAGCAGAAGAGGTGCGTCCCCGAAACGCCGTGGTGGACAGGCGGGAAATCACGCGAAGGTCAGGACTGCGGGCGAGTTGGGCGATGACCCCGTCAGCAATCAATTCACCGATGACGAACTGCTCGGCCGCGTGGCTGCGTGTTTCGAACGGCACCACGGCGATGGACGGACGGAAGTCCAGCGCGGTGCCTTCGGGCACCTGGGCACGGATCGCAGACGATCCCGCAGTGACGGAATGGATGGCCCAGGTGCGAACCGGCTCGGGCCAATGCTTGAGGTAGTTTTCACCGCGGTCCTCCACCTCGGCGTCCATGCCCACCACGATGCCGTCGAACACGCTGGCAGTGATGATGGTCTCGCCCGGTGCGGCGAGGTCGGCCACCCGAGCCGCGAGATTCACCCCGTGGCCATAAACGTCGTTTTCGTCTGAGTACAGATTCGTGGCGTTGAGCCCGGCCCGAAGGTAGAGGCGCTGGCTCGCCGGCAGCGTTTCATTGAGCGGGGCAAAGTACTTGTGCAGTGTGAGGGCCGCGCGCACCGCGTCGGTGGGCTGGTCAAACTCCACCAGCATGCCGTCACCCAGACTCTTGACCATACGGCCCTTGCAGTCCGGCAGCACCACGGTGGTGGCGTGGTGCACAAAGCCGCGCCACTGGTTGACCACCGCGGCCTCGTTGGCAGCCATGAGCCGCACCGATTCCACCAGATCCATCACCAGCACAACCTTGTGCAGTTGTTGCGGCAGGGAAGGCGCGGTCGCCACGGCTCCGTCGGCGGTGTGAACCGGGGGAGAGGGTTGGGGGCTGCTGTTCATGCCGGTGGGGGTATGCGAATTGCGTTGCAGTTTCTCACAATTGACCTTCAATGCGGACTGCGCGAGCGCCAAAAACAGCAAAGCCGACTTGCGTCGGCTTTGCTTGGAGTCACACCCCATGGGGTGCGAAAACCCGGATCACTTCAGGTGGTCGTTGACCAGTTTGGTCATCTCGAACATGGAGGCTTGGGCCTTCTTGAAGATCTCCTTGAGCTTGGCGTCGGCATTGATCATTCGACGGTTGACCGAGTCCTGCAGCTTGTTCTTCTTGATGTAGTCCCAGATCTTTTTGGTGACTTCGGTGCGCGGCAGGGGGCTGGCACCCACGATGGCGGCCAGAGCGGCGCTGGGGGTCAGCGCTTTCATGAACGCGGCGTTGGGTGTGCGCTTCTTGGCTGGAGCGGCTTTCTTGGCGGCGGCCTTTTTGGCGGGTGCAGCTTTTTTGGCTGGAGCGGCCTTTTTGGCCGGAGCAGCTTTCTTTGCAGGAGCCGCCTTCTTCGCAGGAGCAGCCTTCTTGGCAGGTGCCGCGGCTTTCTTGGCCGGAGCGGCCTTCTTTGCCGGAGCAGCAGCCTTCTTGGCCGGAGCCGCTTTTTTAGCGGGAGCTTTTTTCGCAGTTGCCATGGTTGAATTTCCTTCTAGAAGTTGACTTATCTCCCAGTGGAAAACGCGCTTTCACACTGGTGTCTCGGATGCTAATGGAGATGCCTGTGCAATCCAAGGTGGGCAACGCGGTTTTTTCTCCGTTTTCAGAGGGGAAATGCGGCTTTTTGGCGAGGAAAACAACACTTCGATGCGCCCGGAGCCAAGCGCGGCGGGGCTTGCGGGCGCATCTGCTCCAATGCGGCGCTGTCATGCTCGCTGCGCGCCCACCATTTTTCGACAGGAACCACCATGGCCAACACACCCACTTTTGCCACCTGCGATCTGTGCGACGCCCAAAAGAACGAAACCTCCGGCGCCTTTCGCGTGCTGCCGCCGGTGTTCCGCGATTTCGGCGCGGTGCATCGGTTCTTCGGGCCCGTTGTCACGGTCAAGTGCTTCGAAGACAACTCGCTGGTGAAGGCCGCGGTGGAGAGCGCGGGCGAGGGCCGCGTGCTCGTGGTGGATGGTGGTGGCTCGCTGCGGCGCGCGTTGCTGGGCGGCAACCTGGCTGCGGCAGCTGCGCGCAACGGCTGGGCTGGTGTGGTGATCGATGGCTGCGTGCGCGATGTGGCCGAGCTGGCAAGCTGCCAGACCGGTATTCGTGCGCTGGCCCCCATGCCGCTGCCCACCGAAAAACGCGGTGAAGGCCAGTGCGATGTGGCGGTACAGATCCAGGGCGTGTGGGTCACGCCTGGTGACTGGCTCTATGCCGACGACGACGGGATCGTGGTGTTGGACCGAGCGTTTGCTGCTTAAGCGGTGATGCCTTTGTAGAGCATGTAGGCCGCGAGCATGTAGAGCAGGCCGGCGAATACGCGCTTGAGCGACTTCACAGGCAGCGCGTGCGCCGCCTTGACACCCAGCGGCGCCATCAACACGCTCACGCAGGCAATCACCACCAGTGCAGGCAGGTAGATGTAGCCCACTGCGCCGGCTGGCAGGTTCTGCACGTTCTGGCCAGCGACGATGTAGCCCACCGCGTTGGCCAGCGCAATCGGAAAGCCCAGCGCTGCGCTGGTGGCCACCGCGTTGTGGATGGCCACATTGCACCAGGTCATGAAGGGCACGCTCACGAAGCCACCACCGGCGCCCACGAGGCCCGAGAGAAATCCGATGACGCCGCCCGCACCGAGCAAGCCCGGTGTGCCCGGAATGGTGCGTGTGGGTTTGGGCTTTTTGTCGAGCAGCATCTGCGTGGCCGAGAAGCTCACGAAGCCAGCGAAAAAGAACGCAAGCCAGCTGCCCTTGAGCAAGGCAAACACGCCCAGGCTGGCAATGATCGAGCCCAGCACGATGCCGGGTGCGAGGCCTTTGACGATGTCCCAACGCACGGCACCGCGCTTGTGGTGCGCACGCACGCTGGAGATGGACGTGAAGATGATGGTGGCCATGGAGGTGGCGATGGCCATCTTGACCGCCAGGTCGGCCTCCACACCCCGGGCCGAGAGGATGAAGGTGATGAAGGGCACCATGAGCATGCCGCCACCGATTCCCAACAAGCCGGCAAGGAAGCCGGTACCGAGGCCGAGCACGGCCAATTCAAGAATCAACAGGGGGTCGTGAGGCATGAAAGGTGTCTGCAAGTGCAGCCGGACCGGCATCCTGAACCTGGGTTCAGGTGGGCAAGGGCAGCGTGGCTTCGGGATCGTCTGACGCGAGACGCTCACGCCAGCCACGCAATGTACCAAGCCCGGGCTCTAAGAGCATTGGGTCAAGGAAATATAAAGCCCGGCACGCACTGCAGACAACGAAATTGTAGGTGTTGCGCGCGGCCCGTGCGGGACTGGGGAAAAGAAAAGAAGGTGCAGTGACGGACGGTGTCAAAGCACTTTCGACAGGGTCAGAGCAATCGACCGTCTTTGTCGAGCGTCTGGTCCAGTCGGCGCATGAGTTCGTCCACACGGGCCTGTGTGTGCGGGTCCAGCGGGTCGTGGTCGAACGCACCACCGGCTTCGGCGAACGCACTGTTGTCGGCTTGGCCGAACGAAGAGGCCTGAAAGCTTTCGGCTTCGAGCCGTTCGGCTTCTTTTTGCGAGAGTTCAAACGCGAGATTGAGTGAGGCCAGCACGGCGATGCGGTCGCGCGCCTTCACCTTGCCCGCATCGCGGATGCGGCACATGGCGGTGTCCACACGCTCCACCGCGTCGAGCAACGACGACTCACCGCCGGGGGGGCACGAGAGCAGGTAGCTCTGGCCCATGATCTGAACCTCGATCTGTTTGCTGCCGGGCTTGTTCACGAGTGGTCCTTGTGGGTGTCAGACGCCGACCGGTTCGTATCGATCTGGCTGGGAGCCAGACGTTCGAGCAGCGCATCGATACGAGCGCGCGCAGCCATCAGACGGGATTTGAGCGAGTCGCGCTCGGCCTGCAGCGTGTGCACCTGCTCGACCAGCAGGGCGTTGGTGCGCTGCAGTTCTTCGTGCCGCAACAGCAGGCGTTCGACACGTTCGGTGATCTGGTCAAGGTGCTTGGGATCGGCCATGGTGGGGACTCGCAGTTTTCACATTGTAGGGTTGGCCCAGGCGAGCGCGGCTTAGAATGCCGCCTGTTGGTGCTCGCGGTGTGGTTCACATGCCGCAGTTCAACGGGAAGCAGGAGGGCGAGTCCACAAGGACAAACCTAACCTGCGCTGCCCCCGCAACGGTAAGCAGACGAGAGACCCGACGCAGATCGGGCCACTCCGCTTTCATCAAGCAGCCACTGGACGACACACCGTGTCGACTGGGAAGGCGATGAAGGTTGTTCTGTCAGCCCGGATACCGGCCAACAAGGTGGTGGTGCGTCTGACAACGGGCGCGCTGCCGTGACGCTCATGCACCGTCGGGGAAGGCGGTGAGGGCTTTGTCTCTTGTTCCTTCATCATGAAAACTCGTATCTTGCGCGCGCCTCTGGCCGCGCTGACTCTGGCCGTTCTGGCCGCGCTGCCTTCCCACGCCCAAACCGACACCTACGCGCTGCTGAAAGAAACCGTGGTGACCGCCACCCGCGTCGAAACCCGCACGGATGCGGTTCTCAGCGACGTCGTCGTGATCGAAGCCGAGGTGCTCGAGCGATCGGCTGGTCGTTCGCTCTCCGAGGTGCTTTCCCGCAACGCGGGGCTGCAAATGTCGGCCAACGGCGGCCTGGGCAAACAGTCCGGCCTGTTTGTGCGGGGTACCGAAACCCGCCACGTGCTGCTGCTGGTGGACGGCGTGCGTTACGGCTCCTCGACCGCTGGCTCGGCCAGCCTGGACAACATCCCTCTGGGGATCATCGACCGCATCGAGGTGCTCAAGGGCCCGGCCTCGGCGCTCTACGGCAGCGATGCGGTGGGTGGCGTGGTGCAGATCTTCACCAAGCGCGGCTCAAAGGGATTCCACCCCGGCGCGAGCGTCACGCTGGGCAGCTACGGTCACCGCGCCGCCAGCGCCGGCCTGAGTGGCGGCACTGACACTTTCACCTATTCGCTCAACGCCAGCACGCTGCGCGAGACCGGCTTTTCGGCGACCAACCCGAAAGTGGCACTCAGCGGCCACAACCCCGACGACGACGGCTTCGATCAGGACAGTGTTTCGGCCTCGATGCGCTGGGCGCTGGCGCCGGGCTGGTCCACCGACCTGCAGTTCACCCAGGCCGACGGCACCACCGAATACGACCAGGGCCTCAACCCGTTCGAGGTGCGCACCGACGTGACCACCCGCGTGGCTTCCTGGGGGTTGGAGCGCCAGTGGTCGGCCGATTCGCGCACGAAGTTCAAGCTGGCGCGCAGCGACGACAACGCCACCAGCCTGACGTCGACGTCCACCTCGCGCTTCAACACGGCGCAAACTCAGGCCACCTTGCAGCACGACTGGAACACTGTCGTCGGCAATGTGATCGTGGGCCTGGAGTCGATCAAGGAGGCGGTGTCGGGCACGCAGGCCTATGCCGTGAGCAGCCGCACCACCAACGCTGGCTTCGTCGGGGTTCAGGGCCAGGGTGGCCAACACCTGTGGCAGGCCAACCTGCGGCGCGACAGCAATTCGCAATTCGGTGGCGCCACCACCGGCTTCGCCAGCTACGGCTACCAGATCACGCCGCAGTGGCGCCCCCACATCGCTTACGGCACCTCGTTCAAGATGCCGTCTTTCAACACGCTGTACTGGGTCTCGCCCACCTTCAATGGCAACCCGAGCACCCAACCCGAGCGCGGCAAGAACCGTGAATTCGGGCTGACCTACAGCCGCGGCCTGCACGATGTGAAGCTCACCCGGTTCGACAACCGGGTACGCGGTTTCATCACCACCCAGCCGGTGGTGACCAACGTGCCCCGCGCCCGCATGGAAGGCTGGTCGCTCGGCTACACCGGATCGGCTGGCGCCTGGGCGTGGAACGCGAACCTCGAACTGCTCGATGCGCGCAACCTCGCCAACGGCCTGAAGCTGCAGCGCCGTTCGGATGAGGCGCTCACCCTGAACCTCGACCACCGTGTCGGCGCCTGGACCTGGGGCGCTTCGCTGCTCGCCCAATCCGACCGTTTCGACAACGCTGCGAACACCCTGCGCTTGCCCGGTTTCGCCACGCTGGACCTGCACACGGGGTATCGCTTGGCGCAGGACTGGTCGCTCAACCTGCGCTTGAACAACCTGGCCGACAAGGTGTATGAGACCGCACGCGGCTACAACCAGCCGGGCCGGGCGGCCTACGTCACGTTGGATTGGAGACCGGTGAAATGACCGCGCTGTGCCCCGCCATCCTGGTGGCCGCCCCGGCTTCCGGCCAGGGCAAGACCACCGTGGCTTCTGCGCTGGCTCGCCTGCACGCGCGGGCTGGGCGCCGCGTGCGCGCCTTCAAGTGCGGGCCCGACTTTCTGGACCCGCACTGGCTCGCACTCGCCACCGGTCAACCCGTGCACAACCTCGACCTGTGGATGACCGGTGAAGACGATGCCCGGGCGCGCCTGCACGCCGCTGCGGGCGAGTCCGACCTGATCGTGGTTGAAGGCGTCATGGGCCTGTTTGATGGTGAGCCCAGCGCAGCCGATCTGGCGCAACGCTTCGGTTTGCCGGTGCTCGCGGTGATCGACGCCTCTGCCATGGCAGGCACTTTCGGCGCGCTGGCCTTTGGTCTGCAGCACTTCCGGCCAGGGCTGCCCTGGGCCGGTGTGTTGGCCAACCGCGTGGCCAGCGAGCGCCATGCGCAGATGCTGCAAGACGCGCTGGTGGGCGACGGCACCCGAACGGACTCGTTCTTTCTGGGCGCGGTGATGCGTGACGCAGCGTTCTCGCTGCCCGAGCGGCATCTGGGCCTCACCGTTGCGTCTGAAATCCCCGATGCGCTGGCTCGGCTGGACGCAGCGGCCGACGCCCTGGCCGCCACGCCGTTGGGTCAGATGGACGCTACGGCTTTGTCGCGTTGGTCCGTGTCCTTCGAGGCGCCTTCGGCTTCGCCTGCGCCAGCGCTTCCACTGGCTGGCAAGACCATCGCCGTGGCCAAGGACGCAGCCTTCTGCTTCATTTACCCCGCCAACCTGGATGTGCTGCGCGCGCTCGGCGCCGAGCTGGTCTTCTTCTCGCCCTTGGCGGACGAGCCACTGCCGCCGTGTGACGCGGTGTGGTTGCCCGGTGGCTACCCCGAACTGCACGCCTCCGCACTGGCGGCGAGCACCGCCTGCCGCGCGAGCCTGAGCGCACACGTGCGGGCGGGCCGGCCGTTGTGGGCGGAGTGCGGCGGCATGATGCTGTTGTTCGACACCTTGGTGACGCTCGAGGGTGAGACCCATGCGATGTGGGGCTTGTTGCCCGGCACGGTGGCCATGCAGAAGCGCCTGGCCGCGCTCGGGCCGCAGCGGCTCACGCTGCCGGCGGGTGAACTGCGCGGCCACACGTTTCACTATTCGCGCTGCGAGACCCCGCTGGAGCCGGTGCGACGCACCGAGCCAGCGCGCGGCGGTGCCAGCGGTGCGGGTGAGGCCATGTTCCGCTCGGGCTCCGTGCAGGCGACTTACTTCCACGCCTGGTTCGCCTCCAGCCCGGCGGCCACAGCGTCGCTGTTCTTGCCTGGAGGTTCCGATTGAGCAACGTCCTTGGCCCGCAGCGCATCGTCTGCCTCACCGAAGAGACCACCGAGTGGCTCTACCTGCTGGGTCAGGAGAGCCGCATCGTCGGCATCTCGGGCTACACGGTGCGCCCGCGCCGTGCGCGCGAGGAGAAGCCCAAGGTCAGTGCGTTTCTCAGCGCCAAGATCGACAAGATCCTGGCGCTGGAGCCCGACTGTGTGTTCGGCTTTTCCGACCTGCAGGCCGACATCGCGGCGCTGTTGATTCGGGCGGGCGTGCAGGTGACGGTGTTCAACCAGCGCAGCGTGGACGAAATCCATTCCATGCTGTTCCAGGTGGCGGCCATGGTGGGTTGCGCTGATGCCGGGCTGGCGTGGATCGAGGCGAACCGGGTGCAGCTGGACGGCATTCGCCAATCGGTCAAAGCGCTGCAGGCGCAAGGCAAGCGCCGCCCACGCGTGTTTTTTGAAGAATGGGACGAGCCGCACATCAGCGGTATCCGCTGGGTCTCGGAGCTGCTGGGCATTGCCGGCGGCGACGATGTGTTTCCCGAGCTGGCGTTGATGCCGCTGGGCAAGCACCGCATCATTGCCGACGGGGCCGAGATCGTGCGCCGCAATCCCGACATCGTCATCGGCTCCTGGTGCGGCAAGAAGTTCCGGCCCGAGAAAGTGGCTGCGCGCGCGGGCTGGCAGGACGTGGCGGCGGTGAAGACCGGGCAGCTGTTCGAGATCAAGTCGGCCGACATCCTGCAGCCTGGTCCGGCCGCGCTCACCGACGGCGTGGCGCAGATGCACCGCATCGTTTTTGAATGGATGCACGAGCATGGTTGACATCGCGCGCAGCGAATTCATCCTCGGCGGCCAGAAGAGCGGCAAGTCGCGTCGCGCCGAGCTGATCGCGCGGCAGTGGCTGGACGCCACCGTGGCGCACCGCGCGGTGCTGATCGCAACCGGGCAGGCCTGGGACGACGAGATGCGCGAGCGCATCGCCCGCCACCAGCGCGATCGTGCAATGCGTGTGCCCGGCATGGTCACGGTGGAAGAACCGTTGGCCCTGGCCGAGGTGCTGCAGCGGCACAGCACGCCCCACACCCTGGTGGTGGCGGACTGCCTCACGCTGTGGCTCACCAACCTGCTGATGCCCGCGCAAGGCGCGCCGGTGGACGCCGAGCTGCCCACCAAAGAACTGTGCCGCGCGATCGAGCAGGCCAAAGGCCCGGTGGTGCTGGTGGGCAATGAAATCGGCCTGGGTGTGATTCCGATGGGGCGCGAGGTGCGCGCCTTTGTGGATGCGCTGGGCGGGCTGAACCAATCCGTGGCGGCGACCTGCGCACGCGTCACGCTCATGGCCGCAGGCTTGCCATTGACCTTGAAGGAACCCGGATGAAACACCTCGCCATCAGGCTGTGCCTGGGTGCTGCCGCGTGGCTGGCCTCCATGAGCCCGCTGCACGCCGCCGGCCTGCAGGTGACCGACGACCGCGGCGTGGTGGTGTCGCTGCCGCAGTCGCCGCAGCGCATCGTGTCGCTCTTGCCCTCGCTCACCGAGACCGTGTGTGAACTCGGCCAGTGCGCGCGCCTGGTGGGTGTGGACCGGTACTCGAACCACCCGGCTTCGGTGCGCTCCCTGCCCAAGACCGGCGGCGGCATCGACCCCAACATCGAAGCCATCGTGGCGCTCAAGCCCGACGTGGTGCTCATGGCCACCTCGTCGCGCGGCGTGCAGCGGCTGGAGGCGCTGGGCCTGAAGGTGCTGGCCATGGAGCCCAAAAGCTCGGCCGACGCACAGCGCGTGATGGGCAAGCTGGGGCAGCTGCTCGAAGTGCCGGACGCCCAGCGCATCTGGCGTGCCATCGACGCGGGTGTGTCGGCCGCCGCGCAGTCGCTGCCGCCCGGCGCGCGCAAGCTGCGTGTGTACTACGAGGTCAGCGCCGGCGGCTACGCGGCCGGCACGCAGTCGTTCATTGGCGAAATGATGGCGCGCCTGGGTGTGCAGAACATCGTCACACCCGATCTCGGGCCGTTCCCGCGCATCAACCCCGAGTACGTGGTGCGCGCCAACCCCGACCTCATCATGATCGGCGCGCGCAACGTGCAGGGCATGGAGCAGCGCCCCGGCTGGCGCGGCATGCGGGCGCTGCGTGAGCAACGCGTGTGCGTGTTCACCACCGACGAGTCCGACGTGCTGGTGCGCCCCGGCCCGCGCATGGCCGAGGCTGCGCGTGTGATGGCGCGCTGCATTTCAACGAAAGGTTTGAAGTGAGCGGTGCACGGCACAGCCTCTGGCTAGCCAGCGCCTTGTTGCTGGGTGCGCTGCTCGTGCTGCTGCTGGGCGCAGGTGTGGGCAGCACCGGTTTCGAGAGCGTGTTGAACGCACGCAGCGACCCGGTGGCCTGGCAGATCCTGTGGGACATCCGCCTGCCGCGCACGCTGGGCGCCTGGGTGGCCGGGGGCCTGCTCGGCCTGGCCGGTGCGGTGGCGCAGGGCCTGTTTCGCAACCCACTCGCCGACCCGTATCTGCTGGGCAGTGCCTCGGGCGCGGCGCTCGGCGTGGCCTTGGCGCTGGCCTTGTTCGGCACCTCGCCGTTTGCCACGCAGTGGCTGGTGCGCCTGGGCCTGACCAGCGCGGCGTTTGCCGGCGCGGTGCTCGGTGTGGTGCTCACGCTGGCGCTGGCCAAAGGGGTGCAGCACACACTGCGCCTGCTGCTGGCCGGCGTGATCGTGGGCGTGGTGCTGGGCGCCGGGCGCGATCTGGTCACCATCGCCTCGCCCGACACCTTGCAGGCCATGCAGGGCTTCATGCTGGGCAGCACCGGCTTTGTGGGCTGGGCCGCGTGTGGGGTCATGGCGGCCATGTTGCTGGTGGCCGTGTTGGTGGCGGCTTCGCTGGGCCGCGTGCTCGACGGCCTGGCCCTGGGTGAGGCCACGGCGTTGAGTCTGGGCCTGCCGCTGGGCGCCGTGCGCGGTGTGCTCGTGGCGGTGTTGGCGCTGGCCACCGGTGCGGCCGTGGCGCAGACCGGTTTGATCGCCTTCGTGGGCCTGGCCTCGCCGCACCTGGTGCGCTCCATCGTCAAGACCACGCATGGCCGGCTGCTGGTGCTCAGCGCCCTGATGGGTGGCCTGCTGTTGATGGCCGCCGACGTGCTCGCGCGCTGGATCATCGCGCCGCAGGAACTGCCCGTGGGTGTGCTCACCGCGGTGCTCGGTGGCAGCTATTTGTTGTGGTTGATGCACCGGCGCCGCCGGCCGGGGAGTGCGTTGTGAAGCACGCATTGCAAACCGAGCGCATCGGCGTCGAGCTGGGCGGCGCGCCCGTGCTGCACGGCATCGACATGGCCTTGCCCGCCGCGCGCTGGACCAGCATTGTCGGTCCCAACGGGGCGGGCAAGTCCACGCTGCTCAAGGCGTTGGCCGGCTTGCTGCCCCACAGCGGCCAGGTGCTGCTGATGGACCGGCCGCTGGCGCAGTGGCGCGGGCGCGAGCGCGCGCGTTGCCTGGCCTGGCTGG
>JBKBWW010000099.1:0-12828 GCA_046314475.1 Hydrogenophaga sp.
CCGGTGAAGCGCACGGTGAAGCTGGCCAATGGCGGAGAACTGCCCTACGACCGCCTCATCCTCTCGCCCGGCATCGATTTCATGCCCACCCTGCCCGGCATGGCCAAGGCCGGCGCGGCCGACAAGGTGTTGCACGCCTGGAAAGCCGGCCCACAAACCACCGCGCTGCGCCAGCAGCTCGAAGCCCTGCCCGACGGCGGCACCTACGCCATCAGCATCCCGCTGGCGCCCTACCGCTGCCCTCCCGGCCCCTACGAGCGCGCCTGCATGGTGGCCAGCTACTTCAAGGTGGCCAAGCCCAAGAGCAAGGTCGTGATCTTCGATGCCAACGACGACATCACCTCCAAGAAGGGCCTTTTCACCAAGGCCTGGACCGACCACTACGCCGGCATGATCGAGTACCGCCCCAAGCACAAGCTGGTGGATGTGGACGCTGCCACCAATACCTTGAAGTTTGAATTCAACGACGACTTCAAGGCCGGTGTGGCCAACGTGCTGCCCGACATGCGCGCCGGCAACATCGCGGTGAAGACCGGCCTGGCCACCGCGAACGCGCGCTGGTGCGAGGTGGACTTCCTCACCTTCGAATCCAAGGCGCAGAAAAACATCCACGTGCTCGGCGACGCGATCCAGATCGCCCCGGCCATGCCCAAGTCGGGCCACATGGCCAACCAGCACGGCAAGACGTGCGCGGCCGCCGTGGTCTCGCTGCTGCAAGGCAAGGAACCCCCGGCCAACCCGCTCTACGCCAACACCTGCTACAGCTTCGTGACCGCCAAGGACGTGGTGCACGTGGCCAGCGTGCACAAGTACGACGCCGAGAAAAAGACCATGGTCACGGTGCCGGGCTCGGGTGGTTTGTCGAGCGCGGCGAGTGAGCTCGAAGGGGCTTACGCGAAGGCCTGGGCGCGCAACATCTGGGCCGATTCGCTGGCTTGATGCGATTCCCTTCGCCATGAAAAACGCCCCGGTTCTCCGGGGCGTTTTTCATGGGGCCAGTGGGGACGGCGTGGGCTCACCACCATCGATCACGGCGCAAGTTCACGCACCAACCGGATGCCCACGAGCGTGTAACGCGTCTGAACCGAGTTCCAGTTCCGGTACGAACACCGCGCATACAGGGACCAGGTGTGCCATGAGCCACCCCGGCGCACTTTCACAGACCCATCGACCGGACCCGGCGGATCGTCTCTGGAAGACCTCGCGTAGTAGTCCTCGCCATACCAATCCGACACCCACTCCCACACATTGCCATGCAGGTCGAAGAGACCAAAGGCGTTCGCGGCATAGGAGCCCACAGGTGCGGTGAACGCATGGCCATCACGTCCGGGCAGCGCGCGATCGCGCCAGGCTGGCCAGTTCACCGCGCTGTCTTCGTCGAACGTGTTTCCCACCTGGATCAGCCCGGCAGGGTCATTGCCATGCTGGTAACGGTCCGTGCCGCCCGCGCGGCACGCGTACTCCCACTCGGCCTCGGTGGGCAGGCGGTAGATGCGGCCTTCCTGGCGGGACAACCAACGGGTCAGTGCGACCGCATCGTTCCACGTGACATTGACAACGGGATGATCATCCCCTTGCGCAAAGCCGGGGTTCTGCCATGAGTACTGGGGTGATCGGCCCTCGAACGCGTCACCCCGGCTGCTGGTGGCCGGGTCGTAGGCGGCGTTGTAGCCATAGCCACCGCTGCCATCCGCAACCGATTCCGGCACATGCCCCGAGCGCTGGAGGAAGGTTCGAAACTGTCCCACCGTGATCTCGTGCCGACTCATTTCAAAAGGCTTGGTGATGCGAACGCGGTGCACCGGTGCTTCGTCCGACAAGCCTTCGAGCCGGGAACGCTCAGGCGCCGGGTAGGCCTCTGCCAGCGCTTGCACCGTTTCGTCACTGCCCATCGAAAACTCGCCCGCCGGCAGTTGCACGAACGAAATACCGAGGGAATCGATGTGAGTCGGTGGTGTGGCGCAACCGGCGAGGAGCGCCATACAGACCATCGGTGTCCACCACAGTGTCGGGCTCAAGCGTCGTATCATCCTGTCGATCGAGGTTCCAGCGGAATGCCAGTGCGGCCCTCCGTCCAAAGGTCAGGCACCACCATAACAGTCCTCGACGCCGGAATCAGTCGCCGTCCTCGTTTTCCCGCGCAAGCTGCAACTTGAGTTGGTAGGTATCGAGGTCGAAGTCGGTGCCATCCGAGACCGCGGCCAGCACCTGGGGCGCCAGCCGCTGGCGCTCTTCCTCGATCTCGAGACTCGTGAAGCCGGCCGTGCTCGCTTCGGCGAACAAGGTCTCCGACAGCCGCGTCGCCTTCGCCTCAAAGCTCTCGATGTCCGGGTTCGCGCCGGGCGGGATGTTCTGCTCGATCCATGCCTCGGCCCATCTCAGAAAACGCTTGCTCATGACTGCCCTCCTCTGTCTTGCGCTGAGTCCTCAGGCGTACCGCGCGATCATCTTCTCCAGCGGCAGCGGCACGATCTTGCCCGCCATGCCGGCGCAGCCGAACGATTGAAACCGCGCCTGGCAAATCTCTTTCGCGGCCACGGTCGCGTCCTTGAAGAACTTGCGCGGGTCGAACTCGCCCGGGTTCTTCGCCATGGTGCGGCGCATGGCGCCGGTCATGGCCAGGCGAATGTCGGTGTCGATGTTGACCTTGCGCACACCACTCTGGATGCCGCGCACGATTTCCTCCACCGGCACGCCATAGGTCTCCTTGATGTCGCCGCCGTGCTCACGAATGATGGCCAGCCACTCCTGCGGCACGCTGCTCGACCCGTGCATCACCAGATGCGTGTTGGGAATGGCCTGGTGGATCGCAACAATGCGGTCCATGGCCAGGATGTCGCCGGTGGGCGGACGGGTGAACTTGTAGGCACCGTGGCTGGTGCCGATGGCGATGGCGAGCGCGTCCACGCCGGTCTGTGCGACGAAGTCCTTGGCCTGCTGCGGGTCGGTCAGCATCTGGTCGTGCGTGAGCTGGCCCTCAGCCCCCACGCCGTCTTCTTCACCGGCCTCGCCGGTCTCCAGCGAGCCCAGGCAACCCAGCTCCCCTTCCACCGACACGCCCACCGCGTGCGAGAACTTCACCACCTCGCGCGTCACCGCCACGTTGTAGTCGTAGCTCGCGGGGGTCTTCGCGTCTTCCATCAGCGAGCCGTCCATCATCACGCTGCTGAAACCGCTGCGGATGGACTGCTGGCACACAGCGGGTGTGGCGCCGTGGTCCTGGTGCATGACGATGGGGATGTGCGGGTACATCTCGATCGCGGCCTCCACCATCTTGCGCAAAAACGGCTCACCCGCGTACTTGCGTGCCCCGGCGCTGGCCTGCAGGATCACCGGCGCGTTGCTCGCGTCCGCCGCCTGCATGATGGCCTGGATCTGCTCCAGGTTGTTCACGTTGAACGCGGGCACGCCGTAGTGGTGTTCGGCGGCGTGGTCGAGCAATTGGCGCAGGGCAATGAGGGCCATGGGGGTTCCTTGGAGGGCGGGGGAATCAGATCAGGAGCGCGGAGAAATCGGCGATCACGCGGTCGGGGTTGCAGGCCTCGATGGGCTCGCCCATGTTGTAGCCATAGGGCAGCGCCCACACGGCCACCCCGGCGTTGCGCGCGGTGGCCACATCGATGGAGGAGTCGCCCACAAAGAGCGCGCGTTCGGCTTTCACGCCGAAGCGCTGCAGGCAGTCGTGCACAGCGGCGGGGTTGGGTTTTTTCACCATCAGGGTGTCGCCGCTGATCACGCGGTGAAACATCGGCGCGAGCTGGTGTGCGTCCAGCACGGTCTGGGTGTAGCGGCCTTCCTTGTTGGTCACCACGGCGAGTTTCACGCCCGCATCACGCAGCACCTGCAAGGTTTCGCGCACATGCGGATAGAGGTGGCTGCGCGTGCCACAGCGCTGCTGGTAGTGGCCCCCAAACGCGGCTTCGATGGCGGGGAAATCGGCGCTTTGGCGCACCGCGTCGGTGGTGGTGTGGCGGCGATCGGCCAGGGCCGAGATGAGCAGCTCGCGCGTGCCGTGGCCGATCCAGTCGTTCACCTGGGTTTGTGTCACCGCGTGCAGGCCAAACTGCGCGAGTGTGTCGTTGACCGCGTCGGCAATCTCGGGCGCGGTCTCGATCAGCGTGCCGTCGAGGTCGAAGAGGATCAGGTCGTATTGGTTCATGAGAGCGTCCAGGGATTACCGTTCGCCCTGAGCCTGTCGAAGGGCTCACCAGCACGATGGCGCGAGGGCTTCGACAAGCTCAGCCCGAACGGGTTTTCTTTCATGCCAAAAGCCGTCGCACTTCTTCGCACACGCGCGCAATGGTGATGCCGAAGTGCTCGTACAACGCCTTGGCTGGCGCCGACTCACCGAAGCTGGCGATGCCGACCACCGCGCCAGTGCGACCCACGTACTTGCGCCAGAAATCGGGGTGCGCGGCCTCCACCGCGACCGTGGGCAGGTGCAGTGGCAACACGCTGTCCTGGTAGCTGCGCGGCTGCCGGTCGAACACGTTGGTGCAAGGCATGGAGACCACGCGCGTGCTGATGCCTTGCGCGGCCAATGCCTGGTGCGCTTCCATGGCCAGCGAGGTCTCGGAGCCGGTGGCCAAGATGATGGCTGTCGGGTTCGCGCCCTCGGCCAGCACATAGCCGCCACGGCGAATGCCCTCCACCATCGACACGTCGGTGAGTCGAGGCAGGTTCTGGCGCGAGAGGCACAGCGCTGTGGGACCGCCCTTGCGCTCGATCGCGCAGGCCCAGGCCACGGCGGTCTCCAGCCCATCGGCCGGGCGCCACACATCGAGCTGCGGAATGATGCGCAGGCTGGGCACGTGCTCCACCGACTGGTGCGTGGGTCCGTCTTCGCCCAGTCCGATGCTGTCGTGCGTGAACACGTGGATCACGCGCAGCTTCATGAGCGCGGCCATGCGGATGGCGTTGCGGCTGTAGTCGCTGAAGGTGAGGAAGGTGCCGCCGTACGGAATGTGGCCGCCGTGCAGCGCCATGCCGTTCATGATGGCCGCCATGCCGAACTCGCGCACGCCGTAGCTCAGGTGGTTGCCCCAGCGGTCGCGCCCGGCTTTCACGCAGCCCTTGAAGTTGGTGAGGTTGGAGCCGGTGAGGTCGGCGCTGCCGCCGAAGAACTCGGGCACCAGCGTGTTGAGCGCGTCCAGCGCGTTCTGGCTGGCCTTGCGCGTGGCCACCGCGTCCAGCTTGGCGGCCACGCCTTCAAACACACCGGGCAACGCGGGTGCAAAGCCGGCGTGCAGCTCGCCGGCCATGCGGCGCTCGAACTCGGCCGCCTCGGCCGGGTACTCGGCGCGGTAGGCGTCAAAACGGCGCTGCCACTCGGCTTCCATCGCCTGACCCCGGTCGACCGCGTGCCAAGCCAGCCCCACGTCGGTCGGCACCTCGAACGGTGGCGCGGTCCAGCCCAAGGCGTCGCGCGTGGCCTGCACCTCGGCTGCGCCGAGCGCTGCGCCGTGCACGTCGTGCGTGCCGGCCTTGTTGGGCGAACCCTGGCCGATCACGGTCTGGCAGCAGATCAGCGTGGGTTTGCCGTCGGGGCGACGCGCCTGCTCTTTGGCGGCAATGAGCGCGAGCTCCACCGCCTTCGGGTCATGCCCGTCGACCTTCGGGATCACATACCAGCCGTAGGCCTCGAAGCGCAGCGGTGTGTCGTCGGTGAACCAGCCTTCCACGTGGCCGTCGATGGAGATGCCGTTGTCGTCGTAGAAGGCCACCAGCTTGGAGAGCCGCAGCGTGCCGGCGAGCGAACACACCTCGTGGCTGATGCCTTCCATGAGGCAACCGTCGCCGAGAAACGCGTAGGTGAAGTGGTCCACCACGGCATGACCGGGGCGGTTGAATTCGCTGGCCAGCTGTTTCTCGGCCAGCGCCATGCCCACCGCATTGCCGATGCCCTGGCCGAGTGGGCCGGTGGTGGTTTCCACGCCCGGGGTCACACCCACCTCGGGGTGGCCGGCGGTCTTGCTGTGCAGCTGGCGGAAGGCCTTGAGCTCGCTCATCGGCAGGTCGTAGCCGGTGAGGTGCAGCAGCGCGTAGATCAGCATCGAGCCGTGGCCGTTGGAGAGCACGAAGCGGTCGCGGTCGGGCCAGTGGGGGTTGGCGGGGTTGTGGCGCAAGTGGCGGTTCCACAGCACCTCGGCAATGTCGGCCATGCCCATGGGCGCACCGGGATGGCCGCTCTTGGCCTGCTCCACCGCGTCCACCGCGAGCATGCGGATCGCGTTGGCCATCTGGCGGGCGAGTTCGGGAGAGGGGTTCTTCATGCTGGTCTCCACGCCGCTTCAGACCAGACCAATGGCCCGCTTTTTTCTTTCGATCATTCGCCAGATGAAGGGCGTGAAGATCAGCTGCATCGCCAGTTCCATCTTGCCGCCGGGCACCACGATGGTGTTGGCGCGGCTCATCATGGAGCCGTTGATCATGTTGAGCAGGTACTGGAAGTCGATGCCCTTGGGCTTGGCGAAGCGGATCACCACCATGCTCTCGTCGGCCGTGGGCACGTCGCGCGAGATGAAGGGGTTGCTGGTGTCCACGATGGGCACGCGCTGGAAGTTCACGTGTGTGTGCTGGAACTGCGGGCAGATGTAGTTCACGTAGTCGGGCATGCGGCGCAATATCGTGTCGGTCACCGCGTCGGCGCTGTAGCCGCGCATGTTCTTGTCGCGCCATAGCTTCTGGATCCACTCCAGGTTGATCACCGGGACCACGCCCACCAGCAGGTCGGGGTACTGCGCCACGTCCACCTCGGGTGTGACCACCGCGCCGTGCAGGCCTTCGTAGAACAGCATGTCGGTTTTCTCAGGCAGTGTTTCCCAGGCGGTGAAGGTGCCCGGCTCCTGCTGGTAGGGCGCGGCTTCCTCGGCGTTGTGCAGGTACTTGCGGCTCTTGCCGGCGCCGGTGGCGCTGTAGGTCTTGAACAGGCTCTCGATCTCGTCGAACAGGTTGGCCTCGGCGCCGAAGTGGCTGAAGTTCAGGTTGCCGGCTTTCTCCGCCTCGGCCATCTTGAGCTTCATCTCCTTGCGATCAAAGCGGTGGTAGCTGTCGCCTTCAATGATGGCGGCGCTCACGCCTTCGCGGCGAAAGATGTTCTGGAAAGTGCGCGTGACGGTGGAGGTGCCGGCACCAGATGAACCAGTGATGGCGATGATGGGGTGGCGCTCTGACATGAAGTCTCCTCGGTTGTTGTTGTGTGCTCAGTCGCGGAACAGAGAGCGCTCGGCGAACAGCGGGTTGCTGTCGCCCTTGAAGGTCTGCGGTTCGGCGTGGTAGCGCTCGATGCGCTCCACCTCGTTCTTCGATCCAAACACCAGCCCAATGCGCTGGTGCAGCTCCGTGGGCTTCACGCCCAGCATGGGTTCGCGCCCGGTGCTGGCGCGGCCACCGGCCTGCTCCATCAGCATGCCGACCGGGTTGGCTTCGTAGAGCAGGCGCAGGCGGCCGGGTTTGCTGGTGTCCTTGGTGTCGCGCGGGTACATGAACACGCCGCCGCGCATGAGGATGCGGTGCGCCTCGGCCACCATGCTGGCGATCCAGCGCATGTTGAAGTCCTTGCCGCGCGGGCCGGTTTTTCCGGCCAGGCACTCGTCAACGTAGCGCTTGACCGGCGCCTCCCAGAAACGGCTGTTCGACGCGTTGATGGCGAACTCGTGAGTGTCTTCCGGAATGCGGATGTGCGGATGCGTGAGCTTGAACTCGCCCAGGTTGGGATCGAGCGTGAAGCCGTAGACACCACTGCCCACGGTGAGCACGAACATGGTGGTGGGGCCGTAGAGCGCGTAGCCGGCGGCCACCTGCTGGGTGCCAGGCTGCAGGAAGTCGTCCACCGTGAGGGCGCGGCCCGCGTCCACCACCGCCTGCGGCGCGCGCAACACGCTGAAGATGCTGCCCACCGACACGTTCACATCGATGTTGCTCGATCCATCGAGCGGGTCGAACACCAGCAGGTATTTGCCGCGCGGGTACTCGGGGGGAATCGGATACGGCTGCTCCATCTCTTCCGAGGCCATGCCCGCGAGGTGCCCACCCCATTCGTTGGCCTTGATGAACATGTCGTTGCTGATCACGTCGAGCTTCTTCTGCGTTTCGCCCTGCACGTTGACGCTGTCGCCGCCACCGTGGTTGCCGAGCATGTCGCCGAGCGCGCCAAAGGCCACGCTGCGCGCAATGGCCTTGCAGGCCAGCGCCACGTCGAGGATGAGGGCGTTGAAGTCGCCGCTGGCGTGTGGATAGCGGCGCCGCTCCTCGATCAGGAACTGGGTCAGGGTGGAGCGTTTGGACAAGGGCATCGGGCATGTCTCGTTGTTGTTGTGGGGAGAAAAAGGTCAGGCCGCGCGCATGCCCGCCTGGGCATGCCAGTCGCGCAGGTGCGCCAGCCCCACCGAGCCCAGGTCGGGCACCACGCGCAGCGCGCCGCTGAAGTCGTGGTGGTCGGTGAAGCGGTTGGGCGTGATGACGGTGCGGATGCCGGCGGCCGTGGCCGCGCGCAGACCATTGGACGAATCCTCGAAGGCCAGGCACTGCGCGGCGCCGAGCCCCATGTCGCTCAGCACCTGCAGGTACACCTGCGGGTGCGGCTTCTTCAGCGGCGAAGACGAAGCATCACCGATGGCCAGGAAATGGCTTCGCCAGTCGGCGCCCACCGCCGCGCGCAGCAGCGCGGCGATGTTGACCGGCGAAGTGGTGGTGGCAATGGCCAGCTGCAGGCCCTGGCGGCGCGCTTCGTTCATGAGCGCCAGCACGCCGGGGCGCAGGCTCACTGCGCCGGCATTCACCGCGTTTTCGTAGTACGCCGTCTTGATCTCGTGCAGGCGGTGGATAGTGGCCTGCGTGGCGCCGGCCGACAGCTCCTTCACATCGGCGTTCACCGTGGCCCAGTAATGCGCCATGCGCTCCTTGCCGCCCGAAATTTCGAGCAGGCGGGTGTAGAGCGCGGCGTCCCAGTGCCAGCCCATGCCCTCCTGCACAAAGGCGTGGTTGAAGGCCTCGAGGTGCACGGCTTCGGTGTCGGCCAGGGTGCCGTCCACGTCGAATATCAAGGCTTTGAGCATGCGTCGACCCCGGTTGGCCCAGCCTGCAAACCGCGGCTGTGTCCCACTATAAATTTTTGATCAACTAAGGTAAATTCACGATTCGTTCCATCTCGGTTAAGCATTACCTGAATGAAAAACGCCACCTTCCGACAACTTCGGGTGTTCAACGAGGTCGCGCGGCACCTGAGTTTTGCCCGCGCGGCCGAGGTGTTGCACCTCACGCCGCCGGCCGTGACCATGCAGGTCAAGGAGCTCGAAGGCCACGTGGGCCTGAAGCTGTTTGAACGCCAGGGCCGCCAGGTCACGCTCACCACCGCGGGCGAGTACATGCTGGTCTACGCCCGCAAGGTGCTGGCCACGCTGAAGGACGCGGAAGACGCCGCCGCGCGGTTGCAGCGCGTTGAGGTGGGCACGCTCACCATCGGCATGGTGAGCACCGCCAAGTATTTCCTGCCCAGCCTGCTGGCCGAATTTCAACGCGAGCACCAGGGTGTGGAGCTCAAGCTGGCGGTGGGCAACCGCGAGCAGCTGGTGAAGATGCTGCAGGGCAACGAGGTGGACATCGCCATCATGGGCCGCCCGCCCACCGAGCTGGCCACACGCGCCGAGCCGTTCGCCGCCCACCCCCATGTGTTCGTGGCGCCCACCGACCACCCGCTGCTCAAGACCGGCCACCCCACGGCCGAGTCGCTGCGGCCCTACAGCTTCATCACGCGCGAACGCGGTTCGGGCACGCGCGCGGCCATGGAAAAGTTCATGGAGCAGTCCCGCGTGGAACCGCACGTGGTGATGGAGATGTCGAGCAACGAAACCATCAAACAGGCGGTGATGGCCGGCATGGGCATCAGCTTCCTGTCGCTGCACACCATCGGCCTGGAACTCCAGAACGAGCTGATCGCCATCCTCGATGTGGAAGGCACGCCCATCGTGCGCGGCTGGAACGTGGTGCACACCCTGTCCAAGGTGCTGTCGCCTGCGGCGGAATCGTTCCGATATTTCATGCTGGAACGGGCAGAACAATTTCTGGCCGACAAGTACGGCGCCTTCATGCACCTGACCCCTGCAGGCTAGGCTGGCAAGGCCCCCACGCTCCGCCGCTGCGCGGGTCGCTGCCCCCCGAGGGGGCTGATCCGCCTTGGGGCGGCCCGGCGGCGGATCGTCGCCCCACGCTCGTATACTCCACCCCGTGCCGCAAGGCACATCCGCTAGGGGTGTTGCCCCGGGGTTTTCTCCCCGGGTGCGACTGAGAAAGTCCCTTTGAACCTGATTGAGGTAATCCTCGCGCAGGGAAGCAGGCCGATACCTTTCACCACCGCCATCAGGCGCGCCCGGTGACGGCGGCCCAGCCCACCTGCCTCAACTTGCATGGAGCAATTGATGGCATCCGACCATTCGCATTCGTCACCGGCCAACCTGGCCCTCACCCCCGTGCCGCAAGGCGACCGGGTGTTTCACTTCCACGAACACGCAGCGCTGTGGTTCAGCCTGGGCACCGGCCTGCTGGTCATGCAGATCGGCGCCTACCTCGTGCCAGCGGTGGGCACACAAGACGCGCTGATCGCCATCGTGCTGGGCTCGCTCATCGGCGCCGGCCTGCTGGCCTGGACCGCGCGCCTGGGTTGCCAGACGGGGCTGGCCAGCGCGGGCCTCATGCACGCCACCTACGGCAGCGCGTTCGCGCGCCTGCCGGTGCTGCTCAACATCGCACAACTGGTGGGCTGGACCACTTTCGAGCTGGTCATCATGCAAGAGGGCACGGTGGCCATCCTCAAACAGGCGCTGGGCAGTGAGCCCGGGGGCTTGCTCGATGGCACCACCGGCAAACTGCTGGCCACGCTGCTCTGGGGCGGTGTGCTCATTGCGCTCATGGCCGGCTCCATGCTCAAGCTGGTGCGCAAGTTCGTCAGCCGCTTCGGCCTGCCGCTCGTGATCGCCTCGCTGGCCTGGCTCACCTGGCAGTTCGGCACGCGCCTGCAGGCGAAAGGCTTCGAGGCTTTCTGGAGCCGCCCGGGTGCGGGAGGCATGGGCCTGTTTTCCGCCATGGACCTGGTGATCGCCATGCCGGTCTCGTGGCTGCCGCTGGTGGCCGACTACGCGCGCCACGGCAAACGCACCGCCACCACGCTGGGTGGCACGTGGCTCGGATATGCGCTGGCCAACATCTGGTGCTACGCGCTGGGTGTGCTGGTGGTGAGCACGGTGGAGCCGGGCACCAACCTGGTGGGGGCGCTGTTGCTCGCACAGGGCGGCCTGATCGCGCTCGGCCTGATCCTGCTCGACGAGATGGACAACGCCTACGGCGACGCACATTCGGGCGCGGTCTCGGTGCACAGCCTGCAGCCGCGCTGGAGCATCCGACGCGCCGGCCTGGCGTTTGCCGCGGTGTGCACGGTGCTCGCGCTGTTCCTGCCGATCCACGCGATCGAGCCCTTCCTGCTCATATTGAGCTCGGTGTTCGTGCCGCTGTACGGCGTGATCCTGGGCCGGCTGGGCGCGGGCAACGCGCTCGGTGAGAAACGCTCGGTGGACTGGAGCGCGGCGGCGTTGTGGGTGCTGGGCATTGCCTGCTACCACCTGCTGGCGAAGTTCGCCCCGCAGTTCGGCTCGGCCCTGCCCACCCTGGCGCTGACCTTCACACTGGCCGCGCTCTCACGACCACGCAACGCGGGTGGCCTCACCCCCGCACGGGCCTGATGGTCCAGCCGCGCCGCGCTTCAGCCCCGAGGCCGCTTGTGCTGCGGAACGGGCGCGAAGCCGTGGTTGAGCGGGCCGTGGCCAGCGCCGGTGTACACATCGGCGCCCTGCGCAATGGCTTGCAGGATGTAGCTGCGTGCCAGCGCCACCGCACGGTCCAGCGGCTCACCGAGCGCGAGGTGTGCAGCGATGGCCGACGACAGCGTGCAGCCCGTGCCGTGTGTGTTGCGGCTCTCGATGCGCGGCGACGCCAGGCGCTGCACCGGGCCAACGCCGGTGACCAGCAGATCGGCCACCTCATCGCCCGGCAGGTGCCCGCCCTTGAGCAACACCGCCGGCGCGCCCATGGCGAACAGGTCGCGCGCGGCGGCTTCGAGCTCGTCCGCCGACTCGATGGTGCGGCTGAGCAGCAAGGCGGCTTCGTCCAGGTTGGGCGTGATCACCGTGGCCAGCGGAAACAGCTCGTGCACCAGCACCTGCACGGTGGTGGGGGTGATGAGCGTGTCACCCGAAGTGGCCACCATCACCGGGTCGAGCACCACGCGCTGCACCTTGTAGTGCTTCAAGGCCCAGGCCACCGTGCGCACGATGTCGGGCGCGTGCAGCATGCCGATCTTCACCGCGTCAACGCCGATGTCGTCGAACACCGCGCACAGCTGCGCCTTGAGCATCTCGGGCGGCACGCCGTGGATGGCGCTCACGCCCCGCGTGTTCTGCGCGGTCAGCGCGGTGATGGCCGTCATGCCGTAGCAGCCCAGCGCCGCAAAGGTCTTCAGGTCGGCCTGGATGCCGGCGCCACCGCCGCTGTCGGAACCGGCGATGGACAGGACGCGTGTGTAGCGGCGGGGTTCGCTGTGGTGGGGTGGGCTTTGCATGGCGCGCATTGTGGCAGCGCCGAGGAACATTCATGACGATCGCGAAAAATTCCACCGCCGTGGTGCTCGGCGCCGGCCTCATGGGCCGGCTGCTCGCCTGTGCGCTGGCGCAGCGCGGCCACCGGGTCGAGGTGTTCGATGCCGGCGGCCCGTTGGCTGAAAACGCCGCCGCGCGCGTGGCCGCGGCCATGCTCGCGCCGCTGGCCGAATCGGCCGTGACC
>JBKBWW010000100.1:0-5257 GCA_046314475.1 Hydrogenophaga sp.
CCCATGGCCGCCGATGACAGGACCAGCCGAAGAAAAAACACCACGACAACAAAAAAGGCCCGGTAAAACCGGGCCTTTTCAGAACGGGGAGAAGACGATCAGCGCGCTGCAGGCTCAGCCACATAGATCTCGACGCGGCGGTTCTGTGCGCGACCTTGAGCGGTGCCGTTGTCGGCGATCGGCTCGCGCGAGCCGCGGCCATCGGTGGCAAAGCGGGCTGGCGACACGCCACGGGCCACAAGGTAGTCGCGCGTGCTGTTGGCACGGTTGAACGACAGCGGATTGTTCACCGCGTCGCTGCCCGTGCTGTCGGTGTGGCCGACGATGGCCACGGCGGTCACCGGGTTGGCGTTGAGCGTGTTGGCGAACTGGCCGAGCACGCGCTGCAGCGTGGGGCTCACGGTGGAGCTGCCGGTGGCGAAACCGGCGTCGGCCGGCACGTCGAGCTTCAGGCGGTTGTCCGAGGTCTGGCTCACGCCGATGCCGGTGCCGGCGGTGGCGGCTTCCATTGCACGCTTCTGTTCCTGCATCTTGGTCGACCAGATGTAGCCACCCAGTGCGCCAGCGCCAGCGCCGAGCACAGCGCCTTGGGCTGCGCCTTTGGAGCCACCGGTGGCCGCGCCCAGCAGCACACCCGCGAGGGCGCCGATGCCGGCACCCTTGGCGGAGTCGGTCTGGGTTTCGCTCATGTTGGCGCAACCGCTCACGGCGAGCGCAGCGGCGAGGGCGGTGACCGTCAGGCCACGTGTGATGTTGGTGAGGTGTTTCATGTGCAATGCTCCACTGGCGTTGTTGAGAATGGATAGACAGTCGGCTTCGGGTCGACGGCGACATCATCATCACACGCGAGGGTGTGTTCGTGGTGACTGCGCCGCAACCCGATGCGCTCTAAACTTATACCCCGGCCTATCGCTTTGGCATCACATCCCTTCTGACTTTACAAAAAATTGCATGAAAAACGTTCCATTGGGCGCCAGCGCACTGACAGTTCCGCCCATCTGCCTGGGCACGATGACCTTTGGCGAGCAGGTCGATGAAGCCACCGCACACAGCATCCTGGATCGCTCGATGGAGCGCGGCATCAACTTTCTCGACGCGGCCGAGATGTATTCGGTGCCTGCGCGCGCCGAGACCTGCGGCGCCACCGAAACGATTCTGGGCAACTGGTTCGCCAAGGACGCCAGCCTGCGCGGCAAAGTGGTGCTGGCCACCAAGGTGGCCGGTCCATCGCGCGGCATGCCCTGGATTCGCGGTGAGAACTCGGGCGTGAGCAAAGCCGAGATCCTCAAGGCCTGCGACGACAGCCTGCGTCGCCTGAAGACCGACGTGATCGACCTGTATCAAATTCACTGGCCGGCGCGCAATGTGCCCGCCTTTGGTCTGCTGAGCTTCGATCCCACGAAAGACAAACCTTGCGCCTCGGTGCTGGAACAGCTCGAAGCCATGGCCGAGCTGGTGAAGACGGGCAAGGTCAAGGCCATTGGCCTGTCCAACGAATCGCCTTACGGTGTGCACGAGTTCGTGCGCCTGGCCGAGCAGCACGGCCTGCCGCGCGTGGCCACGGTGCAGAACCCGTACTGCCTGATCAACCGCAGCTATGAGAACGGGCTGGACGAAACCTGCCACCGCTTGGGCGTGTCGCTGCTGGCGTATTCGCCGCTGGGCTTCGGCTTGCTGAGCGGCAAATACGACGAGACCGGTCTGGTGGGCGATGCCGGGCGCATGGCCTTGTTTGAATCGATGCGCAAGCAGCGCTGGGGCCGGCCCGAGGCGCTGGACACCGCGCGCCGCTACAACGCCCTGGCGCGCGACCACGGCCTTACACCGTCGCAGATGGCGCTGGCCTTCTGCTACACCAACTGGCGCGTGGCCAGCACCATCATCGGCGTGACCTCGCTGACCCAGCTCGACGAATGCCTGGACGCCTGGGGCACGACGCTGTCGCCCGACCTGTTGATTGAAATCGACAAGATTCGCTGGGAAAGTCGCGACCCGGCTCAGTGAGTTGACGCTTGGCCAAAAAGTCGCACGTCAGCGAGACACCCGCCACCGCCTGGCTCAAGGCGCATGGGGTGGTGTTCACCGAACACAGCTACGAGTACCTGGAGCACGGTGGCGCGCAGCACAGTGCGCAGGTGCTCGGGCTCGATCCGTTTGCCGTGGTCAAGACCTTGATCATGCAGGACGAGGCCGCCAAGCCGCTGGCGGTGTTGATGCACGGCAACCGCACCGTGTCGACCAAGAATCTCGCGCGCCAGATCGGTGCCAAGTCGGTCGAGCCTTGCAAGCCCGAGGTGGCAAACCGCCACAGCGGCTACTTTGTCGGGGGCACTTCGCCGTTCGGTTTGAAACGCGCCATGCCGGTGTTCGTTGAGGCGTCCGTGTTGACGCTGACCAGGATCTGGATCAATGGTGGGCGCCGGGGCTATCTGGTGGGCATCGAACCTGCCGTTCTCAGCGACCCGCTGGGCGCCAGGCCCGTGGAGTGCGCGCTGGCAGAATAGCCCGGCGTTGCTCCGCACAGCGCAGCCCGAACCACCGAGGAGACTTCGTTGTCATTGCTATATCCGCTGCTGGCCACCGTGGCCGCGTACCTGATCGGCTCGTTGTCGTTTGCCGTGCTCGTGAGTCGCTTCATGGGGCTCAACGACCCGCGCACTTATGGCAGCAAGAACCCCGGCGCCACCAACGTGCTGCGCTCGGGCAACAAGGCGGCCGCCGTGATCACGCTGTTGCTCGACGCGCTCAAGGGCTGGTTGCCGGTGGTGGCTGTGAAGTGGTGGGGCGAGGCCCACGGCCTGGGCGATGGCACGGTGGCGCTGGTCGGCCTCGCGGCATTCCTGGGCCATCTGTACCCTGTGTTCTTCCGCTTTCAGGGCGGCAAGGGTGTGGCCACCGCAGCGGGCGTGATCTTCGGTTTCCAGCCCTGGCTCGGTCTGGCAGCGCTGGCCACCTGGGTGATCATCGCGGCGTTCTTCCGATACTCGTCGCTGGCATCCATCGTCACGGCGGTGTTTGCGCCGGCGTTCTTTTTGCTGGGGCACCGCGTGGCGTGGGACGCACCCGGTGTGCAGGTGATGAGCCTGGTGATCATGGGCATGCTGCTGGTCTACCGGCATGCAGAAAACATCAACCGACTGATGGCCGGCAAGGAAAGCAAACTGGGCGCGAAGAAACCATGAGCCAGCACATCACCCGCATCGGTGTGGCCGCGCGTTACAGCGAAGCGGCGGTGTTCAACGGCGTCGTGTATCTGGCGGGCATGGTGCCCGAGCGCGGCGACACCGACATTCGCGGCCAGACCAAGGACGTGCTGGAACAGGTGCAGCAGCGTTTGCTGGAAGCCGGCAGCGACAAGTCGCGCATCCTGCGCGCACAGATTTTCCTGGCCGATATCGCCGAGATCGGTGCGATGAACGAAGTGTGGGACGCCTGGGTGGTGCCGGGTACCGCGCCGCCGCGGGCCACGGTGCAGGCCGCGCTGGCGGATGCCGCATGGCGAATTGAAATTGTGGTGACTGGCGCGCAGAAGGCGCCATGATCAATAGCGGCGGTCCAGCGTGAGCTGGTCGTTGGTGCGCTGCATCTGAAAGCGCGTGAGAAAGCTGTTGCCCAACAACACAAACGCCATCGACTGGGGCAGCACGATGGCCGACACGTCGTACACCTGCGCCTCACCGATGCGCACCGAATCGAGCCGGATCTGGTGGCCGACCACATCGCCATTGGCGGTGGACACCCGCACCTTTTGACCCTGCTCGAACTTGAGGTTGATGCGCTTCGCATCGGACTCGCTCATGATCACCTGAGTGGCGCCCGTGTCCACCATGAACTGGACCTGCCGCCCATTGATCTGACCGGGCGGCATGAAGTGGCCCTGCGCATCGGCGGTGAGCACGATGCGCTGCGCGCCCGGATCGGCCTTGGCGCGCCCCAGACTCACGGGCGCTTCCCCCACACGCAGGGTCTGGCGTTGTCCGTTGATCTCGATCACCGCCGCTTCGCCTTGCAGGCTCAGCAGCTTCACGCCCTGGTGCGCCTGGCCGGGACTCAGGAAACGCGGCGCGGCGGCGTCGATGGTGACCAGCGCCTTGCCGCCGGCCACGCCGGAGAGCGCGACCTGCTGCGCTGCTGCCGGCCAGGCCAGCAGAACGCTCACCGCAAGGGCGCAGCCGCGGACCATCTCAATCGCGAAAATTGTTGAATGACAGCGGCAAGTCCTTCAGTTCGGACTTGATCAGCGCCATGGCCGCCTGCAAGTCGTCGCGCTTGGCACCGGTCACGCGCACCGCGTCGCCCTGGATGGCACCCTGCACCTTGAGCTTGCTGCCCTTGATGGCCTGCTGGATTTTCTTGCCGTCTTCTGTGCTCACGCCGTTGCGCACCTTCACCACCTGCTTGACCTTGTCGCCACCCACCTTTTCAACCTTGCCCACGTCGAGAAAACGCGCGTCGACACCGCGTTTGGTGAGCTTGCCGCGCAGCACGTCGTCGATCTGCTGGAGCTGGAAATCGGCGTCGCCGTGCAGGATGATTTCCTTGTCCTTGAGCTCGATGGCAGCACTCGTGCCCTTGAAATCGAAGCGGGTTCCGATCTCGCGTGCGACCTGATCGACCGCATTTTTCACTTCGACGAAATCGGCTTCAAGAACGGTGTCAAAAGAGGGCATGCTGGGGGTCTTGCAAAGAGTGAATGAGAGAATCAAAGAATGGTAGTCGAGAACAACGTGGCGCTCCAGCCCTACAACACTTTTGGCATCGTTGCCCGGGCTCATCGCCTGGTGCGCGTGCGCTCAACGGAAGACGTGCTGGCGCTGCTGGCCGAGCAGGAGGTGCGCACCGATTCGGGCGCGCCCGCCTTCGTGCTGGGCGGTGGCAGCAACCTGGTGATCACCGGCGACATCAAGCAGCTGGTGATCAAGGTCGAAATTTCAGGCCGGCGCCTGGTGGAGGAAACCGCCAAGGGGTGGGTGGTGGAGGCCGGTGCGGGCGAAGACTGGCACGATTTTGTGCGCTGGACGCTGGAGCAAGGCTATCCCGGCCTGGAAAATCTCGCGCTGATTCCGGGGACCGTGGGCGCCTCGCCGGTGCAGAACATCGGTGCCTATGGCGTGGAGCTGCAAGACCGTTTCAGTGCGCTGGACGCGATCGACCTGCAAACCGGCCAGAGTTTCACGCTGGACGCCGCGAAGTGCGGTTTTGGCTACCGCGACTCGGTGTTCAAACACACCCCAGCGGGTGAGAAAGGCCTGGGGCT
>JBKBWW010000100.1:5267-12769 GCA_046314475.1 Hydrogenophaga sp.
CCGGTCGCGCGCTCATCACCCATGTGCGTTTCTGGCTGCCCAAACCGTGGAAGCCCGTGTTGGGTTACGCCGATCTGGACCGCAAGATGGCCGAGACCGGCATCTCGTCACCGAGCGCGCAGCAGATCTTCGATTGGGTCTGCGCGATCCGCCGCGCCAAGCTGCCCGACCCGGCGGTGATTGGCAACGCCGGCAGCTTTTTCAAGAACCCCACCGTGTCTCGCGAGCAATGCGCCGACATCATCGCGCGCGAGCCCAAGGTGGTCCACTACCCCATCGCCGACGGCAGCATCAAGCTGGCCGCAGGCTGGCTCATCGACGCCTGCGGCTGGAAGGGCAAGGGCGTGGGCAGCGCCGGTGTGTACGAGCGGCAGGCTCTGGTGCTGGTGAACCGGGGTGGCGCCACCGGCGGTGAGGTGATGACGCTGGCCAAGGCGATCCAGACCAGCGTGTACGAGCGGTTCGGGATCTTGCTGGAGACTGAGCCGATCGTTGTTTGACCGGCTCAAGCCGGAAGGCGGCCCTTACTCGCCTTCCAGCTTCAACATGCTGGCCCCGTCACCCAACGAGAGCAGTCCTGCCTTGGCATAAATGCCCAGCTTCGCACGCGTGTCGGTGATGTCGAGGTTGCGCATGGTCAGCTGGCCGATGCGGTCCAGCGGCGTGAACGGCGCGTCTTCCACCTTCTCCATGCTCAGGCGCTCGGGCGCATAGGTCAGGTTCGCGCTCTCGGTGTTCATGATCGAGTAGTCGTTGCCACGGCGCAGTTCAATGGTGACCTCGCCCGTGATGGCGCGCGCCACCCAGCGCTGGGCGGTTTCGCGCAGCATGATGGACTGCGGGTCGAACCAGCGGCCCTGGTACAGCAGGCGGCCGAGTTTCAGACCGTTGATGCGGTACTGCTCGATCGTGTCTTCGTTGTGGATGCCGGTCACCAGGCGCTCGTAGGCAATGTGCAGCAGCGCCAGGCCGGGGGCTTCATAGATGCCGCGGCTCTTGGCTTCGATGATGCGGTTCTCGACCTGGTCGCTCATGCCCAGGCCATGACGACCACCGATCGCGTTGGCCTTCAGGATCAGGTCCACAGGGCTCGCGAAAGTCTCGCCGTTGAGGGCCACGGGCTGGCCTTCTTCAAAGCGAACCGTCACCGTTTCGCGTTTGACCACCACCTCGTCTTTCCAGAAGGCGACGCCCATGATGGGGTTGACGATGGAGATGCCGCTGCTGAGGTGTTCGAGGTCTTTCGCTTCGTGCGTGGCGCCGAGCATGTTGCTGTCGGTGCTGTAGGCCTTTTCGGCGCTCATCTTGTAGCCGAAGCCGTTGGCCGTCATGAACGCGCTCATCTCGGCGCGGCCACCCAGCTCGTCGATGAACAGCTGGTCGAGCCAGGGCTTGTAGATCTTCAGGCTCGGGTTGGTCAGCAGGCCGTAGCGGTAGAAGCGCTCGATGTCGTTGCCCTTGTAGGTGCTGCCGTCGCCCCAGATGTTGACGTCGTCTTCCTTCATCGCAGCCACCAGCATGGTGCCCGTGACCGCGCGACCCAGCGGCGTGGTGTTGAAGTAGGTCACGCCCGCGGTGCTGATGTGGAAGGCGCCGCACTGCAGCGCGGCAATGCCTTCGTGCGCGAGTTGCGTGCGGCAGTCGATCAGACGCGCCTTCTCGGCGCCGTACTGCATGGCCTTGCGCGGGATCTCGTCGTAGTCCGGCTCGTCGGGCTGGCCGAGGTTGGCGGTGTAGGCGTAGGGGATCGCGCCTTTTTGTTTCATCCACAGCAGCGCTGCCGAGGTGTCGAGGCCGCCGGAGAAGGCGATGCCGACTTTTTGCTGCGTGGGGAGGTTCTGAAGAATGGTGGCCATGGCTGTGGTTCGGTGGTTCAGCCGAAGTGGCAGATGTAGTGGTAAGGCTCGGTCACACGGATCTCGAAGCTGCTGTTGCCGGGCACGCTGAACTTTTCGCCGGGGCCGGACTTGAGCCAGGCATCGGTGCCGGCCAGCTTGTATTCGCAGCCACCCGCCACGCATTCCATGATTTCTGGCGCGCCGGTGTTGAAGGTGAGGGTGGCGGGAAGCACCACGCCGACCGACTTTTTCGTGCCGTCGGCAAAGGTGATGCCGTGGCTGACGCACTTGCCGTCGAAGTACACGCTGGCCTGGGTGTTGACGGTCACGCCGTCGAAGTGGGTGGTGCTCATGGTGCTGGGATGTGAAAAACGAAACCGCGATTTTAGGCCGCGGGGTGAGCAGATTCGCCGGGATTCAGAGGCGGGCTTGCCAGAGGTCAGGGTCAAAACCCACCGTGATGCCGTCGGCCCACCGCACCACCGGGCGCTTGATCACGCTCGGATTCGCCAGCGCCACGGCCCGTGCGCTGGCGGCATCGGTCACGCCGAGCCGCACGGTTTCGTCCAGCTGGCGCCAGGTGGTGCCCTTGCGGTTGATCACGGTCTCCCATCCCACGGCGGCCAGCCAGCGGTCGAGTTCGACCTCGGGAACGCCTTGCTTTTTGAAATCGTGAAAGTGGTGTTCGACACCGTGTTCGGTCAGCCAGGCGCGGGCCTTTTTGACGGTGTCGCAGTTGGGGATGCCGTAGACGTTGATCATGGGAGGGATTGTCGGTGATGCCTGCATTGACGACCGAGGCGATGGGACAATCCGCCATGCTCCACATCGACTTGCCTCCCCATCCCACCACGCTGCCCGAGTGGCTGGCCCACGCAGAACGCCTGCACCCGGTCACCATCGACATGGGGCTGGAACGCGTGCAGCGCGTGGCGCAGCGCATGGGCCTGGCGCTCACCTGCCCGGTGATCACCGTGGCCGGCACCAACGGCAAGGGCAGCACCTGCGCCATGCTGGAGGCCGTGTACACCCAGTCCGGCTACCGCACTGGCGTCTACACCTCGCCGCATCTGGTCCATTTCGAGGAGCGCTGCCGCATCGCCGGGGAACCGGTGGCCACCGACGATCTGCTACCGGCGTTTGCCGAGGTGGAAGAGGCGCGAAAGGGGCAGGGCGGCGACGAAGAAATCAGCCTGAGCTACTTTGAATTCACCACACTGGCCATCCTGCGCACGCTCTCGCGCGCGGGTCTGGACGTGGCCATTCTGGAGGTGGGCCTGGGTGGGCGGCTGGACGCGGTGAACATCATCGACACCGACTGTGCCGTCATCACCTGCATCGCGCTCGACCACATGGCGCTGCTGGGTAACGACCGTGAGGCCATCGGTTTCGAGAAGGCCGGCATCATGCGCACCGGCCGGCCGGTGGTGGTGAGCGATCCGGTGCCGCCGCAAAGCGTGCTCGACCGCGCGCTGGAAGTCGGCGCCGAGCTCTGGCGCATCGGCAAGGATTTCCATTTCGCCGGCGACCAGCAACAGTGGGGCTGGGCCATGCACCCCTCACACGGCGGGCGGCGTTACGCCGGGCTGGCCTACCCGGCGCTGCGCGGCGCCAACCAACTGGTCAATGCCTCCGGTGTGTTGGGCGCGGTGGAGGCCTTGCGGTCGAAGCTGCCTGTGACGGCCCAGGCGGTGCGCAACGGCCTGGCGCTGGTGGAGCTGCCCGGTCGCTTCCAGATCGTGCCCGGCACGCCCACCCTGGTGCTGGATGTGGCGCACAACCCGCATTCGGTGGCTGCACTCACCGAAAACCTCGACGCCATGGGCTACTACCCCACCACCCACGCGGTGTTCGGCGCCATGGCCGACAAGGACCTGGGCGCCATGCTCGAACGCATCGCGCCACTCATCGACCGCTGGCACCTGACCGACCTGCCGCTGCCCCGCGCCAGCACCGCCGCCGCTCTGGCCGAGACCCTCAAAACCCACCCCGCCACGGCCAAAAGCACGGTGGCGGGCTGCCACGCCAGCCCGATGGAGGCACTGCACGCAGCGGTGTCCCACGCGGACCCCGCTGATAGAATCGTGGTCTTCGGATCGTTCTTCACCGTGGGGGGTGTTCTGCAGGACGGTGTGCCCCGCTTGTCGGCCAAACACCTGCCTTCCTGACCCCTCCGCCGAGCTGTCCCGACCGCTCCCCGTGTCGCGCCCCTCGCCAGGCCTCCTTTGGCGCCATGGTTCCCACCCGAATGTTCAAATCCCGTTCAGGCTCACAGGGCAATCCATCGACACCACCGCCGCAAAGCATTGACGCCGTGCGCCGCCGCGCTCGCCACCGCCTGATCGGTGCCAGCGTGCTGGTGTTGCTGGGTGTGGTGGGCTTCCCTCTGTTGTTCGACACCCAACCGCGCCCGATTTCGGTCGATATCCCGATTGAGATTCCGGCCAAAAGCACGCCTGCGCCCGCGGTGAAGCCGCCGGCCACGGCCGCGGCGCCCGCTGCCGCCAAACCGCCGGCACCCAGCGTCGAAGCCCGCGAAACCCTGAGCGCGCGCGAAGAGGTCGTCGAGGCAACTGCCCCGCCCAAACCCGCGTCGGAGCCCGCCAAGCCCGCACCGGCTGAAGCCGAGCGCGCCCGCGCCCTGCTCGAAGGCAAAACCGCCACCCCTTCTGCGACCACGGTCGCAACCGCGCCAGCCACCGCAGCCGCCGAGCGCCTGGTGGTGCAGGTGGGTGCGTTCTCCGAAGAGGCGGGCGCCCGCACGGTGCGCCAGAAACTCGAAGCCGCCGGACTCAAGACCTACACCCACGTGGCCGAAACGTCGGATGGGCGCCGCATCCGCGTGCGCCTGGGGCCGTACAACAGCCGGGCCGAGGCCGACAAGGCGGCCGCCCGCGTGAAGGCCCTGGGCTTGCCCGCGGCCGTGCTCACGCTGTGATGCGCCCACGGACGAAGACTGCATGGGGTTGACGGATGGTTTGCTGCTGACGGTGTTGTTGCTGTCGGTGTTGCTTGGCGCGTGGCGCGGCCTGGTGTACGAGGTGCTCTCCGTGGCCAGTTGGGTGGCGGCCTTTGTGCTCGCGCAGTCCTACGCCGACGAGGTCGCCTTGCTGCTCCCGCTGGAGAGCCTGTCTCCGCCGCTTCGGCTGGCAGCCGGCTTTCTGGTGGTGTTCATTGCCGTGGCGTTCGCGGGCGGGTTGCTCGCATGGTTGGTCAAGAAGCTGGTGGCGTCGGTTGGTTTGCGGCCGGTGGACCGGATTCTGGGGAGCGCTTTCGGGCTGGCGCGTGGCGTGGTGATGCTGCTGGCGTTCGCGGTGGTGGTGAGCATGTCGCCGCTGCGTGATGCCCCCTGGTGGCAGGGCTCGGTGGTGGCCGACATGCTGGTGGCCACTTTGCACGCCATCAAGCCCTTGTTGCCGGAGCCGGTGGCCCGATATATCGCTTAGAACGGTTTGAGTTTTTTCAGAGGATCGAAACATGTGTGGAATCGTGGGCGTGGTCAGCAAAACGCCAGTCAACCAGCTGATTTACGACGCCTTGCTGCTGCTGCAGCACCGCGGCCAGGATGCGGCCGGCATCGTCACCCAGCAGGGCCGCAAGTTCTTCATGCACAAGGCCAAGGGCATGGTGCGTGACGTGTTCCGCACCCGCAACATGCGTTCGCTGCCCGGCATCTGCGGGCTGGGCCAGGTGCGTTACCCCACGGCTGGCAACGCCTTCAGCGAGGAAGAGGCGCAGCCCTTCTACGTGAACGCGCCCTTTGGCCTGGTGCTGGTGCACAACGGCAACCTGACCAATGCCAAAGCGTTGGCGCAGGAACTCTTCCAGACCGATCACCGCCACGTCAACACCGACAGCGACTCCGAGGTGTTGCTCAACGTGCTGGCCCACGAACTGGAAAAGGTCACACGCGGCATCACCCTGAAACCGGCCGACGTGTTTGCCGCCGTGCGCGGCGTGCACCAGCGCGTCAAGGGTTCGTATGCGGTGGTGGCGCTGATCGCCGGCCATGGCCTGCTGGCTTTCCGCGACCCGTTCGGCATCCGCCCGCTGTGCGTGGGCCACAACGACCAGGGCGGCGTGATGGTCGCCAGCGAGTCGGTGGCGCTGGAAGGCAACGGCTTCGAGCTGGACCGCGACGTGCTGCCCGGTGAGGCGGTGTTCGTCGACATGGACGGCAAGATGCAGTTCGAGCAGTGTGCCGAGAAAACCAGCCACAACCCCTGCATCTTTGAATACGTGTACCTGGCCCGGCCCGACTCGGTGCTGGACGGCATCTCGGTCTACCAGGCCCGCTTGAACATGGGCGTGACTTTGGCCAAACGTGTGGTGTCCACCGTGCCGCCGAACGAGATCGATGTGGTCATTCCCATCCCCGAATCGTCGCGCCCCAGCGCCATGGAACTGGCCCAGTTGCTCGGCCTGCCGTACCGCGAAGGTTTCGTGAAGAACCGCTACGTGGGCCGCACCTTCATCATGCCGGGGCAGGGCGTGCGCAAGAAGTCGGTGCGCCAGAAGCTCAACGTGATCGGCAGCGAATTCAAGGGCCGCAACGTGCTGCTGGTGGACGACTCCATCGTGCGCGGCACCACCAGCCGCGAGATCGTGCAGATGGCACGCGACGCCGGCGCACGCAAGGTGTACCTGGCCAGCGCCGCGCCGCCGGTGCGCTACCCCAACGTCTACGGCATCGACATGCCCACGCCCGACGAACTCGTGGCGCACAACCGCACGGTGGAGGAAGTGCGCGAGAGCATCGGCTGCGACGCGCTCATTTACCAGGACGTGGATGCGATGAAGCAGGCCATCGGCTCACTCAACCCCAAGCTCGCCGGTTTTGACGCTTCGTGCTTCGACGGCGTGTACGTCACCGGCGACATCACACTGGCCGACATCGCACGCCTGAACGCGGGCCGTGATCAGAGCGAAGAGGGCGAAGAGGACACCTCGCGCCTGGCCCTGCCCAATGCGCAGGTCGCCTGAAAGCCTCGGCCCATGACCCAGAAGAAAACCGACCTGCACCGCGACACGCTGGCCGTGCGCGAAGCCGTGGAGCGCAGCCAGTATGGCGAAAACTCCGAAGCCCTCTACCTCACCAGCGGCTATGTGCAACCCAGCGCCGAAGCCGCTGCGCGCCGCTTTGCCGGCGATGAAGAAGGTTTCACCTACGGCCGCTATGGCAACCCCACGGTGGCCAGTTTCGAGCAGCGCCTGGCCGCGCTCGAAGGCGCCGAGGCCTGCATCTCCACCGCCTCGGGCATGTCCGCCATCCTCATGATGTGCATGGGCCTGCTCAAGGCCGGCGACCACGTGGTGTGTTCGCACTCCATGTTCGGCTCCACCATCAAGCTGATCGGTACCGACCTCGCCAAGTTCGGCGTCGAGTCCACCTTTGTCTCGCAGACCGATGTGGCGGCGTGGCAAGCGGCGATCAGGCCGACCACCAAGCTGCTGTTTGCCGAGACGCCGACCAACCCGCTGACCGAGGTGTGCGACATCCGTGCCTTGGCCGACATCGCGCACAACGCGGGCGCGCTCCTGTGCGTGGACAACTGCTTCGCCACACCCGCGCTGCAGTTACCGATGAAGCTGGGCGCCGACATCGTCATGCACTCGGGCACCAAATACCTCGATGGCCAGGGCCGTGTGATGGCCGGTGCCTTG